>NZ_JAASJR010000013.1:0-106355 GCF_019731275.1 Lysinibacillus sp. K60 | reverse complement strand
GAACACGGAAGTTAAGCTCTTTAGCGCCGATGGTAGTTGGGGGCTTCCCCCTGTGAGAGTAGGACGTCGCTAGGCAACAAAAACAGTCAGCTGAGTGCTGACTGTTTTTTATTTCATACTTATTTCTTCTTTTTAAATCTATCACTGTATGCAATCCAAAAATCGGCGTTTTCAATGCCAACCTCACGTGGATCGAAAATAGGATCCAGGCCTGCCTTCTTTTGACGATCATAATCACGCAAAACTTTAATAGCAGGTTTTGATAATAAAACGATTACAATAAAGTTTAAATAGCTCATACTTCCGAATCCAATATCCCCCAATCCCCACATAAGGCTCACAGATTGAATGCTTCCGATGTAAACGACTATTAAAAAAACTATTTTTAAAACGAATTTTAATATTGGATATTGTAATTTCTTATCTAGATATACAATTGTCGTTTCTGCTATATAATAGTATGCCATTAAAGTTGTAAAGGCAAAAAGGAAAATGGCAATGGCTACAAAACTACTTCCAAGATTATGAAATACAGTAGATACAGCGGCTTGCGTATAAGCAGTACCTGCAACAAGGCCTGGAACGTTCTCTACAAGCGGTGTTGTAGCGCCAGGAGGTGTTACATTATACATACCTGTTATTAAAATCATTAAAGCCGTTGCTGTGCAAACGATTATCGTATCAATATAAATCGAGAAACCTTGGACTAAACCTTGTTTAGCTGGGTGTGTTACTTCAGCGGCAGCTGAACTGAATGTTGCTTCACCTGCACCAGCCACATTTGAAAATACTGAACGTCTTACACCCCAGGCAATAGCCGCTCCAACGATACCTCCGAATATTTCATTTGTACCAAATGCGCTTGTAACGATTAATTTAAGCATTCCAGGAATTTCACTTAAATTAGCTCCTAAAATAATGATTGTTAATAGAACATAAGCAAGCGCCATAATTGGGACAACTTTATCTGCTACTCGTGCAATCCGCTTAATGCCACCAAAAATGATTAATGCTAAAAGTACAACAATAATTATACCTGTTACAAATGGTGGAAAATGAAATGCTGTATCAAATGAAGCAGCTATTGTGTTTGCTTGAATCCCTGGCACTAAAATTCCATACGAAATACAAATTACGATTGCTACAAAGATGGCAAATCCTTTTAATTTTAACCCTTTTTCAATATAATAGGGAGATCCACCACGATATTGATTATCCGCCTTTTCTTTGTATACTTGTGCTAAAGTTGATTCGATGAATGCACTTGCTCCACCGAGGAAGGCCATAACTCCCATCCAAAATACTGCACCGGGTCCCCCAGCAGCAATAGCAGTTGCCACCCCAGCAATATTACCAACCCCGACACGTCCAGACAACGCCATACAGAAAGCTTGAAAAGAAGAGATGCCTTCGTTCGTTTCCCCTCGTTGACGCAATAACCGTATCATCTCAGGAATATAACGAAATTGAACAGCTTTTGTAATAACAGTGAAATATAAGCCTACACCTAATGCTAAGTAAACGAGTGCATTTCCCCAAATGTAATCAACTAAAGTATTTACGATTGCTTCCATTTATTCTCCCCCTTAAAGAATCATTTCACAGCCCACATCCTTGTTTCTTCCTCTATCGTTCTATAGAAACCCTCCTTTCAACTTTTATTTCTACTAATGGATAATGCATTTTTTATGCCAATAATTGAGCTTCATGTTTTTTCGACAACGAAACGAATGGGTTAAGGCTATAAAAAAATAAAAAATCTTTCTCTTAAAAAGCTAGAGAAAGATTTTTTATAGGAACAATTGATTTAAAAACTGTATACACTTTTTTACTTTTGTCTAAAAAAATGGACATAATTAACTTAGCGTATGTGACAAAGTTTGTGACCATATTTCCTTCATTTTTTGACGACCTACTAAAACTTCCGGATGGAATTGGATATGGGCATTAGCCCTTGTTGTTTCTACATCTTCAATTGCTTGTTGAATGTCTAGTTGCGTAACGCTAGCACCTAACTTGGATGCAATAGTGAGGGCAGCAACTTTTCCTTGTGCGAATGCTACTTTTGCGCCTTCAATTCCTGTAATATTGCCCGCAACATGTAAGCCTGTTAAGTTCGTCTCCATTTGTTCATTATGTAGAGGGACGAATCCGCCTAATTGTTCAATATAATGGAAGGGGCAACCTGCTAAAGAGGCCAATTCTGCTAACGGATATAATCCTCCTGCGATACAAACAAAATCTACATCAATGCGTTTCTCACTGCCTGGAACAATAGAACCATCTATATTGACTGTTGCAAGAACAACACCTTCAACTTGGTCTTTACCCACAATTTCAATAACAGCTTTTCGCAACATAATTGGAATCCCCCACATTCTAACCCCATCTTTAGGATAGAATGTAATCCCAAGTTTCTTTAGGAATTCATTTTTCATAAACTTACTACCAATTTTTATAAGTGGAGAAGGGGCCATATGAGAAACATGCAATAAAGAATTCATTACCTCTAATGGATTACTACTATTAATTGTTAATAAATTGGCTGCAGGTAATGTGATAGCTGCCACTTGCACGTCAGCGATTTGCAACTCCATAGCAATTGCAGAAGAAAGCACATTAACACCAATAATAACGCCGCGCTTGCCGGGCTTTACCCGATGCACATTTGTCATGACTTGCGCAGCCCCTACAGACATCACACCAGGCAACGTCCATCCTGGAATAGGGAACGGTGATTCAGCGGCACCTGTAGCTAAGAGCAACTGCTTTGTATGGAAAACACCTTTATTCGTATGGAGTACCCAATCTTGATCTATTTTTTCTAAATCTGAAACTGACGTTTGTAAAGAAAACTCGACATTCAATTCTTTAGCACGAGCTAATAATCGTTCGGATTCTACTATGCCATTCCACCATTTATTTGGGCTTTCTTCGTAAAGTTGTCCAAGTAAACGTCCGCCTGCATAAAGGTACTCATCTATAACAACAACGCCAATATTTTTTTCAGCCAAAGTAATAGCTGCAGAAAGACCAGCAGGACCAGCACCGATAATAATTACTTTATTTCCCATGATGTTTCCTCCAATCACGTACCGTCGTTGGAAGTACTTTGCCACTCTTTACAACCATACCTTCAGTGACTGGCGTAATACATGCACGTTCTCCATCTAAGCCGTTGATATTTACACGGCATTCAAAGCAATGACCAATATTACAATAAATACCACGTGGATGACCGGTTTCCTCATGCACGCGTAATGTGCGGATATCTTGGGAAAGTAATGCAGCTGCTAATGATTCGCCTTTATATGCTTCGTATAATTGATCATCAAAAGTAAAAGATACTTTTTCCTTGTGTGGCAGATCTCCCAAAATAGGATGACTCATAATACGTTCTGTCATGATTTAACCTCCCCTAAATCCGCAAAACGCACCGGACGAATGGGCGCTTGGTATTTTAATGATATGTCATTATTGCTTCTTGGCTGATAGATATGTGCGATTTGGTCTACCATTGTACGACAAGTACGACCACCACAGTAGCCCATTCCCGCACGCGTACGTAATTTTAGTTCTCGTGCAGAACAATTATATTCAGATGCTGTTTTGACTAGTTCATCGAAGCTAACTTCTTCACAACGACATACCATCATAGTTTTATTTTGCATAGCCTACACCCCTAATACGCAATTTTTATTTACATATATAGTTACTGCAAAAACTATGCCAGATAATTTCTTTTATTATTTTAATCAGCATCCAACGAATGTATAAAGTATCAAACAATACGTGTATAAAAAATGGACAGTTTAAAAAAATTAGACATCTATATTTAGCCTTTTTAATCGGTTGTATAAAGTGGCGCGTGTAATGCCTAATTTTTTTGCACACATCTTTTTATTGCCATTCACAGAAATCAGTTGTTGCAAAATAATTTCTCGCTCATAATGTTCAAGCTGTTCACTTAATTGGGAGCCATTGCTATGTGGCAAGTCTTTTGGTACCTCTAGTAGTTCTGCTTTAGGAACAGCCGCCAAAATATCGGCTGGTAAATCTTCTACATGAATGGCTCCCTCATTTGAAAAAACAACGAGCCGTTCTATAACATTACTAAGTTCACGTACATTTCCTGGCCACTGATAGTGTAATAGAATATTGACAATCTCAGGAGGAATTCCTTGAATAGGGCGGTTGTATTTAATCGATTTTTCATATAAAAAATAGTTGCTAATTTCTAAAATATCTGATGCACGCTCTCGTAATGGGGGAACAGTGAAATTTACAACATTTAAACGATAATATAAATCTTCTCTAAATTTTCCTTCTGCTACTAATTGTTTTAAGTCCCTATTCGTAGCAGCAACTAAATTAAAATCAACATCCATTTCTTTTGTGCCACCGACAGCATAAAATGTTTTTTCTTGTAGCAATCGCAAAATTTTCACTTGCATGTCTAAAGGCATTTCCCCAATTTCATCTAGAAACAAGGTGCCGCCACGTGCTAACTCAACTTTCCCCTTTTTTCCTTTTTGATGGGCACCAGAAAAGGCCCCTTTTTCATAACCGAAAATCTCACTTTCAAATAAGCCACTTGGAATGGCCCCACAGTTGATTGCTACAAAGGGCGCTTCAGGTTTTTCTCGAATGGCATGGACGGCTCGAGCGAAAAGCTCTTTGCCGACCCCGCTTTCACCATATATTAAAATATTGGCTTCTGTTTCAGCGACTTTTTTTACTTTTTCAAGCACATTTTTAAGCTGTGGGCTATTGCCACGGATTAATGTAAAAGGATCATACGCTAAGCCATTCGTATTCATCTGTTTCTCTAAATTCAGTAATTTTTCCGATGTAATATGGAGCTCCTCGTTTAATTTTTTTACATGCGTAATATCTGTCTCTGCCACCACTGCGCCAATCGTTTTATCATTTAACATAACAGGATTTGAATTAATCATCACGACAAGATCTTCACGAGGAAAATGTTGTTGCTGATAAACGGATTTCCCATGCTGTAATGTATGTAATATTTCAAGTTGGTCTTCTTTAAAGAAATTCGTGATGGGTTGTCCAATAATATGATTGCCAGATACAGAAAAAATACTTTCGGCACCTTTTGTCCAATAAATGACGTTTTGATTACCATCAATGACAGTACATGATTCATTAATGGTTTCTAAAATAGTGTTTAAGTAAGCGTTAGTACACTCTAATTCATAGGCAAGATCATGCATTAAGGATTCTTTCCATAAATAACCTATATATTTTTTTTCTTCGTCACGCACAAGTAAATACTCATATTCCTCTAAATAATCAAGCGCTGTTTTGAGCGGACAATCCATACGAACAATTTGACAGGCGATATAGTTAATATCACTTTTTCGTTTGCCTCTTTTAACGGCATAAGGTTTGTCATTTTCAATAACAAAATACTGTATTTTATCATTATTCATTTTAGTAATGACTTCTTCTATAGGGATAAAAGCGAAATTTCGTTTTAGCATTTTATTCATAATTAAATGGTATGGATGCAATGTAAGTCCCCCTTCGTAACCGTGTGTCAAATTTTTTAGAATATTAAAATTTATTTTGACATATAGTGGCTTCTTAATCAAACAAATTTCAGATGTTTAGATTGGCATAGTTTTTGCACAATGTTAAGTGCTAGTTAAAAAAGGGGGGAGAACCTTGGGGACATCTCATCATGATATCGTTATTATTGGCGGAGGCATTATTGGAGCGGCAATTGCTTATTATTGTGCAAAGGCGGGACTTGAAATAACGGTACTCGAAAAAAATGAATTAGCGAGTGGTACATCTTCTCGTTGTGATGGCAATATTTTAGCCATTGATAAGGACCCGGGCTTTGATAGCCAAATGTCATTAGTAAGCCAACAATTAGTACATGACTTAGATAAAGACTTGGAAATTAAATTTGAATATCGTAACCCAGGAAGTATTCTTGTTTGTGAAAGTGAAGTAGAAATAGAAGCTGCACAGCAATGGGTGACACGGCAAAAACAAGCGGGTCTAGATTTTAAAATGTTAGACCGCGCAGATTTAAGAAATGAATCAAAGTTTTTTGCAGACGATTTATATGGTGGGCTTGAGTGTAAAACCGACTCAACAGTGAATCCGTATATGCTGACGTTTTCCATGTTCCATTCAGCAGAAAAATTAGGCGCAAACATAAGAAAACATACCGAAGTCAGAATGATTAAGAAGCAGTCAGATGGCACATTTTTAATCGATACAAATGTGGAGACGATGACGGCTAACAAAGTAATTAATGCTTGTGGTATTTGGGCTCCAAGCATTGGCCAGATGTTAGGCATCGATATTCCAATACAGCCGCGTAAAGGACACCTTATTGTGGCGTCTCGTCAAGAGCCAGTAGGTCTTCGCAAAGTGATGGAATTTGGCTATTTAATTTCTAAATTTGGTGGAGAGCGGATGGTGGATGCGGATATTGAAAAATACGGTGTGGCATTAGTTTTTGAACCAACCGAAGCACAAAATTTTTTAATCGGGAGTAGTCGTCAATTTGTTGGGTTTGATACAAAAGTCAATCATGATGTTGTCAAAATGATTGCAAGGCGTGCTATGCGCTTTTATCCGAAAATCGCCGATATGTCGATTATTCGTACATATTGTGGGTTAAGACCATGGACGGAGGATCATTTACCAATTATTTGTGAAGTAGAGCAAGTACCTGGCTTCTATATAGCGGCAGGTCATGAAGGGGACGGTATAAGCTTAGCTGCCGTTACAGGAAAACTCGTGCAAGAATTGCTGCAACATAAAAATACGTGTATTCCGACGGAGCCAGTTAATATGAATCGATTTCAGAAGGGAGTACTTCACACATGAAATTCCAAAAGCTATTTACCACAATTGATACCCATACAGGGGGCAATCCAACAAGGTCACTTATTAGTGGTATGCCGAAACTAAAAGGGGAAACGATGTCAGACAAAATGTTATATATGCAAAAACATTACGACTGGATACGCAAGTTTTTGATGAACGAACCCCGCGGCCATAGTGTTATGTCAGGTGCGATTATTACTGACCCTTGCCATCCAGATGCCGATCTTGGTGTTATTTATATCGAAACGGGTGGCTACTTACCAATGTGTGGACACGATACGATTGGTGTATGTACAGCACTTGTCGAAGCAAAATTAATAGACATTCAAACACCGTATACAAATATTACATTAGACACGCCAGCAGGTTTAATCGATGTACAAATTAAAGTAGAAGAAGGAATTGCGAAAGAAGTGACATTTAAAAATGTACCTTCATTTCTATTAAAAAAAGTGGATATTGAGGATCCAGAGCTAGGGACAGTTGAATGTGAAATAGCCTATGGGGGCAATTTTTATGGTATTGTCGATGCTCGTAAAATAGGTCTTGATTTATCAGTAGAAAATGCGACAGCAATCATTAATACAGGTATTCGTCTCCGAAATGCTGTCAATGCCAAAGAAAAGATTGTCCATCCTGAGTTTTCATTTATTGAGGGACTCACACATATGGAGTTTTATACGGATGCTACCAATGAATTAGCACATTTAAAAAATACAGTCGTTGTACCACCAGGTGGGATAGACCGGTCACCATGTGGTACAGGAACGTCAGCTAAAATTGCTACGCTTTATACGAAAAATGAGCTGGCAGTCAATGAACCATTTGTTTATGAAAGTATCGTAGGAACATTATTTACAGCACGTGTACTAGAGGAAGTAACAGTAGGTGATGGGGTGGCCGTTATCCCTGAAGTAACAGGGTCTGCATGGGTAATGGGCATGCATAAATTCTTTTACAATGAGCAAGATCCATTAAAAGAAGGCTATTTAATGATTCCACCGATGGATCACTAAAGGAGGATATAGATGAACTATAACAAATCTTTTCAAACAATTGATACACAAGTAGTGGGGGAAGCCTTTCGTATAGTGGTGCAATCACCTATTGCCATTTATCAAGAACAAATAGCAGAAGCGGCTACTGCATTAAATACACAATTTGAAAATACGAAAAACCTTTTATTAAATGAGCCACGAGGACATCGTGGTATGCATGGCTGCGTAATATTGCCATCTGCCGTTGCTTCATTTCGGTTATTATTTTTCCAACATGCGGCATCGACAGATTATAAGTATGAGGCACTTGTAGCAACGACAACGGCATTACTAGAATGCGGCACAATTGAATTATCAGACGACAACATCTATTCGATTGAAACGGTAAAAGGTATCCACCAAGTATATGTAAAACTTTCGGAATCAAAAGACGAAGTACTGTCAGTTCATTTGACAGTGAAGCCAGCAAGGATAGCCGGTGAGCGAGTTGTAGTGGACGATGAACGACACTATATTGTGATGGAAAAACCGCATCATATAAAGGCACTCGTGCTAGATGAATTAGCTTATATTAGCACTTGGGGAATAACTGAAAGTGCCAAATATCATGATGCTGATGGTGTAATTGTGTATGAAAAATTAGACAGTATGGTACGTTCAGTAACATTTGAACGAGATGGCTATATTTTACGTTCGCCAAGTGTTGATAGTACATTAGCTTTAACTGCTATATTAGGCGATCAAGCAGTTCAAATAAATAATAGTATTTTCGGCAGCAGTATCGAGTTGACACGAAAACATGAAGTTGGCTACGAAATTGCATTAAAAGGATATATCACAGGAATCCATCAATTTGTAGTAGATAGCGAAGATCCATTACAACAAGGATTCATCATTGTGTAATAACTAAAACTGAGGAGGAAAGAATGATGAAAAAATTAGAAGGTGTATTTCCAGTATTAGTAACGCCGATGTTAAATCAAACAGACATTGATTGGGATGGTTTCCGTCAAAATATTGAACATTTTATTGAAGCAGGTGTAACAGGCATTGCAATTAACGGTAGTACAGGGGAATTTGTAAGTTTGTCAAAAGAAGAACGTATGAAAGCGGTAGAAGTAGCAGTCGATCAAATTAAAGGTCGTATTACGTTAATCGTAGGGACAGCTGCAGAGACTACAGCGGATGCTGTTGCCTATACACAACAAGCTGAACAGGCTGGAGCAGACGCTGCATTACTTATTAACTCCTATTATGCACATCCGAAAGACGAGGAAATATATTTACACTTTAAAACAGTAGCAGAATCGGTTAGCTTTCCAATTATGATTTATAACAATCCGTTCACATCAGGTGTGGATATTGGTTTGGACACGATATTAAAAGTAGGCAGAGAAGTACCAAACATCACACATATCAAAGAATCGAGTGGTAGTATCGGCAAAGCACGTGATATTGTACGCCAAGGACAAGACGATATTAAAGTATTTTGTGGATCAGAAGATTTAGCAATTGAATCATTCCTTGTCGGTGCGGTCGGTTGGATTTCTGTATCAGGGAACATCGTGCCTGAACTTGTAACTGAACTATACAACAATGTACAAGAGGGTAATCTAGAAAAGGCGTGGTCCATTTACGATCGACTTTTACCATTATGTGCGTTTTTAGAAGGCTCAGGTAAATATGTACAAATTGCTAAACGTGCAATGGAACTAAAAGGTTGGGCAGGTGGACCATGCCGTTTACCACGTTTGCCACTGACGGCAGAAGAAGATGCGCAATTAAAAGCTATTTTGGCTGACTTAGATGTGTTGGTTACTGAACTTCATTAACAAAAGGGGTGTCAAATATGGAGGCTTTATTAACGCTGAAACCAAAAGTACTAGAATTTTTACAATCACCGATTGGGTTATACATTAACGGTGAATACGTGGCATCTCAATCAGGTAAAAGCTTTGACGTTTTAAATCCAGCGAATGAAGAAGTCATTGCAACTGTAAGTGAGGCACAAGCTGAAGATATCAACGTCGCAGTGTTAGCAGCACAAAAAGCATTTGACGGTGAGTGGTCTTTCATGGAGGCAGCTGAACGTTCACGTATTATTTATAAATTTGCGGATTTAATAGAGGAACACCGTGAGGAATTAGCACAGTTAGAATCATTAGATAATGGGAAGCCTTACGAAACAGCATTAGCTGATGATGTAGATGGTACTGTGCAACATTTCCGTTATTATGCAGGTTGGGCAACAAAAATAACAGGGCAAAATGTACAAGTATCTAAAAATTATTTAAACTATACGGTTCATGAGCCGGTAGGTGTTGTTGGACAAATTATTCCGTGGAATTTCCCGCTTGCCATGGCTGCATGGAAATTAGGCGCTGCATTAGCAGTTGGTTGTACCGTTGTGATTAAACCAGCAGCGGAAACACCGTTGTCATTATTATATGTAGGGAAATTAATGAAACAAGCCGGTTTGCCTGATGGTGTTGTGAACATTGTTCCTGGAACAGGAGAGGCAGGAGAGGCCATTGTCACACATAAAGGTGTCGCAAAGGTTGCATTTACTGGCTCAACAAAAACAGGTATTCATGTTATGAAAAAAGCAGCAGATGATGTGAAAAGTGTGACGTTAGAACTCGGTGGTAAATCGCCAGCAATTGTGTTGGCAGATGCAGATATTGAAACTGCAATCGAAGGTACATTTGCAGGAACAATGTATAATCATGGTCAAAACTGTAGCGCTTGTACTCGTGTATTTGTGCACAGTAGTTTGTACAATCAATTCGTGGAAAAGCTTGCTGAGAATGCACAAGAAGTAAAACTAGGACCTGGATTAGATCCACAGACAGAAATGGGTCCACTCGTTTCGCAAAAACAATTGAATACAGTACTTGGTTTTATCGAAAAAGGAAAAGCAGAAGGTGCACGGCTTGTAGCAGGTGGTGGGCGTGCATTTAACAAAGGTTACTTTGTGCAACCTACTGTATTTGCAGATGTACAAGATCATATGACAATTGCCCGAGAAGAAATTTTTGGGCCAGTCATGTCCATCTTTTCGTTTGAAACAATAGAAGAAGTCATTGCACGTGCAAATGATAGTAAGTATGGATTAGCTGCAAGTATCTGGACGGAAAATGTGAAAAAAGCTCACTATATCTCTAGTAAACTACAAGCAGGAACCGTATGGATCAATGATTTTGGTTTAGAATGGGAAACAATGCCGTTTGGTGGCTATAAGCAATCAGGTATAGGTCGCGAAATGGGTGGCGAATACGGCCTGTCCAACTATACAGAAATAAAAAGCGTCTTTGTTAATATGAAACAAAATTGAATGTGTAACCCCCCTTAAAATAGACAGGAAAGGAGCTATCGACAATGCGATAGCTCCTTTCAAATGCTTAACTAAATTGAATTTCCTTGCGTCGTGAAGATGATGGGATATTCATCTCCTCACGATATTTTGTAATCGTACGACGTGAAATTTCGATACCATGACTCATTTTGAAATAGTTAGCAATTTTTTGATCTGACAACGGTTTATTTTTATTTTCGTTCTTAATATAGTCAGTCAGCAGTGATTTCACCTTTACTTGGGACACGCTGTCACCTGTAGTTGTTTGTAATTTTGAAGTAAATAAATCCCGAAGCTCATACGTACCATATGGTGTTTGAACATATTTATTTGTTGTAACACGACTAACGGTTGATTCATGTACACCAATTTGCTCAGCAACTTCACGCAATGTGAGAGGCTGTAAAGCAGCAAAGCCATGTGTAAAAAAGGCTTTTTGCTTGTCAATAAGAGCCGTCATAATTTTGATAATGGTAAGGCGCCGTTGTTCAATACTGTTAACGAGCCATTGATAATCTGATAAATGCTTTTTAAAATAACCCTTGTCAGAAGAATTGCTCGTAATATATGGAACGTAGTCAGGGTGAAGTTTAAGTTTAGGCAAATAAAAGTCATTTAAAGAAAATGTAATAACATTATCCTTAACTTGTACAATAATGTCCGGCGTATTGTGTTGAATGGCTTCTTGATGGAACAGTGAACTTAGTTTAGGCTGTAAAGTTAGAATAAATTGATAAATGGCTTGCATATCGCAAAGCGAGATATGTAACTCATTCGCGATTTGTTGCCATTTTTTATTTGCAAATGCTTCTAAATGATTGGCAATCACTTCATCAGTATGTTTTGGACTATCATGACGATAAATTGTTTGTAACAGTAAACACTCTTGTAAACTGCGTGCCCCAACACCAAGAGGTCCAATTGTTTGTAATAAGTGAATACCTTTATGAATTTCATGCTCCTTATAAATAGGCACAATAGGTGGTTCATAGTAACCGTTGTCATCTAAATGATAAATAATATGTTTAAGTAATTTTATATCTGTGTCTTTAGAGAATGTTAACTTCACTTGTTCAAATAACTCATCGCGAATATTTTGTTCATATGTAGATAAAGTATCTACCATGTTTGTTTGACCAGTTATAGTTTTTGAAGTAGGCATACGTTCTGGGACTGTTGGCTCAGTCAATGCTATTAATGGATTCATCAATTCTTGTTCACGGATAAACTGCTCTAGTTCTTGAGTAGAATACTGTAGCAATTCAATGGCTTGGCGAAGTTGCACGGTCATCACTAAATTCAAATCTTGTGTTTGTTTCATTGATAGATGCATAATAAAACCTCGATTCTCTATTTAATTACCAGAAAACGATAGAAAATGATGTTCATAATTAAAATAGCGTGTCGGTAGTATTTCTTATCAGCCGGTGACTAGAAACTTTGACATATCTAATGTAATGTACATGTAATTACTTAAAAATTGCTGTTAGCAAAAGATGCGACGAATGTGTCTAAAATCTAAACATGCCGACACTAAGTGTATAAAATATAGAAATATTCTTCTCACAGTATGAAGCGCTTATAAAATAATAAGCTCCTTTGGTGAGTGCGTAATGATTTCAATGCCATCTTTTGTGATAATGACATCATCTTCTATTCGGACACCACCTAAATCGGCTATATAAATACCAGGTTCCACTGTAAGTACCATATTCTCTTCTAGCAGATCTTCGCAAACAGTAGACATAAAAATATTTTCGTGAATATCTAAGCCAATCCCATGCCCAGAACCGTGTCCATAATGTTCCCCATAACCTTTGCTTGTAATAAAGTCGCGGCTATAACTATCGGCTTCTTTCCCTGTTATACCAGCTTTCATATGCATGAGCGCATGCTGCAATGAGTTGTATACGATTTGATAGATTTCTTTTAATTTTTCTGGTGGCTCACCTACAGCGATTGTTCGCGTCATATCTGAACGATAACCTTGATAATAAGCACCAAAGTCGAGTGTTAGCATATCGCCTTGTTCTACGATTTTGTCAGTTGCAACACCATGTGGTAGGGCGGAGCGCTTACCAGAAGCGATAATCATATCGAATGCAGCCCCAGTAGCACCATTTTTACGCATATGCGCTTCTAATTCATTGGCAATGTCAATCTCTGAAACACCAGGTTTAATAAATGTTAAAATATGTTGGAACGCTTCGTCTGAAATCCACGCTGCTTTTTTTATTAGTTCTATTTCCTTAGGTGTTTTAATCATTCGCAAATCTTCCACAATATTTGATAGCGGTTTTAATGTAGCTGTTAGTTTACTAGCCATTAATTGATACGTATAGTAACTCACATGCTGTTGTTCAAATCCAACTGTTTGGATAGATTCGGCATCGAAAATCTCTTGAATCGTTTCATATAAATGTGCGCGTTCTATTTGACGTACCTCAAAAGCACGGCTTTGTTTCGTTGCCTGTTCGGTATAACGAAAATCCACAAGTAACATTGACTTTGTTGGTGTAATCACTACTGTACCAGCACTCCCTGTAAATCCAGTTAAATAACGACGGTTTTGATTGTTTGTGATGATAAGCGCCTCTGTTTGTTGTTTTTGTAATGCTCCTCGTACTTTTTGTAGTTGTGACATGCTGTAATTCCCCCTTTCTAGAATATATTGCAAATTCTATGCCAGTTTTATAAGTCTAGAAAAGTATCGGCATGATTATTGCATATTAGTTAATCAGTACGGTATCCATCGTGCAATAAAATCAAAGGGGTTTTGAGTATGGCTAAAAAGACGAAATGGCTCGTTGTATTGTTAGGTCTTATGCTCGTTGTATTAGTGGGCTGCTATGGTAAAGAAGACAATTCAGCCGGTAGCTCAACTGGGGGAAATAGCACGGACAAAGAAGCTACTGATGGGGGAGAGTCTGCTGTTACACAAGAACTTCATTTAGTTGCAGGCGGAGATTTAACGACGATGAGTTCTTTAGGAAGTGTAGATGCACTCGCTGTAACGGCGATGAATTCAGTATTTGAGGGGTTATATCGCATTGGACCAGAGAATACGCCTGTGCCAGGTATGGCAGCGTCATATGAAGTATCAGAAGATGGTACGGTGTATACGTTCAAGTTACGTGAAGACGCACTGTGGAGCAATGGCACTCCGGTTACGGCGCATGACTTTGTCTACGCTTGGAAAAGAGCAATTAATCCTGAAACACAAGCAATTTATTCTTATTTAATGCTCGATATTAAAAATGCTGCAAATGTGCAAACAGAAGGAGATCCACTGTTTGGTAAGGTAGATAAAATCGGCATAAAAGCGCTAAATGATTTTACGCTTGAAGTGCAACTAAATGCACCAATTCCATATTTTTTAAGCTTAACAACTTACGCGCCATTTTTCCCGTTAAATGAAGAATTTACAGAGGCGCAAGGTGATCAATACGCGTTAGAAGCAGCAAACATGATTTATAATGGTCCATTTATTATGGAGTCTTGGCAGCACGGACAAGGATGGACTTTTGCAAAAAATGAAAACTATTGGGACAAAGATGTTGTTAAGCTAACGAAAATAACGCAAAAAATTGTAAAAGATACTGCTACAGCAGTTAACTTATATGAGGCAGGGGAAATTGATACGACTGAGTTATCAAGTGAGTATGTAGCGCAATACAAAGATAGCCCAGAATATTCAACATTTTTAAAACCAAATACGTATTTTATTCGTATGAATCATGAAAACAAGTTTTTAGGGAATAAAAACATTCGTAAAGCGATTGATATGGCTTGGGATAAACAAGGATTTGCGGATGTCATTTTACAGGACGGTTCTATTCCTGCTTACTACTTAGTCCCTCAAGGGTTATCAACGGATGAGAATGGCGTTGATTTCCGCGAAGCGAATGGTGATATGAATAAAACAGATATTGAAGCGGCGAAAAAAGCGTGGGCTACTGGTTTACAAGAACTAGGAGTTGATAAAGTAACTCTAGAATTTTTAACATATGACCGAGCAGAATCAAAAAAAGCAGCTGAATTTATTAAAAACCAATTAGAAACCAATCTTGCTGGCTTAGAGCTAACGATTAATATGCAGCCGAATAAACAAAAACTAGCATTAGAAGGCGCAGTTGACTACGATTTAGACTATGGTGGCTGGGGTCCGGACTTTCAAGATCCGATGACATATATTGATTTATTTGAATCAACTGCTTACTATAACCAATCCCATTATAAAAATGCAGAAGTGGACGCGTTAATTAAGCAAGCAAAAACGACTGCTGATATTAAGGAGCGTTGGCAATTAATGCAACAAGCTGAAAAGCTGATGATGGAAGATGTGGCATTTGCTCCAACATTCCAAAAAGGTGTAAGTCGTTTAAAGAAGCCTTATGTGAAAAATTTATATGAACATCCATTCTCAGCGGATATTAGCTACAAATGGGTTGAAATCGATAAGTAAAAAAACGAATTAGGGATAAAAGGGAAAGTGGCTGGGACATAAGCTTAAAATCTTAAATAGCGGTACATTGGTATTGATAAATTTTCACTAAGGAACATGCATAAAATATGAACTGATCTTTCTTTTGCAATGAATAATAAATTAGAAGAAAAAACTAGTTGTTGGTAGCGGAGGCGGTGACTCCTGCGGGAACGCACACAGCGTAAGACGCAACAAACCTGCGCGTAAGCGAGGGTTGCGGCTTACGTGTGTGCCTGCGGAAAGCACCGCCGAAGCGGACAACAACGGCGCAGCAAAAAAAGTGTTAGATTGATGGCAGTCAATCTAACACTTTTTCTATCACATGAATGTCCATTATGGAGATTTCTACACAGCATCCTAAAGCGCAATTAATGAATATTACGAGGTAAGCCCCACCACGAAAGTAGTGGTAGGACTTGTTGTAGTGAAGATCTATCCTTTATCTCTACAGTCTCATGCTTTTCCGTATAATGGGAAATCATTTTGGTTTTTCAATACAACACAACAGATAAAATCGTTGTGATAAGACAACCGAGCGTTCCAGCTAGTAGAAGAGGATAAGTAAAGGAATATGTAGGTGCTTGGATAAATTCCAGATTACCATCTAATTCATAAGCGTACGCTCCATTTTTTGAAACGCGAGCAAAAAAACGTTTAAAGCTATAACCAATGCCATTGAAAAAACCACCTTGCACAACAAATAACGAGCCTCCAACAATTGTACAAGCAAGCGATAACATAAACGTGTAGTTAATCATTGTTAGTAGTGCGACAGTGTGGCTTGATAATAACGAATAACACAAGGAACATAAAAAAATGCAAACAGTCACCAGCATCACCTTAGATAACTTCATTGCAATATACCTTTAGCATTTGTTTGGTGATATTGCATTAATTCATCCTCCGTAAGCATGACAAAATGACCTGGACGGACTTCTATAAACTTTTCATTTGCTCGATCATTGGCGTTGTATTTGGTTTCATCAAAAATAATCCTTTGTCGTTCACGCTCTAGTTTAGGATCAGGCAGAGGAATAGCCGATAATAATGATTTTGTATAAGGATGGATAGGGTGGTCATAAAGTTCCTGACTTTCCGCTAACTCAACAATTTTACCTCGATGCATGACCCCGATACGATTGCTTATATATTTTACCATCGACAAATCGTGTGCAATAAATAAATACGTTAACCCTCGTTCCTTCTGGAGCTTTTTTAGCAAATTAACGATTTGCGCTTGAATCGACACGTCCAATGCAGAAATTGGTTCATCGGCAATAATTAATTTCGGCTCTACAGCAAGCGCACGTGCAATACCAATGCGCTGACGTTGTCCACCACTTAGTTCATGTGGATAACGATTCGCATATTCCTTGGTTAAGCCTACAATGTCTAAAAGCTCATAAATGTTTGTTTTCCATTCACTTTTCGGTACGCCATGAATTGCAAGACCTTCCGCAATAATGTCTGCTATTTTCATCCGTGGATTCAGAGAAGAATAAGGGTCTTGGAAAATCATTTGTACTTTGCGATGAAAGGCAAGCTTCTCTTGTTTTGTCTGTGCATCATAAATGGATTGCCCATCAATTTGGATGGTGCCATCTGTTATCGTATTGAGTCCGATAATAGAGCGTCCCGTAGTAGATTTGCCGCAGCCGGATTCGCCAACTAAACCGAAAATTTCCCCTTTATAAATATCAAAAGTAATACCATCTATCGCTTTGTTAATTGTATTTTTCCCTAATTTAAAATATTGCTTCACTTCCTTTAAGGATAAAAACGGATGGTTTGTATCAAATAGAGGTGTCTCCTCACGTTCTTTTTGCTTTTCCTGCGCTAGCTGTTGATGAACAGGTATCATTGTAGGTGCCTGCTTGTGCAATAGCCAAGTTGCAGCATAATGCGTATCGCTTACTTTAAACATAGGTGGTTCTTCTAGAAAGTCAATTTTAAGTGCCTGCTTATTGCGAGCCGCAAAGGCATCTCCCACAGGTGGTTGCAATAGGTTAGGCGGTGTCCCTGGAATGGCATATAATGATTCCGCATCGATATCTGGATTCGGCATCGCAGCGAGTAGCCCTTGTGTATAAGGATGTTGACAGTGGTAAAAAATTTCATCGGCTAAGCCAATTTCTATAATTTTACCTGCATACATCACGGCAACACGGTCAGCCATTTTTGCGACAACCCCTAAATCATGGGTAATAAATATTATCGAGAGATTCATCTTTTTTTGGATGTTTTTAAGCAATTCTAATATTTGGGCTTGAATCGAAACATCCAATGCTGTAGTCGGTTCATCTGCAATAATAATGCGCGGCTCACAAGCAAGTGCCATTGCAATGACAATTCGTTGACGCATGCCACCTGAAAATTGATGTGGGTATTGCTTATAGCGTTTATCTGCTTCTTTAATGCCAACGAGTTGTAATAATTCAATAACCCGCTCTATTATTTGCTTGCCACGTAAAGACGTATGTTTTTTAATGCTTTCTGCAATTTGACTGCCAATCGTCATCGTAGGGTTTAATGCAGTCATAGGATCTTGGAAAATCATTGAGATTTCAGCCCCGCGAAGCCCACGCATTTGCTGTTCACTGTAATCTAAAATGTTTTTGTTATGATATAAGATTTGGCCATTTTTAATCATTGTTGTTTCACGAGGATTTAAGCGTAATAGGCTTTTCGAAGTAACGGACTTCCCTGACCCTGATTCGCCAACGATTGCTAATGTTTCGCCTTCATATAAGTCAAACGAAACATTGCGTACAGCCTGTACTTCGCCACTATACGTGTTGAAGGAAACGCTAAGATTTTTGACTTCTAAAATGGTTTTCATTGTGAACACCTCCTTATTTACGTACTTTTGGATCGAATGCATCGCGCAGTCCATCTCCAAGTAAATTGAAGCTAATCATAATTAAGCTAATAATAATAGAAGAAACAATCATGCCATGTGGGTAAATGCGCAATAGTTTATATGAGTCATTCACAATTGTTCCTAAGGAAGCGGTAGGTGGTTGTAGCCCTAATCCGATAAAACTAAGTAAGGCTTCTGTGAATATCGCGCCAGGTATAGTAAAAGTAGTAGCGACAATAATTGGGCCAAGTGTATTAGGAATTAAATGCTTCCAAATTAATCGTTGGTTACTCGCTCCGAGTGTTCGGGAGGCCAGTACATATTCATATGATTTGAGCTTTAATATTTGTGCGCGAACGATACGGGCCATGCTAATCCAGCCAACGATAACCATTGCGAGAGTAATAGAAATGATGCCGGGCTTCAAAATCAGAATAAGAAGAATATTGACTATTAACCCTGGAATACCAACTAATACTTCAATAATACGTTGCATGACATTATCAGTACGTCCCCCATAAAAGGCTGAGATAGCACCATAAGCAACACCGATAATTAAATCAATCGTGGCTGCGAGAAAGGCGATATAAAGTGAAATACGCGTGCCTTGCCAAATTCGTGTCCATAAATCTCGTCCTAATTCATCTGTACCGAACCAAAAATATTCGGTTATACCCTTTTTTTCGTATTGGTCCACGCCACGCCCATCGACACCATTCAAACCTAAGAAAGGCAAATATTCCAGAACGGGAACTTTTGGTGGTAGATTGGTGCGCGCAATGTTTTGTTCATCGTAGCCATGGCTATTCATAAATGGGCCGAAAACAGCTAATAAAATAACGAAAATAATAATACATAAGCCGACAATAGCTGCTTTATTTTTACGTAAACCACGCCATGCATCTTGCCAAAATGATTGCTCAGGTCGATGCACAATATCTGAGACCTTATCTGCTTGAGAGGCAGGTTCAAATAAATCGGCTGGATAATGCTTTGTGCCTTCAGTGATTTTGGTTGTCATAAATTATTCGCCTCCCGCTACACGAATACGAGGATCAATGAACCCGTATAAAATATCAATAATTAAAATGACACTGACAAATAAAAAAGCGTAAAAAATCGTTGTGCCCATAATTAGTTGATAATCATTTGTAATAATCGAATTAACAAATTGCTCCCCTAAACCAGGGATACTGAAAATTTTCTCAATAACAAGTGAACCAGTAATCGTATTCACAGTTAACGGTCCGATAATTGTAATGATTGGAATGAGCGCATTGCGAATCCCGTGTTTTGTAATAATATAAGCATTCGATAATCCTTTTGATTGAGCGGTTAAAATATATTCTTGGTTGAGTACCTCTAACATTTCAATGCGAGTAAAGCGGGCAATAGTTGCCACAACGCCAACTGCTAAAGCGATGGTTGGTAAAATCGAGTATTCAAAACCATTCCAAAAAGCAATTGGCAGCCAGCCGAGTTTAACACCAACCCAATATTGTAAAAAGCCTGCAAATACAAATGAAGGAATAGAAATACCGAGTACTGCTAAGACGGTTGCACCGTAATCAATCATGGTGTTATGTTTTAATGCTGCTACGATACCTAACAGTAAGCCGATAATAGTACCGACAAAAACGGCTTGGAATCCGAGAATAGCCGATGCGCCAATGCGTTCTTGAATAATTTTCGTAACCGGGCGATTATCAAAAACAAAAGAAACACCTAAATCCCCTTGAACAAGATTCGACAGGTAAATCCCAAACTGTACAGGTACTGGTTTATCTAGACCGTATTTTTTGTACAGTAATTCTTTTTGCGCTTCAGGTAACCGTTCATCGTTGAATGGAGAACCAGGTAGAGCTTTCATAAGTAAAAATGAAAGCAAGATGATGATAAATAACGTAATCATCATGAAGCCGATTCGGGTGAAAATGTAGCGAATCATGGAAATGACCTCCTACTAATTTAGTTTGTTGAATCTATTATTTTATTTGCAAGATTAGTGCCAAAAAAAGAGTAAACTCGAAAAATTCGAATTTACTTCCTTTGTGCTAGGCAGGTTATAAAATTTGTAATTCGCGTGGAAAAGTAGTCAACACTTCTGCTT
The DNA here is from genome assembly GCF_019731275.1 of Lysinibacillus sp. K60. Classification (NCBI taxonomy): domain Bacteria; kingdom Bacillati; phylum Bacillota; class Bacilli; order Caryophanales; family Bacillaceae; genus Lysinibacillus; species Lysinibacillus sp. K60. The sequence goes on along the minus strand of NZ_JAASJR010000013.1, from coordinate 85,676 downwards.
TGCCAAGTTCATTGATGTAAACATTGTCCTCGATACGAACGCCTCCGTAATGGGGTATATAAATACCTGGTTCAATTGTAAATACCATACCAGTTGTAATTAAATCATTGTTTCCTGCATGGACAGAAGGTTCTTCATGAACTTCAATGCCAAGTCCGTGACCAACGCGGTTGTTGAAATAGTCGCCATAGCCCTTCTTTTCAATAACTGCTCTTGCAGCCAAATCTACTTGTTTTAATGGAATGTTAGCTTTTGCTGCTTTAATACCAGCTAGTGTCGAAGCTAGTACGGTCTCATATATTTCTCGTTGTTTTTCTGTCGCTTCGCCAATGACAAATGTTCTTGTAATATCAGAGCAGTAGCCATCTTTAATCACACCCATGTCAATCAGCACAAAATCTCCATGCTCGATTTTTCGCATACTAGGTTGACCATGCGGCAAGGCAGCATTTCCACCAGACAAAATAATCGAGGCAAAGGACTGGCCATCCGCTCCAAATTTACGCATTAAATATTCTAGCTCGGCAACAAGGTCTAATTCGGTCATGCCAATATGAATTTTTTTGATGCCCTCTGTCATCACCTGTTCAATAATATCAATGGCCACTTTCAGTTGATTGAGTTCATCTCGCGTTTTATGCAAGCGTTGCCTATTGACTAGTTGTTGAATATCTTTGACTTGTACATCTAAGGTACTTGTAAGCTCCAAATAGCGTGAAAGATTAAGTGCCTTTGCTTCCACACCAGCTGTTTGACCAAGGTTTCCTATGGTGCTTTTGACAACCTCAAATGGCATTTGCTCATCACTTATTGGTACAATGTGTTGAATATCAGTAACTTGTACTGCTGCTTCTAAATCTAAGGCAGGAACATATAATATTTCTTCATTTGTTTTGCTATTGAAAATAAGTGCCATAAAGCGCTCATGAGGATTAGATAAAAAACCAGTGTAATAAAAAATATTAGCTGGCGATGTAATGAAAGCTATATCCTCCTCAAGCTTTGATTTGAAAATTGCTCTACGAGTTTCGTAAATAGTAGACATATATTACCTCCTGATATATATTTTGTAGGTAATAATAGCATATAAACAAAAAAATAAAATATTATTGTAGAATTGTTCAAATTCTATTAAAAAAGTATTGCATTGTAGTATTTCTTATGATACATTTATAAATGTCTTAAAGAGGTCCCGTGGTGTAGCGGTTAACATGCCTGCCTGTCACGCAGGAGATCGCCGGTTCGATCCCGGTCGGGACCGCCATTTAAATTAATATTCCAGTCCTTATGATTTTACATCATAAGGACTTTTTTGTATGTGATTGGCGTATGGATCCAATTCATCTTTTAGGAGCTTATCAGTAAAATTAAATAGAAATAACATGACAAATGAATAACGTCGAAAGGATCATCACTGCCTAGTAGAAACACAGAGGCTAAAAGCATAACATTCTGTGAAGTATTTGAGACCAACTTCCCTTTATTATTCAATAAACAACATCTATTTCCCTAAAACATATCAATGCTGTCTAAAAAATGGCTTAAATCGCTTTGAAATGATCGATAGTATTGCCTTAAACATAACGAATTTCATATATTTAACATTATCTAAAAATAGTAAAAATTACCGATAAATGATAGCGTTTCTATAAGGTAAAATTAGAGGTGTTTCTGATATAAAGATTAGGGGTAAAAATGTAGAAGTAATCGGATTGGCTACGGAGGTGTTTAGATGAGCAAAGATTATTTTTTTAAAAGTATTTATTTACCTTTGCTTATTGGTTCCATGATAATGATGGTAGGCTGTGGAGATCCTATTATGGAGATTGAAGAATCAAATGCGTATCACTGGCAAAAAAATATGAGCGAAGTAGAATTTGAGAAATTAAAAAATGATATGTCATATATTGAGGTAGTAGAAGCAGCAGGCGGCGCAGGTAAAAAAATCAAAAATAATGAATATCGTTGGAATGATGAAATTTTGATGACACAGGCCTATATAGTGAAATTTAAGGATGATAAACTAATTGGCAAAGAAATCATAGCAGTGAAAGGTCATTCAAACAGATAAATAATTGTCACGTCTTTGTAAAAGAAGGCGTGTTTTTTTTATTTAAATGAGCTACCTGAATTAGGCTTTTTAACGAAGATAATCTAAGTAGGATATAATGATATGGGATGCTTTGAACATTTTCGCTAGTTTAGGTAAACTAGAGATAATGTAGTGATGAGAGGAAAAATGAGAATGTATGAAATAATCATGAATTCAGTTGATGATACAGAGCGGTTTGCCCTGGCACTTGCCAATTTACTAGAAGCTCAAGATACGATTACATTAGAAGGAGATTTGGGTGCAGGCAAGACAACGTTTACGAAGGCCTTAGCAAAAGGGCTTGGTGTGAAAAGAACGGTCAACAGTCCAACATTTACAATCATTAAACAGTATGAAGGACGTTTACCCTTCAATCATTTAGATGTTTATCGTTTGGCTGAAAGTGACGAGGACCTTGGTTGGGATGAATTATTTTATGGAGATGCCGTATCAGTGGTAGAGTGGGCGCATTTAATTGAACAGGATTTGCCACAGAATCGATTAGCGATAGAGATTTATCGAATCGGAGACAATGAACGACGATTCGTGTTCATACCTAGTGGGGAACGTTATGAGGCACTATGTGAGGAGCTAATGAAATGATTTGGTTAGGAATAGAAACAGCAAATACACCACTTTCCGTTGCTGTGGTGATGGATGGAAAAGTGGTAGCGGAGCTGGTACAAAATATAAAATTAACACATTCAGCAGGCGCAATGCCCGCTATTGAAGAGGTATTAGCAAGAGCAGGTTTGAAGGCAGGTGACTTGGATGTCATTGCAGTGTCTGAAGGGCCAGGATCGTATACAGGGGTCCGTATAGGTGTAACATTAGCGAAAACCCTAGCATGGACATTACAGATACCCTTAGTCGGTGTCTCTAGCTTAAAAGCATTAGCTGCAAATGCTGCCCTTTATAATGGATTAATTTGTCCAATTTTTGATGCAAGAAGAGACAATGTTTATACAGCAGTTTATCAAGGAGTGACACTAGAGGCTCTTGTGGAGGATCATCATACACATATCACTGATTTGTTAGAGCGTTTAAGGGCATTAGATGCACCTATTTTATTTGTAGGAACAGATGTGGGCATATTTTGGGATAACATTGTAGAGAAGCTTGGCGATAACGCTTTTCGTGCACCTTTTAGTCTTGACTTGCCACGTGCAACGGAAGTTATTCGTTTAGGAACTAAAGTGGAATTACCAAGTGTTGAAGCTACTCATCACTTTGTCCCACAATATAAACGAATTGCAGAGGCTGAAGCAAATTGGCTGAAAGAACAGAAGGAGAAAGAACATGAGTAGTGATGTAACTTATCGTAAAATGGTTTCTGATGATGTACCAGCAGTTTATGAAATTGAAGTCGCTTCATTTCCTGTACCTTGGACGTTGGATTCCTTTTACTATGAAGTGCATGAAAATCAGTATGCCCATTATGTGCTGGCTGTTGATGCAAGTGGAAGTATTATTGGTTTTTGCGGGATGTGGATGGTTATAGATGCAGCCCAAATTACGAATGTAGCTGTTATTGAGGCAGCGCGTGGACGAGGTATAGGCGAGGGATTAATGCGTGAGGCGCTGCAAATAGCTCGTTTACATGGAATGGAGGTTATGACATTGGAGGTACGAGTAACGAACACGGTTGCACAAAATCTTTATCGTAAGCTTCAATTCCAAGATGGTGGTATACGGAAAGGCTATTATACTGATAACGGGGAGGATGCCCTTGTCATGTGGGTGAATTTATAATGAATAATGGATTGATATTAGCAATAGAATCAAGCTGTGATGAAACAGCTGCAGCGATTATTCGAAATGGTCATGAAATCGTGTCGAATGTTGTTGCTTCTCAAATAGAGAGTCATAAGCGATTTGGTGGCGTTGTCCCTGAAATTGCATCACGCCATCACGTTGAACAAATTACGATGGTAATTGAAGAAGCATTAGCCCAAGCAAAATTAAAGCCGACAGATTTAGATGCGATTGCTGTTACAGAGGGTCCGGGTCTTGTAGGTGCATTGTTGATTGGCATTAATGCGGCGAAGGCTTTTGCCTTTGCAAACAACTTACCAATTGTAGGTGTACATCATATTGCAGGGCATATTTATGCCAATGCGCTTGTTCAGCCAATGGAGTTCCCTTTATTAGCACTAGTCGTTTCAGGCGGTCATACAGAGCTTGTCTATATGAAGGAACATGGCTCTTTTGAGGTCATTGGTGAAACACGAGATGATGCAGCTGGTGAGGCTTATGATAAAGTGGCGCGTGTTTTAAATTTACCTTATCCTGGTGGGCCACATATTGATCGTCTTGCTCATGAGGAAGGAGAGGCTGTTCCTTTTCCAAGAGTATGGTTGGAAGAGGATTCGTATGATTTCAGCTTTAGCGGTTTAAAATCAGCTGTCATCAATTATAAACATAATATGGACCAACGAGGTGAAGCTATTTCACCAACAGCTGTTGCCAAGGGCTTTCAAGAAAGTGTTGTTGAAGTACTGACTGCTAAAACATTACGTGCTGCTCGCGAATATCAGGTGAAGCAGGTTATTGCAGCTGGAGGTGTAGCAGCAAATAAAGGTTTGCGAATTTCTTTGGAGACTGTATTTGAAGAGGAAGGTATCCCGTTTTTTGTACCCCCGCTTAAATTGTGTACTGATAATGCGGCAATGATTGGCGCAGCAGCTATGCCGATGTTTGAGGCTGGTATTCGAGGAAACTTAATGATGAATGGACGTCCAGGAATGGAGTTAAAATCCTGGGTATAGTATAGGAAAGAGGTATCTATATTTTTAGATATCTCTTTTTTTAATTGTCGAATCATTGTTGATAAAAAAGAACCGTGCTAAGGGAATAGTCAATAGAAGCATCGCAATTGACAAATTTTTCAGAAAATTATCCACAGGTAAAGGAGGGAATTAAATGGCGAACACGCGTACTTATGCACAAATTGTTGATAACTTGTGTATAACTTGTGATTATTCAATATATAGTAGCTGGTTTTATACGATAGAATGTGGATAAAATAAATTTCTATTGTGGACAATGTGGAAAACTCTGTTGATATGTTGGTATTACTAGATTTATAGTGTGAATAAAACTGTGGGCATTTTTTGTCGAAAAATAGCACTTGACCAATATATATGAAAAATGAAGACAAGTAAAGAAAAAGCCATGTGACCTTTCACATGGCTTACATCCTTTACATACTAATATTTTCAAGTTCTTCATTTAACTCAAGCCATTCTAATTCTAATAGCTCATGCTGCTCTTTAGCAGTTGCTAATTCTGCTTGAAGCATTGAAATTTTTTCATGGTCGGTGAAAATGGCAGAGTCACAAAGAGCCTCTTCTAGTCTTGCAACAATAGCAGATGTTTCTTGCATCTTGCTTTCTAAATCTTCGATCGTACGTCTAATTTGACGTTCACGTTTTTTTGCTTCTTTATCAATTTTTGATGTAGTCGTTTTATCAGGCAGGTCTTGCTGTACTTGTGGTTGGGAGGCAGCCTTCATTTGTGCTAGCTCCAATAGTTCCTGCTTTTTCTCAACGTAATAATCGTAGTCACCTAAATATTCAAATGAACCCGTTCCAGATAACTCCACCACTTTCGTTGCGATACGATTAATGAAGTAGCGGTCATGTGAGACAAATAGAAGCGTACCAGGATAATCAATCAAGGCATTTTCTAATACCTCTTTGCTATCTAAGTCTAAATGATTGGTAGGCTCATCCAGAATTAGGAAATTAGCCTTTTGCATCATTAGCTTTGCGAGTGCAAGGCGTGCTTTTTCACCGCCCGATAAAGAGGATACAGCTTTATCCACATCTTCACCACTAAAAAGAAAACGCCCTAATACAGTACGAATATCTTTTTCGTTCATGAGTGGCCATTCATCCCATAATTCTTTCAGGACACTCTTATTGCTCGATAGCTTTGCTTGCTCTTGATCATAGTAGCCGATTTGTACATTCGTACCATAACGAATACTACCTGCAAGAGGGGATAAATCTTTTACAATTGTTTTTAATAGTGTCGATTTACCAACTCCGTTTGGTCCAACAAGGGCAATGCGATCCTCACGAAAAGTGCGAAGGTTTATCCCCCTAGAAATGGTACGATCGTTATAACCAATCGTTAATTCATCAACAGATAACACGTCATTTCCACTTTGACGTTCAATCGTGAAACCGAAACTAGCGGATTTCTCATCACCATCCGGCGATTCCATCCACTCTGTACGTTCAAGCATTTTACGTCGACTTTGTGCCATTTTTGTTGTAGAAGCACGTGCAATATTTTTTTGGATAAAATCCTCTAGCTTAGCCTTTTCATCTTGCTGACGTTCATAGAGTTTGACATCACGCTCATAATTTTTAGCTTTTTCATCTAAATATGCACTATAATTACCAGGGTATTTGGTAACGCGATGTCGGGATACTTCGTAGACAATAGAAACGACTTGGTCTAAGAAGTAGCGGTCATGGGAAACAATTAAAATAGCGCCTTCATAGCCCTTTAAATAGGATTCCAACCAAGATAGTGTTTCGATATCTAAATGGTTCGTTGGCTCATCGAGAATTAAAAGATCTGGTTTACTAAGTAAGAGCTTAGCAAGTGCTAAACGTGTGCGCTGTCCACCAGATAAGGAACTGATGGGTTTGTCATAGTCTTCAGAATAAAATTGCATACCATGAAGGACTGAGCGTATGTCTGATTCATATTGATAGCCACCTGCATCTTTAAACGTATGCTGTAATTGATCATATTCCGACATAACCTTCGCATACATAGTAGGGTTTTCATAGACAGTAGGATCAGCCATTTGTTGTTCAAGTGAGCGTAGCAGCTGTTCTTGGGCTAAAAGAGATTCAAATATAGTCATCATTTCATTCCAAATTGTTAGCGTAGAGTTTAATCCTGCATGTTGCTCTAAATAGCCTATTTGAATATCCTTTGGGATAATGATATCACCTGAATCATAAGACATTTGACCAGCAATTATTTTTAATAAAGTAGATTTACCTGCACCGTTTCGTCCTACTAAGGCAACACGGTCACGGTGTTGAACTTCTAATTTAACACCACTTAAAATTTCATCTGCAAGAAAGGATTTAGTTAGTTGATTGACCTGTAAAACAATCATTCTTGACACCTCAATTCTACCTTAGTGTAATGGATGAACGATTTGCATGCAATGTCCGTGCTTTACTTATTCCTAGCAGTCATGTAAGATTGAAACGATTTCTTTTTAGTTAGCTGCGTATAAGGCGCCATTAACTAAAGAGAAATACAGCAGGGGATTGCAAAAATGTTGTATATTGTTAAGGATGAATGTATTAAAATTAGTAGTTAAAGACAGTAAAATTGATGGAGGTACATCATAAGGAGGAAAAAGTTTGAAACAAGAATTAAAAATTCCACAAGCCACTACAAAAAGACTTCCTCTTTACTATCGATTTATTCAAAACTTTGCACAAGAAGGTATGGAACGTATTTCGTCGAAGGAATTGAGTGAAGCGATGAAAATAGATTCTGCAACTATTCGCCGTGATTTTTCTTATTTTGGTGCACTTGGGAAAAAAGGTTATGGCTACGATGTGCAGCATCTATTACAATTTTTTAGCCAGACGCTTGATCAACATGAAACGACAAAAGTAGCGTTAATTGGTGTGGGGAATTTAGGCAGTGCATTATTAAAATATAATTTTCAAAAAAACCATAATACACATATTGTGGTAGCATTCGATTCAAAAGCACCGAAGGATGGCAAAATGATCAGTAACATTCCGGTTTTTCATCCAGATTTATTGGAAGAAAAATATGCAGAATACGGTGCAGAGCTTGCTATTTTAACCGTTTCACCACGCTCCGCTCAAAAAATGGCGGATCGCTTAGCTGCCATGAATGCAAAGGGAATTTTAAACTTTACGCCAGAGCGATTAACAGTACCTGATAGAATGCAGCTTTTAACCATCGATTTATCGGTAGAGTTGCAAGCGCTTATTTATTTAATTCGTAATCAGGAAGAGTGATTCTTTACATAGCGTGTTTAGGCTGTTGTGGTGAATAGCAAGACGTAAAACTTTCACATAATATTAGTTAGCCAAATTATCGAAAGTGAGTTAAAATGTAAAATATATAAGAGGAGGTGGCTGTAATGGGTATCGGTCCTATGAGCCTTATCATTATTGGAATTGTAGCAATTTTAATATTTGGCCCTAAAAAGTTACCAGAGTTAGGGAAAGCTATGGGTTCTACACTGCGTGAATTTAAAAATGCTACTAAAGGGTTAGCAGATGATGATGATAATGATAAAAAGAAAGTCATCGAAGTAAAAAACGATGATAAGTAACTGAAGGATGTCTTTCTAATATGAATGCAAACAACCAAACTGTCATTGAGCATATAGAAGAATTAAGGAAACGACTTTACTTTGCAGTCGTTTTCTTTGTTATTGCGGTGGCTGGAGCGTTTTTTTTGGCGGAGCCGCTTATTCATTTTTTACAAAGCAGTGAAACCGCACAGAGTTTCTCTTTAAACGCGTTCAGAATAACAGACTCTATAAAAATTTATTTTCAAATGATTTTTTATATAGCCTTATTGTTGACGTCTCCTATTATTCTATATCAGCTATGGGCCTTTATTTCACCAGGACTATATGAAAAGGAACGTCGGGTAACATTAAGCTATATACCCTTTACATTTATCTTATTTGTAGCTGGAATTGTTTTTTCATACTTTATTTTATTTCCATATGTATTGAACTTTATGATTGATTTATCTGACCGTCTAGGTGTACAACTAACAATTGGAATTAATGAGTATTTCTCGTTTTTATTTCAAATCACCTTACCTTTTGGATTTGTTTTCCAATTACCAATTGTACTCCTATTCTTTGCACGTTTGGGTATTCTAAATCCACAAGTTATGACAAAGAACAGAAAATATGCTTATTTCGGACTTTTTGTCATTGCGGCTATGATTACACCACCAGATTTAATGAGTCATTTAATCGTAACAGTACCAATGTTTTTACTCTATGAGTTTAGTGTTTGGGTAGCGAAAATAGGCTATCGCAAATATTTAAAATCTGAAGAGATCCGTTTAAAAGAAGAGCAGGAAGCAGAACAAAAGCGTCAGATTGAAGAGGCACTTGAGCAGCAACGACGACAAATAGAAGAATTGAATCAACAGTAATAAATAAAGCTCGGTGCCCTAAATGGGACACCGAGCTTTTGTGTTATTTTTGCAGCTTACAATCGCTTTACAAAAATTTATTGCATTTTTTCGAGTTCTTGAAGAAACTTTTGCAATGGTTCCGCATAGAATTGTACAAGTGTCACAAATCCATTAAGCATGACGTGTGCAATAATAGACGTCCAAATGCGTTTTGTTTTGTGATATAAAAAGGCGAAGATTAAACCACAAATGGTATAAAGTAAGATATGAGAGAAGTCGAAGTGGATAATCGCAAAGAAAATGGCACTTACAATTGCTGCCACCCAGAAATTTGTTTTTTGGACAAGCGAGCCAAAGATTACTCTACGGAAGACGAATTCTTCTAAAATTGGCCCGAATACAACAATTGCTAATATGGCAATGGGAGCACCTTTAGCTATTGCGACAATATCAGCAGTATTTTGTGAGCCTCCTTCAATACCGAAAACAGCCATCTCAATAGCTGCACCAATCATTTGTCCAAAGAACACTAGAAAGAAGCCGATGATTCCCCACACAATTGTTAGAGGTATCGTTTCTTTTTTTCCTTGATAAATGTTCCAAAATGCTTTATCTCGAGATGTAAGGATTAAGCTTAAAATGAGCGCTACCGCAAAACTTAGGGCAATATACCAACCTTGAGTAATAGGAGCCGCTTGTTCAGAAGCTAAACCAGTTACCTTCATGATGAGCTTATGGAACGGTAAGAGCAACCATCTGCTAGAGATTTGCATCAAGATATAAATCAGCAAAACATACAGGGCTGTTTTTTTATGTTTCGTTACTTTTTGAGAATTAGTCACAATCAAAATCCTTTCCATTCATATGCTTCCTTTCTATTGTAGAGGAATATGGAAAGAAAACAAAATTTTTTGAAGTTCTGACTTGCAAAAAAAAGAGTGATTGATTATCATAATAATTGTGTTAGCACTCATTGATATAGAGTGCTAATAAATATCAACAATTATTTAATTATTAGGAGGTTGTTTCACTTGTTAAGACCACTAGGAGATCGTATTGTAATTGAACTAATCGAGGTAGAAGAAAAATCTGCATTCGGTATTGTACTACCTGACTCTGCAAAAGAAAAACCACAAGAAGGTAAAGTAGTAGCAGTTGGGACAGGTCGTGTATTAGAGAACGGGCAACGTGTAGAGCTTGACGTTAAAGTTGACGACCGCATTATTTTCTCTAAATACGCTGGCACAGAAGTTAAATTTGAAGGTAATGAATACCTAATTTTACGCGAAAGCGATATTCTTGCAATTATTGAATAAGAACATTAAAGGCACCTTACGTAAGGTGGATGCTTATTGTTTGCATAACAAATGTGACAATAAGGTGAAATTGTTATAAATATATTGAAGAAGCTTAACGAATATTCCATTTCAGGAGGGTAAATTCTCATGGCAAAAGATATTAAATTCTCAGAAGACGCTCGTTCATTAATGTTACAAGGTGTAGATAAATTAGCAAATGCAGTAAAAGTAACATTAGGACCAAAAGGACGTAATGTTGTTTTAGAAAAAAAATTCGGTTCACCACTTATTACAAATGATGGTGTGACAATTGCTAAAGAAATCGAACTAGAAAACCCATACGAAAACATGGGAGCAAAATTAGTAGCAGAAGTTGCTTCTAAGACAAACGAAATCGCTGGTGATGGTACAACTACAGCAACAGTATTAGCCCAAGCAATTATTCGTGAAGGCTTGAAAAACGTTACAGCTGGCGCAAATCCTGTAGGTATCCGTAAAGGTATCGATAAAGCAGTTGCTGCAGCACTTACTGAATTACATGCTATTTCTCGCCCTGTAAGCAATAAGGAAGAAATTGCACAAGTTGCTGCCATTTCTGCTGCAGATGATGAAGTTGGACAACTAATCGCTGAAGCAATGGAACGCGTTGGTAACGATGGAGTTATTACAATTGAAGAATCAAAAGGCTTCACAACAGAGCTAGATGTAGTTGAGGGTATGCAGTTTGATCGTGGTTATGCTTCTCACTACATGGTAACGGACACAGATAAAATGGAAGCGGTTCTTGATAACCCGTACATTTTAATTACTGATAAAAAAATTACAAACATTCAAGAAGTATTGCCATTATTAGAGCAAGTGGTACAACAAGGTCGTCCACTTTTAATGATTGCTGAAGATGTAGAAGGTGAAGCTCTTGCAACACTTGTTGTGAACAAACTTCGTGGTACATTCAATGCTGTAGCAGTAAAAGCACCAGGTTTCGGTGATCGACGTAAAGCAATGCTTGAAGATATTGCTATCCTGACAGGTGGACAAGTGATTACAGAAGAATTAGGCTTAGATCTAAAATCAGCTGATATTTCTGCACTTGGTCGTGCAGCAAAAGTTGTTGTAACTAAAGACAACACAACAATCGTTGAAGGTGTAGGTGGAGCAGACGCAATTGAATCACGCATTGGTCAAATCCGTGCACAACTTGCAGAAACTACATCAGAGTTCGATAAAGAAAAATTACAAGAACGTCTTGCAAAATTAGCAGGTGGTGTAGCAGTTATCAAAGTTGGCGCTGCAACAGAAACAGAGCTAAAAGAGCGTAAACTTCGTATTGAGGATGCTTTAAACTCGACTCGTGCGGCTGTTGAAGAAGGTATCGTATCAGGTGGTGGTACTGCTCTTCTAAACGTCTATGCAGCAGTAGAAAAAGCGGCTGAAGCAGTAGAAGGCGACGTATCCACAGGTGTGAAAATCGTTCTACGTGCTTTAGAAGAACCAGTTCGTCAAATTGCTAATAATGCAGGTCTTGAAGGCTCAATTATCGTAGATCGTCTAAAACGTGAAGAAGTTGGCATTGGTTTCAATGCAGCAACTGGCGAATGGGTAAACATGATGGAAGCAGGCGTAGTAGACCCAGCAAAAGTAACTCGCTCAGCTTTACAAAATGCAGCATCAGTTGCAGCTCTATTCTTAACAACAGAAGCGGTTGTAGCAGATATCCCTGAAGCAGCACCAGCAATGCCAGATATGAGCGGCATGGGCGGTATGCCAGGAATGATGTAAGATTTAGCTTAGCCTATAAGCACAATTTAGCAAGTAAATATAACCACTTTCCATAATTTTATGGAAAGTGGTTTTTTATTTGGATTTCTTATTAGAACAAAGTTTAATTGAAAATCCCTAAATTTTCTCTTTTGAAACAATAATCTTGGTGAATCAAAACCCGCCATTAGTGGAATGTTCATCTACTAAATGTATGCATAATCTATAATTAAAAATTTTCCTGTTGTTTTTCAGTGGATTATCACTTACAATACAAAATGAAAATGATAATCGTTATCATTAACAAAAGTTTAATAGATAGAGGTGAAATTTTGGATAGACAGGAAGCTAACAGAATAGGAATGGGCAATATTTATTATGTTATTATCTTGCTTTTAATAGTCTCTATTTTAATATCTGCCGTTTTTTCTGTATCAATAGGACAAGTCAGCATACCTTTTAAGCAATCGATGGATATTTTGCTACATACTATATCCAATGGAAAACTTGGAACACTTGATAGTGTGGAAAGTGAATCCTATTTGAATATTATTCTACAGGTTAGAATGCCGCGTGTGGTTTTTGCCTTATTAATTGGTGTCGGACTTGCTATGTGTGGGGCTGTCATGCAGGCGGTTGTCCAAAACCCGCTTGCTGATCCATACATACTTGGTATTTCTTCAGGAGCGTCATTAGGTGCAACCTTTGCTATTCTAGTTGGTTTTGGGAGTAGTGCATTGTTAGCACAATTTGGAGTAGCCTTTGGTGCATTTGTAGGGGCGATGATTACCTCTATGGCAGTGCTTATCTTATCCAGCATTGGAGGTAAAGCAACCTCTGTAAAATTGGTTTTATCAGGGGTTGTTATCGGTGCATTATGTAGCTCGTTTTCAAGCCTTATCATCTTTTTCGCCAATAATGCAGAGGGTATCAAAACTGTTACGTTCTGGTCTATGGGAAGTTTAGCATCTGCCAGCTGGGACAAAACACCAATTTTAACAATCGTGATTGTACTAGGAGCTGCATTATTCCTTTTCCAACATCGTGTGCTAAATACAATGCTACTTGGGGATGAATCAGCTATCACCTTAGGGATCAACTTAAGTGCGTATCGTAAATTGTATATGATTCTTACCTCGCTTATTACAGGAACGATGGTCGCTTATGCAGGTATGATCGGCTTTGTTGGTTTAATTATTCCACATATCACGAGGGGTATTTTTGGGGCAGATCACAAACGATTAATGTTAGGAACATTGCTCTTAGGAGGCCTTTTCATGATTTGGGCGGATATTCTGTCTAGAACATTAATCCAAAATGTAGAATTACCGATTGGTATTATTACTTCTGTCATAGGATCACCATTATTTATCTATATGATTGTAAAAAAAGGTTACAACTTCGGAGGGTAGAACAATGGAATTAGTAGCAAAGGAAATAGAAGTAAAAATCGGCAAAAAGGAAATTGTAAAAAACATATCCATTCATGTGAATAAGCAACAATTTGTGGGCTTAATCGGACCAAACGGATGCGGAAAATCAACTTTACTGAAAAGCATTTATAAAAGTCTAGTACCTCAAAAAGGGATGGTCTTCTTAGATGATTTAGATGTTTTAAAAAGCCCCGAAAAAAAGATTTCTCAGCACTTAGGTGTAGTTGGACAATTCAATGAAATGCACTTTGATTTAACCGTTCAACAAATGGTGATGTTAGGAAGAACACCTCATAAAAAAATGCTAGAGTCAGATAACCAAAAGGATTTTGACATCGTAGAAGAGGCACTGACAAGAACAAACTTACAATCTTATAGAGAGCGCAGTTTTCTTTCACTATCTGGGGGCGAAAAGCAACGGGTTATTTTAGCAAGAACGATCGCCCAGCAGCCTAAATTTATGATTTTGGATGAACCAACAAATCATTTAGATATTCGTTATCAAATTGAAATACTATCCTGTGTAAGAAGTTTAAAAATCGGTGTTTTAGCAGCTCTTCATGATCTAGAAATGGCAGCACATTACTGTGATTATCTTTATGCAGTAAAAGATGGTGAAATCTATGCACATGGTACACCCCAAGAAGTTTTAACACCAGAAACAATCGAAGCTTTATATCATATAAAATGTAAAACATTTACTAATCCAGTGACGAATGGATTAGGCTTTGCATATGGACTGTAGGAGGAAAAACATGAAGAAAAAATTATTATTAGGAATTGGTTTAGCGGCTTTGTTAACATTAACAGCCTGCGGTAACACATCAAAAGATACATCTAAGGAAACACAAACAAAAGAGCATTATCCACTGACAATTGAGAACTTTACAAAGGCTGAAGGTGGATCAACATGGGAAAAGAAAGATCAAGTATTTGATAAAGCACCTGAAAGAATTATGGCAAATACACGCCCAGCTGCAGAATTATTATTACATCTAGGATTAGGCGATAAAATCGTTGGTGTTGGTGCAAACTTTGGCGCAGTTGATAAATCTGTTGAAGAAGAGTATGCTAAGCTAAATATTTTAAGTGATGAATATGTTGGGAAAGAGGTTACATTAGGTACTGATCCTGATTTAGTATTTGGTCGTGGTGGCTTATTTGATAATGCTGAATGGGGAGTAGGGACAGTAGACTCTCTTAATGAAATGGGTGTAAAAACATATGTTTTAGAGTCATCCGTAACAGGCGGCACGTATGATTCTATTTATAAAGATATAAAAAATATTGGTGAAATTTTTAATGTTCAAGACAAAGCAGATAGCTTTATTAAAGAATTAAAAGGTCGACAACAAGATATTTCCTCAAAATTAGAAAGTATAAAAGAAGAAAAAACATTTGCCTATCTGCATACAAATGATCCAAAAGAGCTTTTTGTTTATCCAGCACACGATGAAACATTCTTTAATGATGCATTCAAAATGGTTAAATTAGATAATATTTTCAAAGATGAAACAGGCGATGTAAGTGTTGAAACATTAATTGCAGCAGATCCAGATGTATTAATTCTACCAAACTGGGATGGTTCTGATTTGACAAAAGTACGTGAAGATATTTATGCGAACCCTAAACTTTCCAGCATGAAGGCTATTAAAAATAAACAAATGTATATTGTAGATTACAATTATATGTTTGGCTATGGCTATAACACGATTGATGGAATGGAAGCATTAGCAAAAGAAATGTATCCAGACTTATTTAAATAAAACAAAAAGCGCTGTCCTAGCGGGTCGAATAAATGACACGTTAGGGCAGCGTTTTCTTATTACGGATGATAATTATTGTTATGACTGTAGAAGCTGCTCTTTATTTAATATTGTGGTTATTAACTTAGAATTTTTATTGTTCCAGCAGACGCATACAGGATGTTGCGGATCGAGATAGAATAAATGAGTAAAAAGGTCTTTCCTTGTTTTTTTTATGTTGGTGGTATCAAGCAAATATGGCGATAAGTTTGGCAATAAGCCTGTTTTAAAAAGAGCCTCTTTTAAAGTCCAAAACTCATAAAAAACATGTAAAGGCTGATGAAAGACCAATTGACGCTCTGTCTCAGATAGCGCATATACCATCACATCTTCACTCACTGGCTTTATTTCTTCAACATCAATGCCCACTCGTCCGATAGTGGTGACTGCTAACACGATCCAATTCCCAGAATGAGAGAGATTAAAATCTCCCTGCCAATGAGGGTGTCCTGCAATATATGGGCGCCCAAATTCATTTTGAGCTAGATATAACAGAACTTCATCTATATAGGGAATGAGTGCCCATCTAATAAGAATGCTACCTAGCAACGCTCTTTGCTGATCCTGCCAGTGCTTGTATTGCTGAACTTTTCTTTGCACCTCACAAGGGAGTACTTTAAGGAAAGCATCCCGTTCTGACGGTGCTAACTGTACTCCTAGAGGAAGTGCAAATAACTGTATAGTTTGTTTTATCATCTTATATTGACTTGTTTTGGTTCTGGAAAGTAGCCTGTATCAATGCCATATTGAATCATTCTGTGAATAAAGGCTTTATTTGGTGCCGCACATTCAATCTTGGTATGAGCTAAAAATTCTATCGTTTTTTTGCAATTGAAGATAAATGGGGAGTCACTTGCTCCATCACCTTCAAGCTGCGCAATGGCTAACGATAAATACTCCTGTACACCTTTTGAATGATCACCATTTAATAGCCAATCTGTATACTCTTGTGTTGAAACAATTGTTAAGTCATAACCAACTTCCTTAAGCATATCGATTAATTCTAAATAAGTAAGCGATACAGGGTTACATAAATGGAAGACATGGCCGTTGGTTGCTGGCTGGCTGGCCAAAGAAACCAGTGCCTGACTAGCATAATTGATTGGTGTGAAGTCAACATGCCATTGTGCAGTAGGTGTTTTACCTAAATAAAGCATTGATTTAATCATACGGTAAAAGGCATTGTCATCGATATTACGTTGGAATTTACCTGTTTCAGAATGACAGCTTAAATTTCCTACACGATAAATGGAGACAGGGATTGCATCCTGTACAGCGTTTCGAACAAGGTTTTCTGCTTCTAGCTTACTTTGAGTATAAACATTATCAAGCTTTACATTGTAATTGAAGTTACCTTTTGCTTCATTTGGTCCCCATTGTATGGCGGCTAGCTCCTCTGGAATGCCAATTGTCGATACATAATGGAAATGCACACCTGGTTTCTGTTTGGCTATTTCAAGCAAGTAGCGAGTTCCATTCACATTGACATTATTAAAATGATCAGCTGCACCGAAATGACGTACGTCTGCACCACAATGAATGATGGCATTAATTTCTTTCATAATGATTTGTTCATCTTTATCAGATAAATGAAGACGTTGCTTGCCTAAGTCACCTTGGATAACAGTAATACGATCCTTCATCTGCTGAGCAATGGTATTGCCAAAGTAAAATTGCATACTCTCTCTTAGTTTGTCTTCAATCGTAGTTTGGGTACTTGGTCGAATAAGGCAATATATGTGCGCAGTTGTTGTTGCTAATAGCTCATATAATACATGACTACCTAAATAACCTGTAGCTCCTGTTAGTAATACCGATGTCATTGGCAAGGGCTTCACGTTTTGGGAGACTTGTAGAGGACTAGGCTCCATTAAGTCCTTGAATATAATGTTTTTGGCGGGTTCTTTTTGATCTTCAATCGCTTCTGGTTGATAATTGCGAATATAATGATCCAGTTCAGCAATCGTTTGATATTGGAAGAAATCCTGAATCTTTAAGAATGGTATATGTTTTTTCACTTGTACAAGAATCTCGAGCACTTTTAGCGAATGCCCTCCGATATGAAAGAAGTTATCGTGAATGCCAATTGGCTCAATACCGAGTACAAATTCCCATGCAGTAGCAAGCATACGCTGTGTATCATTTTCTGGGGCAATATATGTAGTATTGCGTGATAAAGTTAGTTCCAATGAAGCTAAGTGTTTTCGATCAATTTTTCCTGTAGGGGATAACGGCATTTCTTGCAATTCGATAAATTGCTCTGGCACCATATAATCTGGTAAAAGATTTGCTAAGTAATCCCTTAAAAGACTCTCCTCAAGCTGCATTCCACTTGCCACCGTATAGTAGGCAAATAAATGATTATTTCCATCAGCCATTTTCTTCGCAATGATCACAGCTTCCTGAATGCTCGTATGATTGCTCAATACTGTTTCGATTTCGCCAAGTTCAATACGGAAGCCTCTTACTTTAATTTGAGAGTCTTTACGTCCAACAAATTCAATGACACCTGTTGGCAATAGTCGAACTAAATCACCTGTTCGATACATTTTTTGATCTGGCTTTAAGAGATGAGGTACAAATACTTCAGCCGTTTTTTCAGGCTGATGTAAATAACCTGCTGCTAAACCAGCACCAGCAATACATAATTCTCCGATTTCATTAACGGGACATAGCTGATCGTCCGTATTAATAACATACATTTCATAATTGGCGATTGGTCTACCAATGGGGATACTAGATTGCATGTCTGTTATCTGACTTTTCACCTTAAAATAGGAGGACAAGACTGTACACTCAGTTGGTCCATACACGTTAATAATTTCGGTAGAAAGTCCAAATTTGTCTTGCCATTTTTGAACAATGGCAGGCAATAGGGCTTCACCACCTACAGATAAATAATTTAATGTCGAAAGCTTTTTTCTATAGCTTACTGGTAAATGTGTAGCTAGCTGTGTAAAGAAAGCATTTGGAACAGTAGCGGTCGTTACTTGCTCACGGTCGATCATATCAGCAAATGCCTCAATGGACACACGCTCTATACTTGTAAGCATATGAAGTCTTGCCCCTGAAAATAAAGCAGTAAAAGTTTCTGTTATAGAAGGATCAAAGCTAAAAGAAATAAACTGGGAATAAACATCTTCTTTAGTTGAATGGTAGATTCGTTGATTATCTGTTATTAAATTAATGACAGCTTCATGCTTAAGCATGACGCCTTTTGGCTTACCTGTTGAACCAGATGTATAAATAATATAGGCTAAATCGGAGGGAAGAAGTTCACATTGGATATTTTCCTGTGAATACCCTTGCTCCATTTGGTTGATTGTAAACACTGTGCGTGTTTGGGAATCATTATGTATAAAATCATTCAGTAGAGCTGTATGTTCGTTTTTCGTTATGATAAATGGAGCACCTGTATCGTTTAATAGGTACTGACAACGTTCTTTTGGATAGCTCGGATCAATGGGAACATAAACTCCACCAGCTTTCAGGATACCTAACAAACTAATGACGGTTTCTTTACTACGTTCCATAACTATCGCTACATAGTTTCCTTTTTGCAGACCGTTGGCAACTAACATATGAGCAACTTGGTTGGATTGTTCATTTAGCTGACGGTAGGTAAGTCTTCCACCTTCATAGGATAATGCAATTCGTTCCGCAAATTTTTGTGCTGCCTGATAAAATACGTCAGGTATTGTGGTGTTTTGATTATAGTCAGCTATTGTACGGTTTAACGTTTGATATGCGAGTAAGTCTTCTCCGTTTAATAATTGTGTACGATTGGATGGTAGCGTTTGTTGGTCAAAAGAATACGTATTATTCTGTGATGGGTGTACATCAAATTCTTGTTTATTATTCAATTATGACAACTCCTATTTTAGAAAAGGGCCGACACCTATGAAGGAGTGATTAGCGTCATTAGGTCCACAGTAGTGAATCGATCTGTGAGAAACTAACGGACATAACTCTCCTTTATAAGGGCAGCCCTTTCATTTTTTATTTCACTACAAAGGTATTAACAACATTCATTAATTCATCAGATAGCTCGGATAATACTTGAGCTTCTTCAGAAACTCGTTGTACTGTATTCAATTGAGAGGCGGA
This sequence comes from Lysinibacillus sp. K60, assembly GCF_019731275.1. Lineage (NCBI taxonomy): Bacteria > Bacillati > Bacillota > Bacilli > Caryophanales > Bacillaceae > Lysinibacillus > Lysinibacillus sp. K60. Next base: position 66,001 of record NZ_JAASJR010000013.1, on the reverse strand, counting down.
AGTTGCTGCTACTGCTCTTGTATTGTCCTTTGAATTGACTGAAAAATCTTCCATATCTTTTACAGCAGATGTTACTTCTTCCATACCAGCTGCCATTTCTTCAATTGTTGCAGAAAGCTCTTGAATTTGCCCTGTCACATGGTGAATGGAAGTTAAAATCTGGCTAAATGATTTTTCCGAATCATTGATCATGACAATACCATGATCTACTTCTTCTACAGCGTGAACCATGATATTTACAGATTCGTTTGTATCATGCTGGATATGAGAAATAAGTGTAGAAATTTCTCTTGCAGATGCCTCAGATTGCTCTGCAAGTTTACGTACCTCATCAGCTACCACTGCAAAGCCACTACCAGCCTCCCCAGCACGTGCAGCTTCGATAGCCGCATTCAATGCAAGTAAATTGGTTTGTGAAGCAATCCCTGTAATGATTCCTACGATTTCTTCGATTTTATTGGAATGTTCGCCAAGTAATTTAACAGAAGCTGCAGATTGATTAACTGCTTTGCTAATAGCATTCATTTGTGCAACAGATTTATTTGTCGATTCATTTCCTCTTTCAGCTTCCTCTGATGCTAAAATCGAGGATTCTGAAATTTGATTGGATGTCATGGCAATACGTTGAATACCAATATTCATTTCTTCAATGGTAATTGTACTTTCTTTTGCCTTTTGTACTTGAAGATCAGCGCCACTTGCAATCTCCTGCATAGAAGATGCTACATTATTATATGAATCGGAAGCTTCTTGCATATTTACAGATAAAACATTGGCTGTGTTTGAAACACGCTCAGAAACATTTGTTGTACTCTTAATAACTTTTTTTAAGTTATCAATCATTGAATTAAAATTTTGTGTGAGCATTCCTACTTCGTCTGTTGAAGTAACTGGTAATGGTTCAAGCTCTAAATTACCTTCTGCGACTTTTTTAGATTGTAAGGAAAGTTGTTGAATTGGTGTTAATTTTTTTCTTAAAAGAGTGTAAACAGCAATGGATGAACCAATTAAGAAAATAACTGTTACTAATAACGTCCATAGGGCTTCAGACATCGCTTTTCCTGTTACCATTGATACGTCATAGTCAATGGCATAAGCAGCCAGCATGTCCCCATTCTCATCCAAGATTGGTGTAAGGCCTGTTTTATAGCTACCATATTCATCGCTATAAATATCTGTTGCTGTTGCTTTTTTTGTATCAAAAACTTCTTTAATTCTTGCTAGGAAATCCGGAGATAAACCCATAGCAATCATATCTTGGTTATACTCTGCCCCTAGTTCAAGTATACTAGATGATAGAACAGGTGCATTAATATTTTCACCGTTAACTGTAATTAAAAATAGATTGGTAATGCTATCAGAATTATCATTGATTGCATCCATTTCACTAGTTAATCGTAGAGCATCGGGGTTACTATTTGTAGGATTCTCTAATATCGATTTTAGTGTAGTAATATCAATGGTTTTGGCTAGGATCATGCCTTTGTCAGAAAGAGATTGATTCATGTCTGTTAAATTACTATTTCTTACTATATAATAAGAAAGACCTAAAGTAACTAATCCGAATAATAATAAAATACTCACTACTATTGCAGTTAATTTCTTACTAATAGACATTTGCTGCTTCTTGCGTGTTTTCATGCTTTTCCTCCTAATATGATATAGCAAATATTTCAAGCTAAGGACTATAAATGGATAATTTAGTCAATGTACTACACATTGAAGATGGTGATGTTATTCGTAGAAGTCCAGATGCGTGTAAACTATTTATAGATGCAAAATAATCTATTTATCCCCTATCATTTAACTACTATACTGCCAAAAAAATTGATTCACAACCCAGAAAACTTACTATTTCAAGGCATGATTTCTATAAATAAACGATAATATATAGTTTTTTAGTCTATATAATTTTTAGGTTAGGTTAAATTTTTACAAAAAGCGACATATTTCCTGGTATAAAAAAGAAGTATGCTCAAATCTTACTTATTTTCGGTTGATTAAAAAATTGGCCGAAATATCAATTTCCAATTCCTCGTTAGGGCTTTTTACTTATTTTGTCATGTCTTTTGTGTAAAGGAATTTGATGATTTTTGTTATGGGAATAAAATGAAAAAAGGTTATTTCTTTATTCTTAAATAAAGAAATAACCTTTTCTAGTTGTTGCTACGGTCGTGGATTTCCAAATATACCCGGTAGAATATTAGGGAGTCCTGGTATTAATGGTGGTGGGAAACCAGGATATTGCCCCCCTGGACGTGGCGGATAAGGTTGAGGCGGATAAGGCTGTGGTGGGTATGGACGCGGTGGATAAGGTTGAGGCGGATATGGCGGATATGGTGGTGGGTATGGCGGCGGATAGGAACTACCAGGAGGTGTTCCTGTACCTGCAGCAGTGATTTGACTAACATCCACAGTCACTATTTGACCATTATCTAACTGAATTTCAGCAGTTCTTCCTCCAGTTCCGAATGTTCGAATTAATGTACCTGAATAAGTACCAGTAGGGAGTGTTACCCATATTTTCATACCTGGGCGAAATTGACTGTTAAAATCATCAGGGGCTAATCTAGGATAAACCAATGAAACACACCTTTCTTCATTTTTTCTAACATATGCCTATTGCAATTTTTGTCATAGGCTATAGGCTATGGATGCTTAAGTTCGAATTTGTTATAAAATAAAACGAATTTCATTATAATAAGGGAAAAAGCTAAAAGGATGTTTAGCATATGGCAATTATTAAGATAAAAAAAATAAACTTACAAAATTTACGAAATGTACGACAGGGTGAAATTGTACTCGCAGTAAATTTTGAGACATTTCTACAAGCGAATGTTGTTGGCCTATATGGACAAAATGGTTCTGGGAAGACAACCATTGTAGATGCATTTAGTTTATTGAAAACACTTCTATCAGGATGGCTTGCTGAAGTGAAGTTGCCCTCTCAAAAGAAAAGACTTATATTGGCAGGAGAGCAAACAGCTAGCTTGGATGTAGAATTTCTAGTTCAGAATCAATTCGGTACATTTTTTGTGAATTACTATGTTGAACTACAGGAGGATCAGCATCGACTATATACTACGTTGGAGCGCCTTACCTATCGAGAAAACACGAAAGGGAAGCGATCAAAGATTTTAGTGGCTGTGACGGAGAGGGATGTACAAATCCGTCAATCGAAACTGGATGATTTGAGTGAACAAGCACGAATTCAATTACTGGTTATTCAACAGTTAGCAAGAAAACAATATATGTCATTTCTATTCCATAAGGATATAAAGGCATTATTACATGAACGACTTTCTGAGCTAGAAATGCAGTTGCTACAAAATATTGCTGTTGATTTTAGTCGAGACTTACATGTTGTTAATACTCAAAATATTGTTCCACTATTTGAAGAACGGATGATGCCATTCAGTATTCATTTAGAGAAAACAAGAGGTCTTATTCCTTATGATTTAAATGGACCAGCTTTATTACCAGAGGATGGATTCTATGCTTTATGTGAGGTTATTGAACAAAGTAATCAAGTGCTCTCAGCCATTATTCCTGGTCTGACGATTAAAATTAATATCATTACAAAGCAAATGATGGACAGTGGCGAACAAGGAATCCGTTTCGAATTTTTGTCTCAGCGTGGGGAGCAGGAATTACCGCTACGAACAGAGTCAGAGGGAATTTTAAAGATCATTTCTATTCTTAGTGTATTAATTGCTGTATATAATAATCCGAATGCATGCGTGGTTATTGATGAATTAGATTCAGGTGTATTTGAATATTTGTTAGGTGAGTTGTTAACAGTGATAGATGAGGATGGAAAAGGGCAACTTATTTTTACTTCCCATAATCTACGTGTGTTAGAGGTGCTAGCTATTAAAAATTTATGGTTTACAACAACAAATGAACATCACCGTTATATGCAGCTAAAAGGTATGAAAGAAGTGAATAACGCTAGAGATGTCTATTTACGTGCTATCCAGCTTGGCGGGCAAGAGGAAGAGATATATAAGGAAACTAAAACATTTAAAATAAAGCGGGCTTTTCGTAAAGCGGGTGTTCAACATGACTAAAAAAGTACTTTTAATTATTGTGGAAGGGCAGACGGAGCAAATTATTTTAGAGGATTATTTAGATGCTCATTTTGCGAACTCCGCAATACGCTTTGATGTACAACGAGAAGATATCTTAACAAAGTGGGATGCGCACAAACGCATACCGAATATTAAAAACAGTGTTGTACGAGTGATTCAAAGCTATCTTGAAAAATATAAATTTTTAGCCAATGATTTAACAGCGGTTGTTCATATTACAGATGCAGATGGATGCTTTATCGCACCAGAGTGCGTCAAGGTAGATGAGCGTATCGAGCAAAACTTATTTTATACAGAGGATGCTATTTTAGTGAAGTCGGATAAACGCAAAGAACAAATAGAACAACGCAATGATATGAAGGCTAAGAATGCTAGAATTTTGATTGCCAACGACCACTTTAGCATTAACCGTATGAAAGTACCTTATCAATTATTTTATTTTTCTACGAATTTAGAGCATGTCTTATGGAATGAGCGCAATGAAATCCCTACAGAAAAAATACAAAAAGCAGATGAATTTATGGACAATCTGACATGCACGATTGAGGAATATTTAAGCACCTATCTCCCAGTCAGTTCAGAGTTGTCATATAGGGAAAAAATAAAGAAAAGTTGGTCATTTTTAATGGAAGGCTGTCATTCATTGCATCGTGGCACGAATGTACCGCTATTATTTGAAATGATTAAAACAGATGTACAGTAAAAACAGGTGACGAATGGAGTCACCTGTTTTTATCTAGAGTACGTTAGTGCATTTGCTCATAGCTTCGAATATGAGTTAATATAGCTGGATCTTTAATTTTTGTATCTTCACATAGTAATAAGAGCTTGGACATGATCTCAGCCGTCCGTGGATCATCATCCACCATCGGTAAGAAAATTCGTCCACGATGCTGAGATGGGACAGCAATAATTGGGATCATGGAACCGCCTATTTGATGCACCACACCACTTCCTAAATGTAAGGAGTAACTTGCTAGCTTACCTTCTACGAGGGCATGTTGCTTTTTCACTTCCACATTGTTTAGCTTCAATAATTTAGCCAATTCTTCTACGATAATACTGCGCATTTCAACAGTAGAATGACTTGCCTCAGGGTCTACACCACCGACATGAGCTACGCTGACAACGAGATCAATATCTCGCATAACCTCAGAGAATATCGCAGCTGGAATATCATCTAAAACGATATCTTTGCCTGTTAGTCGATCATAGAAGTAAACACCTTCGATTGCAGGTGCTTCAATTTCTGCTGGCGTAAACCAATCTGCCTGTGCATACAAGGATGCCACAATATTTTCCTTATAATATACTTTACGTGGTCCTGTTTCATAGCTGATTTGCCAGCCACGTGTTTTCAACAGGGCTACTGTTTGTGAAGGATTTACTTGATGCCCTGCATAGCGCAATGATTGTTTCTGTGCTTTTTCATCAGCATTGATGAGATATAACTCACGGAACACTTGCTTAAATGGCTGTTTAATTTTGTGCTCGAACATATAGGATTGCCATTGTCTCCATTGACCACTTTCTAGAAGGTGGTAAGGATGAGCAATCTTTATAGAGGACGTAGGAGCAAGGTCCACAATGTCAGCCGATAGAAGCTGTAAACCTTCTGGTGTAAGCATTCCGACGTAATTATCGCTAATAAATAGTAGTTTTTGTAAAAGCGGAGCTAGAATCGGATGGGCTAATAAATGAATAAGCTCCTCGACCGAAAATACTGTTTCTAATTCCATTGCTTGCTCAAGCGCTGGGCGGGCTCGTTTATATTGCTCTTGTAAGTCTTTTCGGGCTTCCTGCAAGGTTACAATATCAGCATGCTTTTTTAAGGCAGCAGGAACGTTCTTTAGACGTTTACCATCCTTTTCAACAATAATAGCTACAGAGGCATCATCTTCTATTTGTAGATGGGCTGTAATTTGCTCGATTTGTTGTGCTTTAAATAAATGCTTCATATCGTTAAAGGCAGATAATTCCATACGCCATGTGAAGCGAGTGGCTTCTCCATCGCCTGCATTGCGCGCTAAATTTTCTAGAGCGATACTTGCTGCTCGAGCCTCACTTGCGCGGCGTTGAGCACCAAATTGCTTACTTTCCTTTAAAAACTGTTGAATAAATTGGTAGCGTGTTAAGGCATCTTTATCATCTGATTTTTTTAGTGGGATAAGGCCTAATGCACGTAGTTTATCTTTATTACGCTTGTCTTGGATTTCTTGCATTAATGGTTTAGGACTAAGCTTACCAATGGCAGTATCTGCATAAAGCTGTGCCCTACGATGATTAGCTCCTTCTGAAGCATATTTTGCTGCATCATAGACAATTTTGAAATTTTTTGCACCGAGTGTTTGGTAAGCACTTTGGAACCAAGCTAAATCGAATGCCCCATCACGGAAATCCTCAGCAGTGATGCTAGAGAAAAGGGCAATTTGATCCTTGGCATAGTCGGACAAGGAATCTGTTGTGTGAGCAATAAAATACCAAGCTGATTCTTTTAGTCCATCCCAACCAATTACTTCACTGACAAGGTCTATCCAATGCTGGTTATACATCATTGCTTCAATTAAACGCTCTTTAGAAATGTCTGTTTTCTGCCATGCTTCTTTTAATTGCTGCGCTGTTTCTTCTTTTTTGGGGTAACAGTTGGTTAGCAATCGGGAGAATACATCCTTTTTCGTTTCTGCCTGCCAAATATAGCCTCGCGCAAGCTTTTCTCCGTCAAGTGCCTGTAGAATCTGTAAGAAATAATCAATACCCTCAAAATAAGAAATGCTACTAGCAAGCTTTGTTACAGCAGTAGGCGTATCACCACGTTTTAGTTCTATGGCTAAAATACGATCAATCGCTTGTTCACGAATAGTAAAGAAATCTGTTAAATCTTCAAACGACTGTTGATAGCGTTCTAGTAACTTAGTTGGCTCATTAAATATTTCTGAAGCGAGCGTGTTGGTAAATATGGCTTCAAATAAGTGATCTTGCGTAAATAAACCAACTTTCATGGCGTCTAAATATTGGAATAAAGACAAATTGTAGACGTTTGGGCTATAGCTAGCATTTTTCATACGCTTTGTTAGCTCTTCATTGATAGCTAGCATTTTGACATATTCACCATAGGTTGAGTAATCAGACCAGCATCGATCAACAAATGACTCAACGACATCTAAATCGATAATAGTAGAAGTGGAACGATAGTAATAATAGCTCTTCTCTCGAACGTCAAGTTGCCACTGATCCACAGGAATTTGTTCGAGTAGCTGTAGCATAATGCCTATTGCCTGTTCAAAGCGATTAAATTCGGGTGCATGCTTTTGTAGTAACGAAAGAGCTTCCTGATGTAGTATTTTGTCACCTGAGATTTTGTCGATATCTTGGGTTAATACTGTGAATATCTGTTGAATTGTATCGTCATATTTCAAGGAATTCAATTGAGTAACACGTTCTTTTAATTCTTTGTATTGGAAGAACGGTTTAATTAGTGTATGAGCTGCTTCGGAAAGATCATGAGCAGAAGGGTATTCTGATAGACTATGATAAAAATTAAAATAGGCTAAGTCCTCATTACTAAATAATGTTGACTTCATCCATTGAATAATTTCTTCAGGGATAGGATAAGCATCAAGACTAGCATGTCGTTGATTATCTGATTTAGTTGCCATTACACTATATTCTTGCCCTAATGTAGTGGTAATGGGTGTGTCATTCCAATGATATGTTTCATACTCTAGTTCAGCATGTTTATCTAAAACCCGAATAAGCTGTTCAAGCTTAGATAATAACTTATCAATATCGTATTGAAAGAATTTTTCAAAAGGTGTAGGTGTCTGTACATAAAGTGGAGCAAGCTGTTGCCAAGGCTCTACACCATTCATTTGAATGGCTCCATCAGAAATACAGCCATATTGAATAGGGGGATGTGGCGTATACAAGCCAAAGCCATTACTCTCGTTATACTCAGGGACATCCCTTGTAATTAATTGCTCTAACAAAACTTGCTCGTTTTTAGTTACTTTTGGTAATAAGGAGCATAAAGATGTAATTTGCTCGCTTGCTAAGTTGTGTTGCTTAGAGGCTTCTAATAGTAATTCAAGCCCTCCAAGTCTCTTTAACTGCTTACTATCTTTTAACAGCCTTTCAGCACTTTGTAACAGATTATTCTGTGGCTGAACTTTTAAGAGTGAAATAGCCTCTTTTCGAAGTGCACCTGATTTATTTGCTAAAAGATCTTCAATCTTTGCTATTTCCTCTTCTGTTGGTGTTAAAGCACGTATTTTTTTTAACGCGAGAGAACGATTGATGGAACTACGATCTCGTAAAGAATTAAATAAAAATTCGCGTTGACCTTGTGTGGTGACAGGTTCTAGACAATAAATATTCAGTAGGCCGATTCTGCTAGATGGTGAGTAAGATTCTGCATGCTCAATAATTCGTTGGAATAATGCCTCATCTTGTACATGATGGGCTAAAATAATTTGTGTTGAAATTAAATCTTCTAATGACAAATGGACATGGACGAAGGATAGCGGTTTACCTGTAATGTTAAGTCCATCTTTCGTAATTTCATTTTTTGCCCACTCAAGCTGTTCAAATAAAAGGTATTCAATCCCTTGTAACTGTGTGTTTTCTTGCATGAAGGTTTGAAGGATTTGCGCCCATTCATTGTCTCTTGCATACTCACTATTAATATGGTGATTAGCATAAAGAAAATTGCCCCATGCAAAGGCAAACAACTCGATATCTTTTGTTGATAAGATTAAATCCTTTACAAATGGCGCTGTGAAGGAAATTTTCGATAAGTTTTTCAAAAAGGCAAGCGTTGTAAGTTGGATATGTTTGTCACGTTTTAAGAGAATTGTTACAAGGTCATTTAATTTCGTATAGTCCTTTGTAGCAGTTGCCCATAATGCAACATAGATATCAATTGTACGTTCACTCGTTAACAGTTGCTCAATAAAGCTGTCTTCTTCGATTGCTTGGATGGCTAATGCAAGAACTTCCTCGGTTATTTTTTGATTTTCGAAGCTATTATAGCCAAGTCCCATCCAAGTATCGACTGCTCGAATTACAGAGGAGAAGCGTGTTAGGCGTTGTTCCTGAATAAGCTTCATCATGTAGAGTTGTGCATCAAGATTGCCATGGTCAATATTTTCTACTATTGCCTGTCGTAAACCTTCTTGTCGTGCAGCTGCTAATAAGAGTTTGCCAAGTGCATCATGCATCCGATGATTATTTGATTTAAAAATACCTCGAATGAATGGATGACCGAAAAAGCTACTTTGATGTTCATCAAATAAAATACCCTCTACTGCTTCTTCAATTGACGGGTTCTCTAATGATAGTTCTTCAGCGAGCAACTGCTCAAAGACGTTAAAACCCATTACTTTTATATTTTCATTTTTTAAGACATAAGAGCTATAGTTTGGGTAGGTTCCATGCTCATATTGACGATGATTTGTTAACAACTCCTGCAAACTAATTTCCGCAAATGTCAGCATCTCTTCTATTAACTGTAAACATTGAAACAGATGGTCTTGCACTGGTTGAGATGAACGAAAAGATCGACGTAAAACACCTCTTTGGAACATTGTAGCATCAAAGCGTAATGCTAGTTTCTTGATCTTAAGTGCCCGTTCTTGTGAAGAAAACAGGGTAAGCACTTCAAATAATGGTCCACTAAATAACTCTTCAAGTGATGAATATTGCTGAACGTCTATAAGCGTTTCAATGTCATAATCTCTATTGTCCATGTATTTTAACAATGCAGCTGCTAAAGGCTGTATGACTATAGGTGCAGAATCAACTATACTTTGAAAATGTGTTTTTTGTTCATGTGAAAGTGTCATATAAATCCCTCCTTACCAAATTCGTCCTGCAAGCATAGTAAGTTTAATAAATGTAAAGACATCGTCCTCCTGTATGTTTAATGGTGTAGAAAGAGAATTTAAAGATTCTTCATTATGAAGGACTAAAAACAGCTCGTCCTGAAAGGCTTGAAGCATTGTGGAAATAGCTTGATTAACTGACTGTACAGTATCCTTTTTCTTTTCTCCAAAATGTACTTTGCCATATTGAGCTGCGTCTTCTAGTTGCTGATCCGTTAAATAAAGATGAAGTGGTGTATCTACCATTTTCTCATTAAATTGTTGAACCTGCTGTGTAACAAGCTGAACAAGTAAGTCTTGTAACGTTATGACGGGCTCTTCAATTGAAAATGGAATTTTTTCAAGTTTACGAGACTTCTTACCGATTACTTTTTGCTGGTAAAATAAACGCAATCTAACACCTCCTTACAATAATTTCATTATACAAGAGTGAGAACAGGGAAAAGAATAAGGCATATGACGCTAGTTGCGTAAAAAAATTTGGGAAAAGCGTAACAAAAAGTAGCCTGCTACACTTGATTGGTAGGGTAGAAAGTGGGTGACACTTTGCCTCAGATTATATGAAAAATAGAACATTTGTACGATTAATATTATCTAGATAAGTATCATTTTGCGCTTATTTATACTAATAACGGAGTAAAAAGCAGAATATATTACTCAGGTAACTTTATAGACATACATACGTAAAAGTAAATTCTTTCATGAAAGAGACTCGCTTTGGATTAGATTGGATTTCTATGATTTTCTTTGTATTAAATAGCTGACATAATACAGTCCAATATTCATCCGCTATAAATAGTGGTCTATTTTTGTGTAGTTGTTGAAAGACATCTTTTCATCTCTGATTTCATAAGCTTTATAGGTATGATTTTATCAAGCTAAAAGGAGGCAAAATCATTCAAATACACGTTGTACGGGCTGGTGAGTCTTTATGGGGAATTGCACAGGCGTATGGGGCTACGGTTCAGAGCATTATAGATGCCAATCAAATTCCAGAGCCAAATCGTTTAGTTGTGGGGCAAGCTCTTGTAATCCCGATTGTCGGAAGCTTTTATTATGTACAGCCAGGTGATAGCTTATGGTCAATTGGCCAACGTTTCGGTATTAATTATGTATCACTTGCACAAGTAAATGGCATTAATCCCAATCAACCATTAGCAGTTGGAACGAGATTATACATCCCACAACCACCAAAAACAAGGGCAGAAACCTTAGCCTATTTAGAGCCGAGAGGAACATCAGTTAGTGAGGCACTCTTGAATCAAGCGAGGGAAGCGGGTCCTAATTTAACATATTTAGCTTTATTTAGCTATGAAGCTAGGCGTGATGGTACTTTACAGAGGCCACCAAGCCAAGGTGTAACACAAATTGCCAATGATACGGGAGCATCAATGGCAATGGTTATTTCTAATTTGGAGAATTTTAGTTTTAGTGGTGAATTAGCGAGAGATATTTTTCAAAGCATAGCTGTTCAAGATTTACTATTTGATAATATTCTTGCAGAAGCAAAGCAACTAGGGGATGTTAAGGATATCCACTTTGACTTCGAAAATTTGCCAGCAGATCAACGACAAGCCTATAACAATTTTTTAAGAAGAGCTGTTGAAAAATTCCATGCTCAAGGATATACAGTGTCTACGGCATTAGCGCCAAAAACAAGTGATAGTGAGCAAGGACCATGGACAGCTGCACATGATTATAAGGCACATGGGGAAATCGTGGACTTTGTTTTACTCATGACCTATGAATGGGGATATTCAGCTGGCCCACCAATGGCCGTTTCACCTCTCCCAGAGGTAGAGGCAGTTGTAAAATATGCGATTAGTGAAATACCTGCAGGCAAAATTATGTTGGGGCAAAATTTATATGGCTACGATTGGACGTTACCTTTTGTCCAGGGGGGACCCTTTGCAGAAGCACTTAGTCCACAGCGAGCCATTGAAATTGCTAAACGTTATAATGCAGCAATTCAGTATGATTGGAGAGCCCAAGCACCGTTTTTTGAATACTATGATGAGCAAGGTAGAGCGCATATGGTATGGTTTGAAGATGCTAGATCTATTCAAGCTAAATTCAATCTCATTAAACAATATAACCTTCGTGGTATTGGTTATTGGAAATTAGGACTACCATTCCCTCAGAATTGGGTATTAATTGGTGCTAATTTTGATGTAGTAAAGAAATAAGATAAGGAAGTATAAGGGACAGATTACCCAATGTATTTTCTTCAAAGAGGAAATTATCTGTAAATTCCATATCTAATTATGGATAAATATATTATAATAATGGTAAATAGTATTTTAGGAGGGATATTTTGGGTAAATTTAAAAAGTTAGGTATTATTTTAACAACTACTGCATTTTCTGTTGGTATTCTAGCACCCGTTTCACAAGCTTCTGCAAATGTGAAAGAACCTTCAGAGCGTATTGCAATACAGTTGGCTGCCTCAGAGACAAAAGTGACAAAAGGTATGCTAATTAACAAATTACGTGCACTATTCCCTGAAGAGTTCAAATTTGTAGCTGACAATGAGTTTAATTCTGGAGGCGGTCATTTCTTTAGAGATGATACAACGGTCCGTTATGATTTAAACTTCCATAAAACTGTAAATGGTAAAGATGTATATGGTGGTTTTACATTTAAAGGTGAAGATTTGGAGTTAGAAAATTTCTATTATCAGCCAGCTAATATCGCTGAAGCAGTATATCCCGCAAAATATTCAGAGACTGAAGCAAAAAAAATTGCAGATGACTTCCTAAGAAAATTTGCGAAAATAGAGAACTATAAACTCCGTGAAGATGGCTTCGGTTATTACAATGACATTAATCGTCCATTATCACAACCAATTACCTACTCATTTGTTTATTCACCAACATATAATGGAGTGCTTATTGGCGATCAAAGTATCACTATTGATGTTCTTGCTAATGGTCAAATAACAGGAATGTATCGTAATACAGAATCTTTAAGTAAAGCAACCTTTGATAGCTCAAGCCAGAAAAAAAATGAGGAAGAAATTGTAGCACAAGTACGGGATAACTTAGCAGTTGAACTTCGTTATTACGTTGACTATTTTAGCGATCAACGTAATGTGAAGCTTGTCTATATGCCAGCAACAGGATTTAATGGTGTACATGCTTTAACAGGTCAATGGCAAACAACGAATGGCTTCTCTACACAAGTTCCAAAGACGAAAAGCGTTGAGAAAATATCCTCACAGCAATTACCACCAAGAAAAAGCGGTATGACAGTAGCAGAGGTTGAGGAATTCGCTAAAAATTTATTAAAAGTTGATGAAGACAAGGCAAAGCTCACGATTGATATGGTTGACGAAAGAGAAAATGACAATGGTGAAACGGTTTATACAGTAAATTACATGTATATGTACAATAATGGCGGGTCTGGTACCTCTTTCGAAATTAATAAGGCAACAGGCGATATCGTGCAGTATCACGATATTATGAGAGATTTTATCAACACTGACAAAACAACTACCCTCTCTAAGGATGCGGCATTAGCAAAGGCGATTGAATACTTAAAGCAATGGGCTCCATCCTATTTACATGAGTATTCGATGCCAATTGATGATCCTGTATATGATGATTATAGTAAAGATTATTACTTCTCCTTCCCACGCATCGTAAACGGGATTGCAGTTGTTGGAGATGAAATAAACGTAGGTATTGGCTCTGATGGGTCATTACGTTCATTGAATGTTAATAAGCAAAAGATTAATAACTGGCCTTCTCTTAGTCAGGTAATCTCTGCTGATAAAGCAAAAGAAGCATATAGTAAGGCCCTTACATTACAACTACAATATATAAAACAAGATACTGAAGGTAAACAACATTATGATCTAGTCTATGCTCCAACTTACAACGGTAGCTTAGTTAATCAGATTGATGCAATTACTGGTGAATGGTTGTATGAGGTAGATGACTCAAAAGAAAAACCATCTATTTCACACCCAACAGCAGCCAATGAATTAAACTATCTTTTACATCAAAATGTATTAGAGGTAAAAGATATAGCAAACTTTAATGCTGATGCTGCTGTGACAAAGGGAGAAGCATTAAAGATTCTACTAAAATCTTTAACATATGGCCATTTTGGTAGTGGCGATGGTGAAAAGCAAACCTTCAGCAATATCGATAAAAACCATCCATTATATGGAGTGGTTGAACAAGCTGTAAGAATGGGAATTTTACAACCAGCAAACCAATTCGCTTTGGATGAAGCATTAAATCGTCAAGAGCTAGCGGTATGGGCTGTTAAAGCAATGCAATTGGAGAATGTTGCAAAGTATAAGGATATTTACAAATTAAACTTTGCGGATTCAGCATCTATTGATCCAGCGTATACAGGCTATATAGCAATAGCAAATGGGATGGGTCTGATTGATACACAGCAAAATAACTTTAATGCTAGCAAGAGTGTGTCATATGCCGATTTGGCTGTGTCAACAGTTCGTTTAGCAAAAGCTATTCAAGAAAATAAAGTGGATCGTAACTTCTATTATTAAGTCGCATTCCATGAAAAGGGTATCTCCTTAATTGTAGGAGATGCCCTTTTTAGGTTAGTTTGTAGAAGAATGGGGAAATAATAAGTAAAGAAAGGAGTGAATAAATTGAAATTGAAATTTATTTTAGTGATTTCTTTAATGACTGTTATTCTTTACGGCTGTAATAAGGATGAGGTAAATGATGTGCCTGCAAACGCTCCAGCAGATCAGAATGCTACTCAACAGACTGGTGAGACGCCCACTGACCAAGTGACATTTAATTTTATAGAGTTTTCATTAGATGTTGATTACTCTGCAACGGAGTCTTATGAGGTAGAATATGAAGATAAAAAAACAGGAATAGAAGCAAAATTAGAGGATGATCGAAAAAATGAAAAACTGCAGGGCGATGAAGCTTATACTAAATTAGAGCCGTTATTTAAGCAGTTGAATTTTGATTCTACTACACCTAATGACGAAGTGATTGATCAAGTAATCAAAGTATTCAATATTGAAGATAACTATCAATCCATTGAAGTGGATGTCGAATTTGTAGACGGCAATGAAAAGGAATTTAAACGGATTAAATAATAAAAATATGCCAGCTAGCTGATTTAATCAGTTAGCTGGCTTTTCATTCATTTACATTCTCGTACCCAATGTCGATGTTTAGCAAGGGCATGAACAAAAGACTTTGGATCGTTTGCAACCCCATGTTTATTGGCTATATGCTGTAAAAATAAAACATTTTCCGTATAACCTATTGTTTTACAGTGCTGATAGGCTTGTTCAATAAACTGTTCTGCTTTAGCTTGTTCATAGGAATTTTGAAAGGCTCCTGTAACATAAACCCCATCATAAAGAACTGAGGAGGTAGTAGCAAATGTTTCGTGAATTTCATAGCCGCTTACTATGCCTTGTTTATTACTTACTAGTTCAACTACGATATCTTCACTTAAAAATGTAGCAATAAGTTCATTTAATTTTTCACTACTATTTTCTGTAACAATTACAGCTACTTTATTAGATTTGACACTTTCCTTTGCATTGATTACTTGGCTAACAGCAGGAGAAATTTGTTGAATATGTGGTACTTCCACTTCTACAGGTGGAACTATACCAATTCGTTCAGCGATAGATGAAGCAAGTGAGTAACTGACATTAGCATACATGTCTACAACTTGTTTTCGAATCGCTTTATTTTTTACTTTGCCAAGTTCAAAGCTAAAGGCATCGATAATATGCTTTTTCTCAATATCAGTCATACTAAGCCAGAATAATCTTGCCTGAGAAAAATGGTCTTTAAAGCTCTCACTACGTGCACGTACTTTATGCCCTTCAACTTTTTCTTCATAATGCTTATATCCACCATCTGCTTCAGAAACAGGATGTGGTGTATTATTGGCTAAGGAATTTTTATGGTAGCTAACTTGTCCCACATTAATGGTTTGTCGGCCATAGCCATCTCGTTGGTTATTATGAAATGGACAGATTGGTTTATTAATAGGAAGCTCATGGAAATTAGGACCTCCCAGTCGTATTAACTGTGTATCGGTGTAGGAGAATAAACGACCTTGTAATAAAGGATCATTTGAAAAATCAATGCCAGGTACAACATGACCGACATGGAATGCGGCTTGTTCTGTTTCTGCAAAAAAATTATCCACATTTTTATTCAAGGTCATTTTCCCAAGGATGCGTACTGGAATTTCTTCTTCAGGCCATATTTTCGTGGCATCAAGAATATCGAAGCTAAATTTGAATTCATCTTCAACGGGAATAAGTTGCACACCAAGCTCCCACTCTGGGAAATACCCACGTTCAATCGATTCCCATAAATCTCTGCGATGAAAATCGGGGTCTTTTCCAGCTATGATTTGTGCTTCATCCCATACTAATGATTTTACCCCAAGTACAGGTTTCCAATGAAATTTAACAAAGTGGGCTTTTCCTTCGGCATTGATAAAGCGATAAGTATTAACACCAAAGCCCTCCATCATTCGATAGCTTCGTGGAATCGATCTATCTGACATATGCCACATAACCATATGAGCAGACTCCTGATTATTTGCAATGAAATCCCAAAATGTATCATGGGCACTTTGTGCTTGTGGAATTTCGTTATTTGGTTCGGGCTTTACAGCGTGTACAAAATCGGGGAATTTAATAGCATCTTGAATAAAAAATACTGGTATGTTATTTCCAACTAAATCATAATTGCCCTCTTGTGTATAAAACTTAGTAGCAAAACCGCGTGCATCACGAACAGTATCTGCAGAGCCTTTAGATCCAGCAACGGTAGAGAAGCGGACAAAAACAGGGGTTTTAGTTCCTTTTCCATTTAAAAATTGTGCCTTTGTAATATCACTTGCGCATTCATATGTTTCAAAAATTCCATGAGCGGCTGAGCCACGTGCGTGTACTACTCGTTCAGGAATTCGTTCATGGTCAAAGTGAGTCATTTTTTCACGGAAATGAAAATCCTCTAGTAAAGTGGGTCCTCGCTCACCTGCTTTTAGTGAATGCTCATCTTCCGATATTTTTAATCCTTGATTGGTTGTGAGAGGTTGATCTTTATCACTTACTCGGAATGCTTCTAGCTGTTGTTGTTTTTGATTGACATCTTTTTTCATTTAGAATCCTCCTTTATAAGTTACAACTACCTTCTACCCCAACGAAAAGATGGCAAACATGAAGAAACAAATTGTTTGCTGTTCAAAAATGTATATGTTATTATTATCTCGAATTAAAGATAATTAAATTCGAAGTAAAAAGAGGGAGTCGTATGAAGCAAAACAATCGTAACTTAAAAGCATTTACGGTCTTGTTCCGAGCATATCAAACGATTCAAGATGCAACTAAAAGAGATTTACTTCAATTCGATTTAAATCAAACTGAATTTTCGGTTCTTGAATTTTTATATCATCATGGAGAACAACCAGTTCAAATGATTGGTAAAAAAATATTAATTGCAAGCAGTAGTATTACCTATGTGATAGATAAGCTTGAGCAAAAGGGCTATGTCTACCGTAAGGCATGTCTAAGAGATCGCCGTGTTACGTATGTATTACTAACGCTTGAGGGGCAGGTTTTGATGGAGGAAATATTCCCTAAGCATGAACAGAAAATAAATGAGATATTTGAAGTATTGGAAGCTCAGGAGCTGGACAACATGATTTTATCACTTAAAAAAGTTGGCAAGAACGCCAATAACCAATAAAAAATTTTATATATATATCTCGATATCGAGATATATAGGAGGAGCATACTATGAATCATTTAAAAGGTGTACACCATGTAACGGCTATCACAAGTAGTGCTGAAGAAAATTATAAATTCTTTACCTATGTTTTAGGAATGCGCTTAATAAAGAAAACAGTGAATCAGGATGATATTCAAACATACCATTTATTCTTTGCAGATGATAAGGGTAGTGCAGGTACAGATATGACGTTCTTCGATTTCCCTAATATCCCAAAAGGTGTACATGGTACAAATGAAATTTCAAAGACTTCTTTCCGTGTACCAACGGATGCTGCTTTAGATTATTGGATAAAGCGCTTTGACCGTTTAAATGTGAAGCATACAGGTATGAAAGAACAGTTTGGTAAGAGAACACTATCTTTCGTAGATTTTGATGATCAGCACTATCAGTTAATTTCCGATGAGCACAATACAGGTGTGGCAGCAGGTACGCCTTGGCAAAATGGCCCCATCCCACTTGAGTATGCCATTACAGGTTTAGGACCAGTTTTTGTCCGTGTCGCTAATTTTAAATACTTTAAGGATGTGTTAGAAAATGTATTGCTCTTTACAGAGATTGCAGAAGAAGGGGACTTCCATTTATTTGAAGTAGGTGAGGGAGGAAATGGCGCCCAGATTATTGTCGAGCACAACACAGTGTTACCTGTAGCTCGTCAAGGTTTTGGTACTGTTCACCATGCTGCCTTTCGTGTAGAGGATCGTGCGGTATTAGATGAATGGACTGCACGTTTGGAAAGTTTTGGTTTTCACACTTCTGGATATGTAAATCGTCATTTCTTTGAATCATTGTATGCACGAGTAGCTCCGCAGATTTTATTTGAATTGGCTACAGATGGTCCAGGATTTATGGGCGATGAGCCATATGAAACATTAGGAGAAAAACTGTCATTACCACCGTTTTTAGAACCAAAACGTGAACAGATTGAAAGTCTTGTTCGTCCGATTGACACTGTAAGAAGTTCCATTATGTTCGATAAAGAATATGAGTAACACAATTTCATCCAGCTGGGAAAGATAAGCCCCACTGGATGTATACATAACTGTATTGGGGGATAAAAAATGGAATTTTCCAAGCTGATTGATAAGCGTCGCTCTGCTAATAATTTTATCAAGGACGTTAAGATGACTGAAGAAGATATACGTCCTATTTTGGAGGATGTTAAGCTTGCCCCTTCAGCATTTAACTTACAGCATGCTAATTATATTGTTGTGCTGGATGAGGATATGAAAGAAAAGGTGAGAGAGGCAGCATATGGTCAATATAAAGTGCATTCAGCTTCAGGTGTAATTCTTGTACTAGGTGACAAGGAAGCATATAAAAATACTGCTGAGCTAAGTCAAGGCATGGTGGATTTAGGTATAATTACAGCGGGCGAACTAGAGGATATTGTAGCAGAGAATACAAGATTTTATGAGGATGGCGGTGAAGGATTCATGAAAGATGAAGCCATTCGTAATGCTTCTTTGTCTGCTATGTTATTCATGCTAGCTGCGAAAAATCGTGGTTGGGACACTTGTCCAATGATTGGCTTTGATAATCAGAAAATGCGTGAGCTATTCAATGTGCCAGAAACACATGAAATAGCCTTAATGATTACTATTGGGAAAGAAAAAGAGAGCAGTCGTCGATTACGTGGATATCGTAAGCCAGTTGAAGAATTTGCCATTTATTATTGAAATGGTATAAAATACAATAGCTATACAAATACTATGAATAATGGACATTTAGGAGGAAACATCATGAAAGTAGTAGCAATCGTAGGTAGTATCCGTAAAGAATCTTATAATATGCAATTAGCTCAATTTATTCAAAAACGTTATACAGAAAAGTTAGACCTTGAAGTATTAAGCTTAAAGGACCTACCAATGTATAATCAAGATATTGAAAATGAGGCTCCACAAGCAGTTCTTGATTTTAAAGCAAAAGTAAAAGCTGCAGACGCTGTACTTTGGGTTACACCAGAATATAATGGTACAGTTCCAGGGGTTATGGTAAATGCTATTGATTGGCTATCTCGTGTAGATAAAGTAATGATTGGCAAGCCATCCATCATTATGGGTGCATCAATGGGGAACTTAGGTACTGTAAAAGCACAATTACATTTACGTGATATTTTATTCTCTCCAGGCATTAACTCACCATTACTTAGCGGCAATGACGTTTATATTGGTGCTGTTCACACTAAATTTGATGAAGAAGGCAATTTAACTGATGAAGGTACAGTGAAATTCCTTGACGTAGTCATTGATAATTTCTTAAGCTGGGCAAAAAAATACGTTTAATTAAAATCTAACCCATAAGTATACAAT
Organism: Lysinibacillus sp. K60; assembly: GCF_019731275.1. Taxonomy (NCBI): domain Bacteria; kingdom Bacillati; phylum Bacillota; class Bacilli; order Caryophanales; family Bacillaceae; genus Lysinibacillus; species Lysinibacillus sp. K60. The sequence goes on along the minus strand of NZ_JAASJR010000013.1, from coordinate 45,956 downwards.
ATACTTATGGGCATTTTTTGTTTGGAAAGATGCTACTTCTGCATGAAATCTTCACACTTTCAGGATATACTTTTAAGAAATTCTAAAATGGTGGTTACGGATGAGAAAATTATCATTAAAGCTTGGCATTATCTTTTTCATCACATTGTTTTGTATTGAAACCTTTATGATGTTTTTTTTGCATGTTTCCCTGACGAATTCTAGAGTGGAAGAGGAACTAGAGCGTTTACAAGCGAGAGGAAATTCACATCGTACTATATTAGAACAGAACTTCAATAATGAAACATTAGCACATGTCGTTCTTATGGAATCAGAAGCAAGTACAGATGTCGTGGTGACTGACCATTTCGGAACAATCCTTGCATCCTCACAACCACATCAAGAAATGAGTGATCTGATTCGTGAGATAGAGGGGGAAATACCTTATGAAGGAAGGGTTTTACAAGACAATTGGCAAGAAGTTAAAGCTATTGCGACCATAAGCCCTATTCAAAATCAGCAAGGAACGATTGGCTATGTATTTATGTTTCAAAATACCGATTCCATCCATGCATTAATGAAACGGCTCAATAAGCATTTTCTCATCGTGGGTATTGTATCTGGTCTTGTCAGTATTGCAGTCATTGTTATTCTATCTCGCAAGTTGGCTAAACCACTTATTCAAATGAAAGAGGCTACATTGAAAATGAGTAAGGGTGATTTTACAGTCGCTCTTTCAACGAATGGAAAAGACGAGCTTGGGGATTTATCAAATGCTATCCAGCTTTTATCCAATGATTTAAATCATCTAAGGCAAGAGCGTAAGGAGTTTTTATCGAGTATTGCACATGAGCTTCGTACACCGCTAACTTTTATTAAAGGCTATACAGACATTCTTGCTAAACGGGATTTAACAGGGCAAGATCGTCAAAAGTATTTAGCTATTATAATAGAAGAAACAAATAGACTTTCTAGATTAATTAAAGATTTATTTGATTTAGCGAAAATGGATGAAAACTCATTTGTAATTGAAAAACATTGCTTACATTTAGAGCCGTTTTTCACAAGCATTGAAGAAAAATTAAGTCCCGCTTTTCAAGATAAAAGTATCTATTTGGTTGTCCGTTGTGATAATGGCTTAACACTATGTGCCGATGAAGCAAGACTTGAGCAAATCCTGATTAATCTATTAAATAATGCATTAATCTATTGTGCGCCAGGAGATATGACTACAGTCACTGTAAAAAAAGACAGTGGAATTTTAAGCATCACCGTTGAAGACACAGGGAAAGGAATTCCAAAGAAGGATTTACCATATATTTTTGATCGGTTTTATCGAGTGGAAAAATCACGTAGTCGTGCTTTAGGTGGATCTGGACTTGGGCTTGCTATTGTCAAGGAGCTTGTACAAGCACATGGGGGAGAAATAAAGGTTAGAAGTGAAATCAATAAAGGGACTACTTTTGAATTATCATTTAAAGGAGTAGAAACGAATGAAAACGATTTTATGCATTGATGATGAACCAAGAATGTTAGATTTATTAACCCTTTATTTGGAACCGCTATTTCTTTGTAGAGCAATGACTTCTATACAAGAGGCATTGGATTTTTTAGAAGAAGAACATGTGGATTTAGTTCTTTTGGATATTATGATGCCAGAGATGGATGGGTGGCAGGTTTGCCAGGAAATTAGGAAGTTTTGGGATGTTCCTATCATTATGCTTACTGCAAAAGGAGAACACGCTGATATTGTAAAAGGTTTAAACCTTGGTGCTGATGACTACATTTTAAAGCCTTTTGATGAGGAAGAGTTGTTAGCACGCATACATGCTGTATTAAGAAGAACGATATCTGTAGAAAAAGTGATTAACTTTGAAGGGCTTTGTCTAGATCGAGAGTCCTTTGAAGTATATTTTCAACATAAGGCAATTCCATTAACACCAAAGGAATTTGCCATGCTCGCCCTATTTTTAGATTACCAAAATAGAGCATTTTCTAGAGAACACCTTATACATGCCGTTTGGGGATATGATGTAACGATTGAAGATCGTACCATTGATTCACATGTACGTAATTTACGAGAAAAATTAAGAAAAAGTGGTTTTCCTGCGGATGATTACTTGCAAACCGTTTGGGGCATCGGCTATAAATGGCATAAGTCTGCAAATAGAAAGCGAATGGAACATAAAAGCTAGAAATAACCTCTACCAGAATTGAAGGTAGAGGTATTTCTATTATTTTGGACTAAGCTCTTCTTCTGTTACCCATTTATGATTTGTTACAGCTTCACCACTTGTAGTGGAAGTATAATCGACCATGTATACAGTTGTTTGCACAGCCTCGTCAATAAGGACAGTCGCATTTTCCATACCTTCCATATGTGTTGCGTCCGTTTTTACTTCTGTTCCAGGAGCCAGTGGTGCTTCTTGTGGGTCAATTAATTCTTCATGAATCACCCACTTATGCTTTTCTATTCGCTTTCCACCAGATGTAGGCTCATAGGAAATAACATAGGCAGTTGTATTATAGGCACCTACTATTGTTGCTTCTGCCCCTTTCATACCTTCCATATGTCCATCTGTAATAATGGCTGTGCTCCCTACAGGAAATTTCGGGTATTCAGCTTTTTTTAATGTTACTGGTACATCGCCAGAACTTGAATGGTTCATTGTAGAATGATCCATTTTTTCAGAAGTTTCATTAGAAGTGGACGCTGGTTCTGTTTGATCCTCTGTACAAGCCGATAAACTAATTAGAGCGACTACTGATAATAGTCCGACTGACCATCTTTTATTGAATTTCATATGATATCCTCCTCACTATGTGCTCCTAATGTAGCAAATAAATGTGCAGAAACGATGGATATGACCCTATGAAAAACATTTCTTTAGTCTGGCACAATTAGGTGGGGAGATATGCTATTGAATGGGCATGATCTTCAATGTTTTTTGTAATCTATGGGCGAAGATACCAGCAAAAATAGCTAAAATAATATCTTTTGGTAGTGGAGGAATCATCCAAAGCCAAGCGAGCTTATATGAAAAATTCTCTGGCGCACTTGCCCAAAGCTTATAGGCAAAAAACATCCAATTTGTTCCTATCAAATAATTTATAGCCGTTGCTACCAAAGCAGCTACGATAAAACTTTTCTTTGTCCCGCTTCGTTCCACGATCAACCCTGCAACAAATGCCGCTAATATAAATGTAATAATAAACCCAAAGGTAGGGCTTAAAATTTGGCCAATTCCACCACCGAAACGAGCAAAGACAGGAGCTCCCGCCAATCCTACGCACATATAAATTGTACAGGCGAGCGCACCTTTTCTACTACCAAGAATAAGCCCTGCTAAAGTTGCAAAGAAGGTTTGAAGCGTAATGGGTACACCACCAACTACCATAAAGGGTGCAAAGGAAGTGATATTAGCACCCACCATCATTAGCGTTGAAAACAATCCAATGTAGGTAATGTCAATAGTTCTTAACTTATGGTGACTATGTTGTGTAACAGTTGCCATGAATTTCACCTCGTTTTATAAGTTATTACTGCTAGTGTAAAAAACGAATGCTATTGTGTCAACCTTATTATTATTAATAGTTAACTCAAATATTGGGTTAAATAGAAGTAGACTATCTATCTATAAAAATGTATGATAGAACCGTCACAATTTTATAACTTCAAATACTATTGGTGTGACATTTTTGAATGTCACTTAAAAGGGAAGTCGGTGGAAGTCCGACGCTGTCCCGCAACTGTAACGAGGAATCCTATAATATGATTTGCCACTGTTTAAGAATGGGAAGGCAATTATAGGATAGTGAATCGAAGCCAGGAGACCTGCCATTTAGTAATACCTGTAATGCCCACGAGGATGCAAGCAATTACGGACAATAGCTGGATATTTTTCTGACTTTGTTTAATCTAGGGTATTTCTATGCGCATTTTCGCATGGGATACCTTTTTTTATTGCTTCATTCATCAATATTCAGTAGGAGTTTAAAACAGATGAATAAAAAATTTATGTTATTTTCCTTCGTACTTTTCATGGTATTAATTGTTTCAATGACCTTTGCTGTAATGGTTGGCTCAGTTTCAGTTACACCGTTATATGTATGGAAAGTTATTCTTTCTAAAATTCCTTTTATACAAACTTCGATCGAGCAAGATTGGAGTCGCTCTCAGGAAATCATCATCTGGCAAATAAGAGCACCTCGTGTTTTGCTAGCTGCTATAGTAGGAGCGGGGTTAGCCATTGCAGGGGCAGCCATTCAGGCACTTGTACGTAATTCTATTGCAGACCCGTATATTCTAGGGATTTCTTCAGGGGCAGCTGTAGGAGCTACTTCTGTGATTATTTTAGGAGCGTTTTCATTTTTAGGTATTTACGCTCTTTCAGTATCCGCATTCCTTGGTTCATTACTTGCCATTACACTTGTTTTTTTCTTATCACGTGTTGGGGGACGTGTCTCTATTTTCCGCTTGCTATTGGCAGGCATGGCTGTGTCCTTTATCTTAACGGCTATCTCTAACTTTATTTTAATGATGTCAAAGCAAGAAGGGGCCTTAAAGGCTGTTATGTTTTGGATGCTAGGTAGTTTAGCTGGAGCCAAATGGAATAGTATTGTGATTCCAGCCTTCGTATTCTTGGTTGTATTTGGGCTACTATGGCTACACTATCGCAATTTAAATTTATTATTACTAGGAGAAGAGGCGGCAGTGACATTAGGCGTTAATCTTCAGCAATTCCGTATTCAGTTAATACTATTAGTATCTCTATTAACTGGTGTGCTTGTCGCAGTTAGTGGTTCTATAGGATTTGTGGGATTGATTATTCCCCATATTGTGCGTTTAATTGTGGGCTCAAACTATAAATACGTCATACCTATTAGTGCTTTAATAGGTGGAATATTCTTAGTGTGGGCAGATGCCTTTGCTCGAATCATTATTGCTCCTCAGGAAATGCCAATTGGTATTATTACAGCTTTTTGTGGGGGACCATTTTTCATTTGGCTTCTCCGTCGTAACAACTATTCTTTCGGTGAAGGAGATTAACGTCCATGACATTAGAAGCGAAACAAGTATCATTCTCCATTTACGATCAGCGTATACTACATGATGTAAGCATTCAAATAAAAGAAAAGCAATTTGTTGGATTAATTGGTCCTAATGGGAGCGGAAAATCAACATTGTTAAAAAATATGTATCGTCTCCTAAAACCTGAAAGCGGAACGGTAGTATTAAATGAGCAAGATATATTAAAGCAATCAAGTAAATCAATTGCGAAAAATTTGGCTGTTGTAAGCCAAGAGACACCCGTATTATTTGATTTCACTGTGCATGATTTAGTCAGTATGGGAAGAACACCACATAAAAAGCTGTTAGAGCTTGATCAAGAGAAAGATTTTCAAATTGTTAAAGAGGCTCTTAGGCAAACGGGCATATCACATTTAGAGAAACGAAGCTTTAGTTCGCTTTCTGGTGGCGAGAAAAAGCGTGTCATGGTTGCAAGGGCACTCGCTCAACAAGCACAGGTATTAATATTGGATGAGCCGACGAATCATTTAGATATTCATCATCAACTTCAACTTATGGATTTAATTCAGACCTTGCATTTAACCGTAGTAGCAGCTTTACATGATTTGAATATCGCTGCTATGTATTGCGATCAAATTTACGTTTTACAGCAAGGGCGAATAGTTTGCCATGGTACACCAGAGGAAGTACTTACCCCAACAGTGCTACAAGATGTATTCGGTGTTTTTGCGGATATTCAAATACATCCACTGACAGGGAAGCCGTATCTTACATATGTTCCTGAACAGTTCACGAAGAGGTTTAGCCAAATATAGAAAGCGAGATCTTCTATTAGATACATAAAACATCCTTTAAGGAGTGACTGTATGCAAATAGCCTTTACGAAAATGCATGGTATTGGCAACAGCGATATCTATCTTGATCTTTTCCAACATGATTACAAGGAAGATATCTTTTGTGAATTGGCTCAAAAAATGGCCAATGTCCATACTGGTATTGGCTCGGATGGATTGATTATTATCCAACCATGCCGTATTAAATAAAATGAATACAGGACGCTTCCGATTTAAGAGTGGCGTCCTGTATTGTAGAGCCATTAAGATACTGCTTTTAAGCCTGCTACACCTATGATAATTGCTATGATACTGATAATACGTGATAGATTTTTAGATTCACCAAAGAAAATGATATTTACGAGTACAGCTCCAACAGTACCAATTCCTACCCAAACAACATAGGCAATACTTAACTGCAAATAGTTGAAGGATGCATATAAAAGGGCAAAGGACACACCAAAACCACCAATATATAAAATTAAGTTTCGTAATGTTTTCTGCTGACTATAGAAGCGTAAGCCAATCACACCTATAATTTCAGACAAAGCAGCTAAGATAATAAGTACCCAACCCATTATACATTCTCTCCTTTCGTTTGCACCTGCACTTTAGAGGAATTATCCGCTAATTTTAGACCAATCACACCTAATATTAAAATAATCATGAACAGTCCTTTAATGGCATTAAATTCTCCTTCGAAAATGAAAATATCCATTAATGTAGTACCGATTGCACCTGCTCCGGCGAAAATAGCGTAGACTGTACCAGTAGGTAAGCTCTCGCAAGCCTTCGATAAGAAATGAAAATCTATAGCAATGATTGTCACAATAATTATCCAATGCCACCATGAGCTTGCTACGTTAAAGCCAAATATCCAAAGCAATTCAAATAAACTTGTTAAAACGACGTACATCCATTCTTTTTTCATAAGTAAAATCCTTTCTATTAGGTAATGCAATGACTGACGTTCAGTCATTTTTGAAGTAAAAAAGAACGTCACTTTTATGGGTGACGTAGGCCAAGTGCGTGAGATAGGAAGTCTATAAGCTCAAGCTTGAGCAATTTCATTGTTTCATCCTTGCTATCGTCAAATAAATAAATTTGTTCAGCAGCAGATTCAATTAGACCAATCATCAGTTTAGCAGAACGTGTTGGGTCAATTGAATCACGTATCATTCCCTGTTGCTTGCCAGATAATAAGAAATGGCTCATCCATTCATAATAGGGTGCATATATATTTTCCCATTCTTTTAAATGCTCAGTTTGCGCAATACCTGCATAAATAAGTGCAACAATATCTCCATAATCTTTCGTGATTAAGAAAACCATTTCCACAACCTCTTCAAGTTGCTGTTCAAAGGGCTTATGACTTGAAATACCTTCATCTAAGGTAGCAATAATTCTTTCTACCATATTTTTTGCAATAGCTGGCATCACAGAAAGGCGTGATGGGAAATAAAGATAAAATGTTCCTTGAGCGATCCCAGCAGCTTTAACGATATCTGAAACCTTTGTTTTTTCTATTCCTTTTTCTCGAAAAACCTCAATGGCAGCTTGAATAATTTTTTCTTCTTTTGACATGCAATCCCTCACTTTTGCCTTACTTAATTATTATGTTATAGAATAAGAAAAATAATGTCAATAAAAATGACTGATAATCAGTCATTTTTTTATCCGTGTTCGTTTGTAATTCCACAATTATGCGAAGAAGTATATTTTCTATATTTCGGGGAATTGTATAATTGAAAGGATTGATGGCCATGACAGAAATTAAGTTTGCACAATTAGACCCGCAGCAACTAGAAAAAATCAATGAGCTTGAAGAAAAGATTGGTGTAACATTAGTTGCCTATGATGCTTCCTCCACACCATCACACGGTTCTGGCGCTTTTGAGTCAAATAATAGCACTACTACAAATCATCCATCATAATGAAGAGAAATGCCTTGCAGTAATGTAAGGTATTTTCGTTTTATAGATGTACTAAAAGGAGTGTTTGAATTGAATGAATTCTATGCTGATTTACATATTCATATTGGACGTACTTCTAGTGGAAGGGCAGTGAAAATTACTGGCAGTAAAACGTTAACATTAGCACGAATTTTAGAGACGTCTAGTGCAAGAAAGGGATTAGACATCATTGGGGTCATTGACTGTCACTCACCAGAAGTAATCGAAGAAATGGTGAGGATGATTGAACACGGAGAACTGAAAGAACTAAAAGAAGGTGGTCTACGTTTTCAAGAAACAACTTTGATTCCAGGATCGGAAATTGAAATTTATGATCAACATTGTCAGGGTCCTATTCATGTGCTTGCTTACTTTCCTACACTAGAGCTCATGAAGCAGTTCTCAGAATGGATGTCACAACATATGAAGAATATCCATTTAAGTTCACAACGTATTTATTGTGATGGCAAGACCTTGCAGCAAAAGGTGCATGAATTGGGAGGTATTTTTATTCCTGCACATGTATTTACACCATTTAAAAGCTTGTTTGGCAAAGGGGTTCGTCGAAGTTTAACTGAAGTCTTTGATCCGCAGCTTATTGATGGCATTGAATTAGGTTTAAGTTCTGATACAAATATGGTACGTCATATTAAAGAATTACAAGCATATACATTCGTTAGCAATTCCGATGCACATTCGCTTGGAAAATTAGCGCGAGAATATCAAAAGTTACGATTAGCAGAAGCGAATTTTACAGAATTAAAAATGGCTCTGCATGAGCAACAGGGACGAGCGGTAATAGCCAATTATGGCCTGAATCCTTTGCTTGGCAAATATCATCAAACAGTTTGTGCAAAATGTAGTCAACAGCTAAGTAAAGAAGCTACCATTTGTACAGAATGTGGGAGTACTCAAATTATAAAGGGAGTAGCTACCCGTATACAGGAGCTATCAGAAGACTTTCCCAATAAACGAAATAGACCACCTTACATTCATCAGATACCACTTGATTTCATTCCAGGTATTGGTCCTAAAATGATGGAACGTTTAATCGGAGCATTTGGTACAGAAATGAATATTTTGCATCGTGTAACAATCGACCAGCTTGAACAAATTGTGCCACATAAACTAGCCCAATTAATCGATTTAGCGAGAACAGGCCAATTAGCCATTAAAGTTGGTGGTGGTGGGATTTATGGAAAGATACAGGTTGATTAGATAAAAAATGAAATGTTTTAAAAAGATTGTTGTAATTTAACCTATTTTTATCGCTCCTCTAGTAAAATAGTGAAAACAACGACTATTTTATAAGTAGAGGAGAGAGTAAATGAGATTATCAAAGAAATTTCGTTTTTTAGCTTCAAGTATATTGGCTTTGCAATTAGCTTTACCTGTAGCAGCTAGTGCAGAAGAAGGACAGGGTGACCGTATAGCACCAAGTTGGATTGTACAAACCGATTATGTGGCACTTGGTGATTCATTAGCACATGGGATGAATGAAGTAGGTGTAATTGGATTAGGCTATACCGATTTTATTGCACAGGCATTACAGCAAGACGGCTTCCTTACTTCCTTTAATAAGGGCTTTGCTATGTCAGGCTACACAACTAAAAATGTTTTAGCTGATCTACAAAATGATGTTGCAAAAACAGTGACTGGTTTTGGCTATACAGAGGAACAGGCAAAGTTACGAGCTTCTATTAAGGAAGCTGAAATCATCACATTAACAGCTGGGGCAAATGATCTATTGCCAATATTAAAAGAATCTCAAACAACGGGAATTGACACTGTGGCTATCATAAAAGCTACTAAAGAAGCTGTATCGAACATTGCTACTATTCTTTCTGAAATCAAAAAAATTAATCCACAAGCTGAAGTATATGTAATGGGCTATTATAATTCCTTCCCATACTATAGTGCGAACTTACAAAAACAATTTAATCTGTTATTAGCTACTTTGAATTCAACAATCAAAACAACTACTGAAAAAGCGGGCGCTATTTTTGTTCCTACATATGATGTTGTTGCAAAGGATGTTGCCAACTATCTACCAAACCCTGAAAATATTCATTTAAGTGAAGCTGGTTATTTAGCGATAGCAAATGAAGCATTTTTACCCATTATTAAAACAAGCTCTTTATGGGATGTCACGCAGGCTATCGGAGTAGAGGTAAAAGATCGTACAACTGTTAAGGTTAGCTGGCAAGAAGCGACAGATAATGTAGGCGTAGCAAATTACCTTGTCTATGTGAATGGAAAATTAACTTCAACTTTAAATGCTGACACTACTACAATTACGCTCAAAGATTTAATAGAAAATACAACCTACAATGTATCTATCAAAGCCATTGATGGTGCTGGTAATGAAAGTGTTCAAAATCCTACAGTAACTTTCACTACGAAAGGAACCGTTAGCTTTACAGATACACAGAATCACTGGGCAAAAGAGTATATTCAAAAAGCCGCAAATACAGGTATAATGAATGGCTATACAGATGGGACATTTAGACCTGAGAGTAGTGTAACACGTGCCCAAGCTGCAGCCATTCTTGTAAGAAGTCTTGGCTTAACTACTGAAGAAAAAGCACCATTTACTGATATCGCAAATTATGATGCAGCAACACAGGCAGAAATTGCGGCAGCATATGTACATGGTCTTATTAAAGGAACAGATGGGAAATTTAAGCCTGGACACCCTGTGACACGTGCTCAATTAGCTTTAATGATTCATCGCGCCTATGAACAGCAATCTAATCAGCCGTATATTGCAAAAGGCAATGTGCCATTTGTGGATGTTGCTTCTTATAATGCAGAAACCAAACGTGCAATCACAATGCTGTATGAATTAGGAATCGTGACCGGGGATGGAGGGAATTTTTCACCTGAGGTTGTCACAACAAGAGGTCAAGCAGCTAAAATATTTACCAATCTTAGTCAGCTACTCATTCAATAATAATTAGAAGGTAGGGGGATTGTCTCCTCTACCTTTTGAGGTTTTCGTAAAAAACGAAGTATAGTCTAACTATGCTGCTGTATGTCCATTGATAAAGGAGAATGGGATGCTGTCATTTATATTATCTGCTAAAAGATTAGTAAAAGGTTTGTGGAGGTCCTTTAAACGTCCACAGTTCCTATCATTATTTACTACACTATTTTTAATCATTCTCTCAGGAACTCTATTCTACAAGGGGACAGAAGGGTGGTACTGGTTGGATGCCATGTATTTTGCTGTAGTGAGCTTAATTCCAACTGGAGTCGAAACAGGACTATATCCAACAACGGCTTATTCTAAAGTTTTTACAATGATTTATTTAATTGTTGGTACAGGAGTAATGTTTATCATGTTATTAATGCTGGGACGCTCTATCGTAGATTTTTCTCTTAATGAAGAAGAAAAAGAAGAGGTTAAAAAACGTTTGAAAAAGTAAAATAGCAGTACAATGAATTCCTTTGGACGATTCATTGTACTGCTATTTTTTTATGATAGTTTGGCAATAATGCCTTCTTCGTCATCTAAAACAAGTTCAATCCCTGTTGAGAATGGATCACCGTGTAGAACATCCTTGATCCAAACACGTAAGGCACCAATCATGGCTGCTGTATTAAGCACCTCGATTTGACCGTTGACTTCGACCTCCGCACCAAAGCCTGCATCATCCTCGTAAGTCAATTCAACAAGAACATCCTCGGGTCGAATGTTTTGATAGTAGGCTTGAGATAAACAAATAGCATTAATAATATCTTGTTCGTTGATTATTTGTGCCATTGTGCTTCCTCTTTGCGCTTTTTATCTTTAAACATATTCACTATCTTCACAACAAGCATCACAATAACAACAATTGCTGCGACATTAATAAGTAAACCTAAAATATTCCCCAGTATACCCATACCACTAAATAGACTACCGAATAATAATCCAGCAAGTCCACCAAGCATTAATCCTTTCATCAGACCACCTGAGAAAAAGCCACCTTTTTTAGTAGTATCTGCTTTATTAGTAGATGTTGAGTTGTTTTTATTTGTTGTTGCATTGTTTTGATCTTTGGTAGTATCCGATTTTTGGATATTCGAGCTATTATTATTGTTAGAGAAGCCCTTTTTACCCGATTTATAGGATTTAGCTTCTGCCGTTGGCGTATCAGAAATAAATAATGTTGCACCAACAGTTGAAAATATCAGTGTCGCTGCAAAAAGAGCGGCAAGAATTTTTTTCATTACATACATTCCTCCAATATAATTTTTAATCTAATCATAAACTAGTTCTTATATAGTAATATTACATGAACTATATTAAAAAATAAAACAAACGCTTTCAAAAATTAAGCTATATCAAAAAATATGGACAAATAGTGGCAGATGTAATGATTGTAGAAATTATACAATAGGAAGGAGTGAAAAAATGCTACTAACTTTATCAATCTTACTTACCATTTTTATTATTTTGTACCTAACAGAAAAAAGGCGATTTCTTAACGCGGTAGCACTTGGCCTGATAGGTATGTATATTGTCAGAGCGTTCATTATTCATTATCCTTTATTGCTACCGAATGATCAGGGGATTATTTCCGAAATGGGGATATTCATTATATTAGGAAGCTTTCCAAGTATTATGTTTATTTTATCGATAGCCATGTTTTTCAATAGTAAAGTATTATTGGAAAAGGAAGGACGCAAATTTCGTAACTTAATGTTAGCCATATTGGGGCTAAGTTTTGTTATTATGATGTTATGGTATGTATTCGTCATTTTTATTGAAATTGAAAATGTATTTTGGCATATTCTTTTCTTCTATGCGTTTTTGATTTTTGGCTATACAATGTTCTTATATACTAGTGTCCTTGCTTATTCAATATTGTATCTTCTTACACCAATACGTTATGAACCAAATTACATCATTGCATTAGGTTCAGGGTTAATTGGCGATACAGTACCTCCGCTTTTAGCAAGTCGTTTAGATGAAGCAGTAAAGCAATATAAAAAGTATGAGATGAAGCCTTATATTATTGTCTCTGGTGGTCAAGGAAATGATGAAAAGGTATCAGAAGCATATGCAATGAAACAATACCTATTAGAAGTACATCATATTCCGACTGACAAGATAGTAATGGAGGATCGTTCAGCCAATACAGAACAAAATATGATCTTTTCAAAGCAAATAATGGACCACCATTCTCATGGAGAGAACTATCGCTCCATTTTTGTTACGAATAATTTCCATGTGTTTCGCGCAAGTATTTATGCTAGGAAAGCAGCATTAGACGCCGAGGGAATTGGCTCAAAAACTGCTTTTTACTATGTTCCTAATGCATTCACACGAGAATTTATAGGCTTATTAGCCATGTATAAATGGACCCATGTCACAGTATTTTTAATTATTACGCTTTTCATAGGCTTACTATTGAGAGCATATGTGTAACCAAACTTCAACTGTCTTCCATATAATAGTGGTAAGGCAGTTTTTTACATAGTGTGCAAGGGAGGAAAATAATGTACGAGCAAATTTTAGCCAAGCGAAATAAAGAACGAATAATTTCCCTACAAAATCTTACACAAACTCAAGATCAGTGGTTTGCTCAAAATATAAAATTACTTACATTCGCAGAAGTTAACCTAACAGCCTTGCAGAAAATACTGTATCAAGTAGTACGAGGATTATTAAAAGAACAGCAACAACGTCATTTGCAGATTGTCCATACAGTGCAATCTCAATCGATTCAGGAGAATGTATTAACGCTGTTGGCAGAATATGATGATGTCTTGCGCGATGCCATTCCACAGCCTATCTATATACTCATTTGGCAAATTTCTTCGCTAGAAAAGTTAAAAAACAGTATAGAAGTAGTAGATGATGTGCTTGATATTGTAGAGTGGTATTTTCGCCATCAAGATGAACAAGTTGCTGTTCTAGATGAAGAGGACTTAGATCATGAGCTCATTATTGATTTGTATAAGGAAGCGGTTGAAGAGCAGGATGGTGATGCCCAATATCAACTGGGCGAATACTATAATTCTAGAGAGGGTAAACATTTTCAACCTGAAAAATCATTGAAATGGTTTGAGCTAGCTGCTGTCCAAGGAAATGCAGATGCTCAATATATGCTTGGGAATTTTTGCTTCGGGGGCATAGGTATGGAGGAAAATTATTCCCTTGCCTTTTCATACTATGAAAAAGCAGCTTTACAGGGACATGCGGATGCTGCCAATAATTTAGCAGATATGTACTTTAATGGCGAAGGTGTATCAACGGATTATACATTAGCAAAAAAGTGGTTTGATTATGCTGCACAAAAGAATGTGGCAGAGGCAATGTTTACGTTAGGGATTATTTATGAGCAGGGGTTAGGCGTTGAGGTAGATGTGAAAGAGGCTTTTAACGCCTATAAAAAATCAGCTGAGGCAGGGTATGTGGAAGCACAATATCGACTTGGTGGAATTTATTTAGAGGGACGCTTAGGCCAAGTGAAAGATGTCAATCGTGGTCTGTTTTGGTATGAAAGAGCTGCAGAGCAATATCATGTAGATGCCTTTTATGATTTAGGTTATATATGGAGTAATGGTCTGGCTGGAATTCGCAATCTCGAAAAAGGTATACATTGGTTTAAGCAGGCCGCACTTCAAGGAGATGTAGAAGCCAAGCTACAGTTAGGGCATATTTTTAATAAAGATACAGGGTTAGAAAGAAATCTAAAAGAAGCTATTAAATGGTATGGACTCGCGGCAGATGCAGGATCCGAAGAAGCGGCTAAAATATTACAGGAACTTAAAGGATTGTAAATTTAGTGTTAAAAAAACATAGGTTTTTAGAATGATTTATATTGCTATAGTTTATGGGTATTTAAGTCTAAATTAGACAGCTATTTAAGAGTATTTAGATAGATGATGATTGAGGGTAAAAAATATTAGTATAGTGAAATTTGAAGATGATCAATAAAAAAGTAGAATAAATATAAAACAAGTAAGCATAATAAACAAAAAAATAGTTAAAAAAGCTACCCAATAATATTGTGGTAGCTTTTTCAATGTTTATTACGCTTTATTTAACAACAAGGACTTTTTATACATTTTGTGTAAAAAAATGGTACTCATAAGATTGACAGTCATTTATAAAATGATTAATGTAAATGAGTGATTTTGAAAAGAAGCATACGTAAATAATTTACTGATAGTCATGTAGTGACTATATCTGTTTGCTGAAAGCATATAATCTTAGGATAAATTGAGTAAAGGGGTACCCGACATACTTTGGGAGGAAGTCTGTCATACGGAATTGCGCTATTGAATGTAACCATTAAATCTGACTAATCTGATTTTATCGGTATTTTTTCGTGTATCCATCAATATGTTAAAAGGGATTTGATGTTTCTCAGCCTGATGAAAGTAAACGGAATGAAAGAGGGAAGATGTGTGATTTTTCAAAAACAGAGAAAGACGAAGGTATTGGATTTACAGCAATACACAGTGAAAATGGATTTGTCCTCTCGTCAATCGATGGCGAAGCAAATTGAAATGCTGAACTTAACGAAGAACGACTTACAATATTTAAAAGCTTTCCAGCCAATAGTTATGGATAATGTAGATCACATCGTAAACCGTTTTTACAACATGATTGGAACAGAGCATCATTTGGTAGATATTATCAGTCATCATAGTTCTGTAGAAAAGCTTAAAGTAACATTACGGCAACATATTATTGAAATGTTTAACGGAACCATTGATGAGATGTATTACCAAAGGCGTGTAAAAATTGCAAAGGTGCATGTCCACATTGGGCTTAGAACACAGTGGTATATCTGTGCATTCCAAGATTTATCGATATCATTTATTGATTTAGTCGAAAAAAATATAGAATTTCCACAAGATCAATTTAATACGATCAGAGCTATATCGAAAATTTGTAATTTTGAGCAACAACTCGTTTTAGAAGCTTTTGAAAACACTGTGGAACAACTGAAAGAAAAAATGGTTCATGAAAAAGAAGCGATTGAACGACAGATTGTAGATTCTTCGGAAGCACTTGCAGCTATCTCACAGGAAACCAATAATTCATTTTCCTGCTTAAGTAAGCAATCTGACGAAATTAAACATTTGGCAAAAAAATCACTCGATGTGTCTACACTGGCTGAAAACCAAGCACTTGAGGGTCGCGAGCGTTTAAAAAATCAATCACAAAATATGCTAAATATTAGTCATTCTCTTCATGATATAGAAGAAAATATAGAACAATTATCAGGTATGTCTAAGGAAATGGAAACAATCATGAGTGTTGTGACCAATATTGCGAATCAAACAAATCTATTGGCTTTAAATGCAGCAATTGAAGCAGCACGTGCTGGGGAAGCGGGAAAGGGCTTTAGTGTAGTGGCCGATGAAGTACGGAAATTATCAATTCAGACAAAAGAATCTGTTACAGCGGTGGCTTTGTTATTGAAAAAGACAGGTGAACGAACAGAGAAACTAGAGTATTCTTTGACAAATATTCAAGATGAAGTTGCAGCAGGTGAAGAAAATATGTTACAAACTGAAGGCCAATTTACGAGTATATTGGGAGCCATGACAGAGGCAAAAGATCAAAATGAGTGTATGGCAACAAAAATACAAGCAATTGTAGGCATATTAAGTGAATTAGGCACTTCATTTACTGAGGTAACAAATTCAGCAGAAAAATTAGCGAGCTTTGCGCAAAATTTAAAAGGATAGACTATTAACAACATCCTATTTTTTATGTTTTTAGACGTAATAAACACTATAGTACCTATTAAAATGTTTGTTGTGAAGCCATCGTTATAGAGGATCAATCTTATAGAGATTCAGAAAGTAAGAGCTATTTCACTGAAGAAATAGCTCTATTTTTGCTAAATTTGTAAAGGGTTTAACGTAATTTTCAATGAAAAAAAGATTATACTGTAGAAAGAACGAATAATAGGGGCGGTTATGATGAAAACAGTTGTTGTTTTAGGCGGCGGTATTACAGGACTATGTACAATGCATTATTTGCAACGTCAAGTAAAGGAACATAATTTAGATGTTCGTCTAGTGCTTATAGAAAAAAATACATATTTAGGAGGCAAATTATATTCAGCACATGAAAAAGGTTTCATCATGGAAACGGGTGCTGATTCTATTGTAGCCCGTCATCAAGGCGTTATGGAACTCGTGCGGGAGCTTGATTTTGAGGCGGAACTAGTTTACAACGAAACAGGTATTTCTTATATTTATACGAATAATGAGTTACATGCTATTCCGGCAGATTCAACTTTCGGAATACCGATGAGTTTAGCATCCTTAGAGGAAAGTACACTTATTTCCGAGCAAGGAAAAAAAGAAGCGTTGAAGGATTTAACATTGCCAAACAATAGCTTCACAAAGGAAAGTTCAATCGGTGAATTTTTAACTTACTATTTAGGAGAGGAACTGGTGAAAAATCAAATTGCACCAGTCCTTGCAGGTGTTTATTCGGGAGATTTACATCAGCTTTCTATTGGCTCTACTTTACCGTATTTGATTGATTATAAGAATGATTATGGAAGTATTATTAAAGGCTTTGATGCGAATCGTGAGCAATTTGTTAAAGCAGCGAACAAAAAATTTATATCGTTTAAAAAAGGTTTATCTTCTTTAATTGATCGACTTGAACAAACCTTATCCGATGTAGAAATTATCAAGGGTGTTACTACGTTAAATGTTCAAAAACAAGATAAGAACTACACTATTACCTTAGCTAATGGTGAAATTATTGAGTCAGATTATGTCGTTTTAGCATTACCGAACGATACTGTCCAAAATCTGCTACAGGATGAATCTTTAAACCGCTATTTTGATCGATTTACGACAGCGTCAGCGATTACTATCTATTTAGGTTTTGATGTGCCAGATGCTAAATTGCCAGCAGATGGAACAGGCTATATTGTTTCCCATAATTCAGACGTTACTTGTAATGCAGCAACTTGGACTAGTCGTAAATGGAAGCATACATCGAAAGAAAATAAATTACTTGTGCGACTCTTTTATAAGAGCATCAATCCAGCCTATGAGCAACTACGTGCCATGACGGATGAAGAATTGGCAGCAGTTGCTTTAGATGATGTGAGAAAGAGCCTAGGAATAGAGGAGCAACCAACCGTTGTGAATGTAACAAAATGGATTGATCAAATGCCTAAATATGATCTAGCGCATCGTGAGGCATTACAAGGATTACTACAAGAATTACATGAAAAATATCCTAATTTATCGATTGCAGGGTGCTCATATTTTGGCGTAGGTATCGGTGCTTGCATTCAAAATGGGAAAAAAATTGGCGAAGAGCTTGCAAAGGAACTTGCCAATTTCTAAGATTTTAAGTGAAAAAAAACTTAGTTATGTGAAATAGTCTTGACTCATTCGTCAGTAAACGATATGATTCTTTTAATTATTTAAAAAATTCATACTTAATTCTTATCAAGAGAAGCAGAGGGACTGGCCCATTGAAGCTTCAGCAACCAACTTTATTGTCAGGTGCTAAATCCAGAAGACCGTTGAGTCGAAGATGAGAAGGAACAACAATGATGAATCGTTAAAGCCTTCTTTTTTATGAAAGAAGGCTTTTTATTATATAGAGACATAGAAAGAGAGGCTAATTTTATGGGATTGCTTGAAAGGTTAAAAACGCATGTATTGACGGCAGACGGTGCAATAGGCACAGTGCTATATGGCTATGGATTGGAGTATTGCCATGAGGAAATGAATGTTCAGAGACCCGAGTTAATTGAAAAGATTCATAGAGAATATATTGCAGCTGGTGCTGACATCATTCAAACGAATACGTACGGTGCAAATGCCATTAAATTAGCTCGCTATGGATTAGAATCACGTGTCCAACAATTTAATGAAGCTGCTATCACCATCGCAAAACGAGCAGCGGCTGATGGCGGTCAATTTGTTTTAGGAACAATTGGTGGTATTCGGGGAATTCGTAAAAGTGATGCAACCTTGGATGAAATATTAGCGACTATTGAAGAACAAGCAAGAGTCTTACTTGCAGGGAATCCAGATGGCCTTTTACTTGAAACTTATTATGATTTTGAAGAATTAACAGCAACCTTAAAGATGCTACGAGAAAAAACAAAATTGCCGATTATTGCACAAGTTTCTATGCATGAGCCTGGTGTTTTACAAAATGGGATGTCTTTAAATAATGCTCTCCATGAGCTTGAAGCCCTAGGTGCTGATATTGTTGGTGTCAATTGTCGACTAGGTCCACACCATACAATTCTGGCATTTGAGGGTGTAGAACTTCCTCATAAGGCATTTATGTCAGCCTATCCAAATGCTTCACTTCTGGACTTAGAGGATGGGCGTGTCGTTTATGAGTCAGAAGCTGATTATTTTGGTCGAGCGGCTGTTGAATTGCGTGATCAAGGTGTACGCTTAATAGGGGGCTGCTGTGGTACAACACCCAAACATATTGCAGCAGCAAAGAAGTATTTAGAAGAGTTATCACCGGTTCAGGAGAAGCATGCGAAGCCTAAAAAGATTGAGATTGTTCGGGAAGCGGAGCCAACAAAGTATGAGCCTCTTCATGAAAAAGTTAAACGTGAACGCTCTGTCATAGTAGAGTTGGATACACCTAGACATTTAGAGATCGATGGGTTCCTTGAAGGAGCAAAGCAATTATATGATGCAGGTGCAGATGTAGTTATGATGGCAGACAATTCACTGGCCTCTCCACGTATTAGTAATATTGCAATGGGCGCATTGTTGAAGAGCACACATAGTGTACGCCCACTAACTCATATTACATGTCGCGACCGTAATTTAATTGGTCTACAATCCCATTTAATGGGGTTAAATGCTTTAGGTATTCATGATGTGTTGGCCGTTACGGGTGATCCAACGAAAGTAGGAGATTTCCCAGGTGCGACAAGTGTTTATGATGTATCTTCCATGGAGCTAATCCAATTAATTAAGCAATTAAATGAAGGGGTCTCGTTCTCAGGTAAGCCACTTCGTAAAAAAGCAAATTTTTCAGTTGCTGCTGCATTTAATCCAAACGTCCGTGTGTTAGATCGTGCTGTGACACGCTTGGAGAAGAAAATTGAGCATGGGGCAGACTATTTCATTTCTCAACCAGTATATACGAAAGAGAAGATTGTAGAGATTTATGAGGCAACAAAGCATTTACAAGCTCCAATATACATCGGTATTATGCCTGTTACGAGTTATAAAAGCGCTGAATTTTTACATCATGAAGTGCCAGGTATCAAATTATCTGAAGATGCCTTAACAAGAATGAAAGCATGTGGAGAAGATAAAGAAAAGGCAACATTGGAAGGGATTGCTATTGCCAAAGAATTAGTAGAAGAGGCTACGCAATATTTCAATGGGATTTACCTTATTACACCATTTTTACGTTACGATGTGACACTAGAGTTGATGAAATATATAGAGCAATTGGATGAACAGAAAAAAGGAGTAAGTATACATGGCTAAGCACTCGATTGAAGAGCAACTAGAGAAACGTATTTTAATTCTTGATGGCGCAATGGGAACAATGCTACAAAATGAAAATTTATCAGCAGAGGATTTTGGTGGCGAGGAACTTGATGGCTGTAATGAAAATCTTGTGCTTACTAGACCAGATGTCATTGAAAAAATTCACCATAAATACTTAGAGGCAGGCGCAGATATTATTTGTACAAATACATTTGGTGGGACGCCTCTTGTGTTAAATGAATATGATCTTGGCACAAAAGCAGAAGAAATTAATAAGCGTGCAGTGGAAATTGCTCGCCAAGCAGTGGATCGTTATTCCACATCGGATTGGCCACGTTTTGTTGCAGGGGCTATGGGGCCAACAACAAAAACGTTATCAGTAACTGGTGGTATTACATTTGATGAGCTAGAGGAAAATTTTTATGTACAGGGAAAGGCATTAATTGAGGCAGGAGCCGACGTTTTGTTATTAGAAACAAGTCAGGATATGCTCAATGTCAAAGCAGGCACACTTGGCGTAAAGCGCGCTTTTGCATCAACGGGAAAAGAGCTACCCGTCATGATTTCAGGAACAATAGAACCGATGGGTACAACGCTTGCAGGGCAAACAATCGATGCCTTTTATATTTCGATCGAGCATATTAAACCATTATCAGTTGGCCTAAACTGTGCGACAGGACCTGAGTTTATGACGGATCACATTCGTTCATTAGCAGAGCTTTCAACAGGCTATATTAGCTGTTATCCAAATGCTGGCTTGCCAGATGAAGAAGGGTGTTATCATGAATCACCGGAATCGCTATCGCAAAAATTAAAAGGTTTTGCAGAAAAAGGTTGGCTTAATATTGTAGGTGGATGTTGTGGGACGACACCGGCTCATATTGCAGCCATTCGTGAGGTCTTAAAAGATGAAAAACCTCGCCAATTACCAGAAAAAACACATGGTCATGCAGTATCAGGAATTGAACCGTTATTGTATGACGATTCTATGCGTCCGTTATTTATTGGGGAGAGAACAAATGTAATTGGCTCTCGTAAATTTAAGAATTTAATCATCGATGGGAAATTTGAGGAGGCCGCAGAGATTGCACGTGCTCAAGTCAAAAATGGTGCACATGTTATTGATATTTGTTTAGCCAACCCTGATCGCGATGAATTAGCCGATATGCGTGGTTTTATGCAGGAGGTTGTAAAAAAGGTTAAGGTGCCTCTTGTGATTGACTCAACTGATGAAAAAGTAATTGAGGAAGCATTAAAGTTTTCACAAGGGAAAGCCATCATTAACTCTATTAATCTAGAGGATGGTGAAGAACGATTTGATGCAGTATTACCACTCGTGAAAAAATATGGTGCATCGTTAGTTGTCGGAACGATAGATGAAAAGGGAATGGCGGTTGACCGTCATCGAAAGCTCGAAATTGCCGAGCGCTCCTATCAACTTTTAACGGAGAAATGGGGGATTGCACCAGAGGATATCATTTTCGACCCATTAATGTTCCCTGTAGGAACTGGGGATGAGCAGTATATTGGTTCAGCGTTAGAAACGATTGAAGGCATTCGTCTCATCAAAGAAAAATTGCCGCAGACATTGACGGTACTTGGCGTAAGTAATATCTCATTTGGCTTACCACCAGTTGGTCGTGAAGTACTGAATGCTGTTTATCTCTATCATTGTACACAGGCGGGCTTAGATTATGCCATTGTTAATACAGAGAAATTGGAGCGTTATGCATCCATCCCTGAAGAGGAAATCAAACTCGCAAATGATCTGCTCTTTAATACAAATGATGAAACATTAGCAGTGTTTACAGATTTTTATCGAGATAAAAAGAAGGAGAAAACGGAAGCTGATATTCCGAAAACGGTTGAAGGTCGTTTAGCTTACTATATATTAGAAGGTACCAAAGAAGGGCTAATTGAGGATTTAGACGCTGCAAGGGAAATCTTCGAGGCGCCACTTGATATAATTAATGGTCCTTTAATGGAGGGCATGGCTGAGGTAGGTCGATTATTTAATGATAATCAACTCATTGTAGCAGAGGTCTTACAATCAGCAGGTGTGATGAAGGCCGCAGTTGCTCATTTAGAGCAATTCATGGAGAAGGATGAAGAGAGTGCTGGAAAAGGGAAAATGGTACTTGCTACGGTAAAAGGCGATGTTCACGATATTGGGAAAAACCTGGTTGATATTATATTAAGTAATAATGGCTATAAGGTAGTCGATTTGGGCATTAAAGTAACCCCTGCCCAATTGATTGATGCGATTCGTAAGGAAAAACCTGATTTTATTGGGCTGTCAGGTTTACTCGTGAAATCAGCGCAACAGATGGTCATTACTGCTCAGGATTTTAAAGAGGCAGGAATTGATGTTCCTATTTTAGTTGGTGGGGCTGCACTTTCACGTCGTTTTACTGAAACAAAAATTGCAGATGAATATGGTGGTCCTGTTATTTATTCAAAGGATGCTATGCAAGGCTTAGAGCAAGCGAATCTATTAATGGGTGAAGGGACACGTGAAAATTTCTTAGCAGAAATTGAAGAATCCCGTCAAAAACGTTTAGAGGCCGATGAAAAACGAGCTGCTCGTCCGGCAAAAGAGGTAACAATAAAGCCTGCACGAACAGTTAAAGGAGCGCCAGTATTTTTACCAGCTGATTTACGACGTCATGTGAAAAAAGACTATTCTGTATCTCATTTATATCCTTATGTTAATATGCGTACATTACTGGGACACCATTTAGGTTTAAAAGGGCAAGTTCAGCAATTGCTTGATGCGGGTGATTCAAGAGCAACAGAGCTCAAGGATTTAGTAGATGATTATTTAAAAAGTGATCTATTAAAGCCATCTGGTTTGTATCAATTTTTCCCTGCTCAAGCAGATGGTGATGATGTCGTTGTGTATGACCCTGCTGATAGTAAGACAGAAATTGAGCGTTTTACCTTCCCTCGTCAGCAGGTTGAACCATTTTTATGTCTTGCAGATTTCTTAAAAACGGTAGAGAGCAGTGAAATGGACTATATTGCACTCATGGTTGTAACAGCAGGTCAAGGAGTTATGGCTAAAGCCCGCCAGTTAAAAGAGGATGGGAAATTCCTTGAAAGTCATGCCTTGCAATCCACTGCTTTAGAATTAGCAGAGGGCTTTGCTGAACGTATGCATCAGGAAATTCGTGATCAATGGGGCTTCCCTGATGCAACAGATTTCACTATGAGAGATCGTTTTGCTGCAAAATATCAAGGTCAACGGTTTTCATTCGGATATCCTGCATGTCCTAACTTGGAGGATCAAGAGAAACTATTCGGCCTATTAAAACCTGAGGATATTGGTGTCCATCTTACAGAAGGCTTTATGATGGAGCCAGAAGCATCTGTATCTGCCATCGTTTTTGCTCATCCTGATGCTCGCTACTTCAATGTTTAAGGCATAAAATAAGAGGAGATAGATAGTCTATTCAAGGACTGTCTATCTCTGTTTCTTTATAGAAGAAAACAATTTGGTTAAGGGAAGTGAGCAGAATGATACGATTCATGGAAGAAAAAGATATTCCTGAGGTTTTGGCTATCTATAATGATATTATTTTAACAAGCAAGGCTGTCTATCGATACGAAAAACAAACTTTTGATGAAAAAGTACAGTGGTTTAAGGAACAACAAGCATTAGATAATCCTTTACTTGTATTTGAGGATAATGGGCTTGTTGCTGGCTTTGCTACCTATAGTCAATTCCGTCCTTATCCAGGTTATAAATATACAATGGAGCACTCTGTCTATGTGCATAAAGAGCATTATCAAAAAGGGATTGCGACAAAGCTCATGAACAAGCTGATAGCGATGGCTGAAGAAAATGGTGTCAAAACGCTTGTTGCTGGTATTGATGGAGAAAACATTGGTAGTATTAAAGCACATGAAAAATTAGGCTTTGAATATGCAGGAACCATTAAAAATGCAGGCTATAAATTTGAACAATGGCTAGACCTTGAGTTCTATCAACTTCATTTGACTGGACCGAAATCATAAAAGGATATGACAAATGTCATATCCTTTTTGTGATGTTTGCGTCTGTTACTGACTTGTGTTCTTGTTTTATGATGAGATCATAAGAAAAAAAGAAACGAGGGAGTAAAAGATGGCAACTATTAAAGAAAAAACAAAAAAGTTACGCCAAGATGTAGCGCCATTTGCCAAATCAGATACGCGTAAAAGTGTTTTTCAGATTATAAATACAATTGTACCGTTAATTGCATTATGGGTGGCTGGTTACTTGTTAGTGGATGTATCACCTTGGCTAACAGTTGGCTTAAGTGCCATTTCAGCAGGTTTTGTCGTACGAACTTTTATTATTTTTCATGATTGTACACACGGGTCATTTTTCAAAAGTAAAAAGGCAAACGACTGGGTTGGATTTTTTACTGGGGTGCTAACATCATTCCCTTATGAAAAATGGAAACGTGAGCATACAATTCACCATGCAACAAGCTCAAACTTAGACAAGCGTGGTATCGGTGATATTGATATGATGACAGTTGAAGAATATATGCAAGCCTCAAAAGGGCAACGTCTATGGTACCGCTTCTATCGTAATCCATTTGTGATGTTTGGATTAGGCCCACTTTATATGGTTCTTGTCTTAAATCGTTTTAATCGTAAGGATGCGAAGAAGAAGGAACGTCTCAATACAATTTTAACGAATATTACCATTGTGGGAATTTGTGCCGCTTTAATTTTCTTCATGGGCTGGCAAGCGTTTTTATTAGTGCAAGGCGTTACTTTATTTATTGCAGGTTCTTTAGGAATTTGGTTATTTTACATCCAGCATACGTATGAAGATTCTTATTTTGAACACGATTCAGAGTGGGATTATGTGAAAGCTGCAGTTGAAGGAAGCTCGTATTATAAATTGCCAAAACTTTTACAATGGGTAACAGGGAATATTGGTTTCCATCATGTTCATCACTTAGCTCCTCGTGTACCTAATTATAATCTTGAAAAGGCACACAATGAGACACCGCCATTACACATGGCAACAACGATTACTTTACGTACGAGTTTAGAATCACTACGTTACAAGTTATATGATGAAGATCAAGGTAAATTTGTAACGTTTAAAGAAGTAAATGAAATTATAAAACGTAAAGAAAGAGGCAGTATTGCCGCTTAGTTGATAACAGCCATCTCTGCAAGAGAGATGGCTGTTTTATGTAAAGAGAGGACTATGGGTCAAAGCATCTACAGGCATAAATTTAATTTTCTTGTTATAATAAGGGAAAAGTAGGAAAGAGCGTGAGATTATGTTGAGGAAATGGCATAGTATTATTCCGAATAGTCCGATGCTCAGTGTATATTTGTGGATAATTTTTTGTTTCCTACCGTTTTTCTTCATTTTTAGGAAATCATCTTATATCGAAATATCGATAGGTATTACATTTTTAATGCTCTATTTTATCTTCTATCGATTTGCCATGAATTCGAAAAGCGGTTTAGTTTATATGTGGATTAGCTTTGAAATGGTCATAAATATTATTATGACCATCTTGTATGGCTATGTCTATTTGTCCATTTTCACAGCATTTTTTATTGGCAATATCCGAAGACCCGTCGGCTTTTATATTATGTATGGTCTACATATTGGATTTACAGTTATTTCAGCAGGTGCTGGATTCTTTGTAGAGCTCAACCTATTTTTATCACAGTTGCCTTTCGTTGTATTAACTATTTTAGCTGTTGTCCTTTTACCGCTAACGCTTTATTCCAAAAATAAACGTGAAAATTTAGAGGGACAGTTAGAAACAGCCAATGAACGTATTGCTGAATTAATTGTTTTTGAAGAACGACAAAGAATAGCTCGAGATTTGCATGATACATTAGGACAAAAATTGTCCATGATAGGTTTGAAGAGTGATCTAGCTTCTAGGTTGATTGAACGAGATCCCCAGCAAGCCTTGATTGAGATTAAGGATATACGCCAGACGGCTAGTATTGCCTTAAAAGAGGTTCGGGAATTAGTTTCAGATATGCGTACAGCAAAATTTGAAGATGAGATCATGCGTATTTCACAAATACTAAAGGCAGCTGAAATGGAGTTTGTCTTTGAGGGTGATAAAAACGCATTGCAAGTTCCACCACTTGTAGAGAATGTTTTATCTATGTGCTTAAAAGAGGCGGTTAATAATGTTGTCAAACATAGTGGAGCAACAAAATGTGAAATTGCTTTCCATCAAAATTTTAAAGAAGTTTATTTGGTAGTGCGAGATAACGGACAGGGTATTACGAAAAAACAAGCCTGGAGAACTGGTAATGGATTGAAAGGAATGCGGGAACGTTTAGAGTTTATTAATGGGTCCTTTAAAATTGAAAGTGTTGAGGGCACCACATTAACGGTAACTATCCCAGTAGCTATTACGCATCAGAATGTCAAAGACAATCTGAAGAACATATAGAAAAGAGGATTGTGACATGATACGAATTGTGATTGCTGAAGATCAGGGGATGCTATTAGGCGCGCTTCGCTCTTTACTTAGTATGGAGGAGGATATGGAGGTTGTTGGCTTAGCAAAAAATGGTGAAGAAGCATTGATGCTTGTGGAAGAGCATCAGCCTGATATTTGTGTTATGGATATTGAAATGCCGGTGAAAACGGGACTAGACGCAGCAGAAGAAATGCATAGCACTGGCTCAGGTTGTAAAGTCATTATTTTAACTACATTTGCTAGACCTGGTTATTTCGAACGTGCTAGAAAAGCGAGTGTCAGAGGCTATTTATTAAAGGATAGCCCTATAGAGGAGTTAGTGAGCGCAATCCGTACAATAATGGATGGTAAACGCATTTATGCGCCAGAGCTCGTTGATTTTGTCTATGAAGACGATAGTGAAAATCCTTTAACGGAGCGAGAGAGTCAAGTTCTGACACTTGTAGCAGAGGGCAAGACGACAAAGGAAATTGCTGCTGAGCTGTTTTTGTCTGCTGGCACAGTTCGTAACTATATTTCGACGATTTTAGAAAAACTAAACGTTGGTAATCGAATTGAGGCCATTGCACGCTTTAAAGAAAAAGGATGGAATAAATAAAATGAGAACCTTATCGCATCATAAGCGAAAAGGTTCTCATTTTTTTACTTATTGCGTTTAGTTAAACGACCAAGAACGAATGCACCTGCTGCTACTGCAAGAACAGTATTCGTTTTTTTCGTAAATACTTGTTTTGTGACAAGATTAAGGTTTTGAGGACGCTCAGCTAAACGGCGCATGAAATACCCGTACCAATCTTCGCCGAATGGAACGTATACACAGAAGTTATAGCCCTCTTTTGCAAGCTCTTTTTGCATATCTGTACGGAAACCATACAGCATTTGGAATTCAAATTTATCAAGCGGAATATTATGATCAGCTACAAAGCGTTTTACGTGCGCAATGATATTGTGATCATGAGTTGCGATTGATGTAAATTTACCGTTTAGTAGGTGATATTCAATCAACTCAATAAAGTTTAAATCAATATCTAATTTGTCTTGATAGGCTACTTCAACTGGCTCTTTATAAGCACCTTTTACGATACGTAAACGGTAGTCCTTAAATTTTTCAATATCATCTTTTGCACGGTAAAAGTATGATTGGATGACAGTACCAACATTATTAAATGTTTTCGATAATTCTTCCACCATATCGAAGGAAGTTTGTAGGCGTCCATAGTCTTCCATATCAAAGTTAACAAAGATATCATATGAAGCGGCTTTTTCTACAATCTCATACAGATTGTCATAACAAAAATCAACATCAATATCTAAGCCTAATTGAGATGGCTTTAATGAAATATGTGCAGCTACACCGTTTTCGTGAATAGCTTCGATCACAGTAAGGATTTTTTCTTTAGCAGCAGTCGCTTCTTCTTTACTTGAAACAAATTCACCTAGGTTATCTACTGTACAAGAAATATTATGTGCATTTAGTTCTTTGATACTTGCAATTGTTTCTTCGATATTTGTACCAGCTACTACACTTTGTGCTCCTAATTTTAGGCCATATTTCTTTGCAGCACTATTTAATAGTTGGTTCTCAGATAAGTGGATGAAAAAATCGCGTAATAACATGGTCATTCTCCTAACTGCATTTTCTTTTTAGTATAACATAAATTATTTAAACTATATTACATTCAGCCTAACAATTATTTCATATCAAGTATTTGCATACGTTCATTAAATAGTGCAGGATAACTTAAAAAGCCAATCATAACGCTGGATAATGTTGCAGTTGTTAAGAGAGCAAAGATAATTAAAAGTTGAAATTGGACTGCCTGAAGAGGGTCGGCTCCCCCAATAATTTGACCACTCATCATACCTGGTAGCTGTACTAGTCCGATTGTTTTTTGACTCTCAATCGTAGGAATCATACTAGCTTTTATGGCATTAATTAATTGGCGATGAATAGCCTGTTTTGGTGTGCCACCCAGGGATAGTATTAGTTCCATTTGATCCTTATGGTTAGTAATTTCAGCTGTAAAACGATTTAAGAACAAAATGGATAGCACCATGGAATTACCAATTAGCATCCCGCTAATGGGAATGATATACTGAGCAGTTGCTGGAACAATATGAAAGCCTAGCAAAACACCTTGTGTAATTATTTCTACCATGACAAGAGTCAGTGCTATCTTCCAGGTGATTCCTTTAATACCTACTCCTTTTTTTCGTGCGTTTAACGTGGCCACGACAATCATTAGTGCTACCATCAGGAAAATATAGCTATAACTATTTGCATCAAACACAAATTTTAATATATAGCCGACAGCAAGCAATTGAATGATGGAGCGTAATGTTGCAATAAGTGTATCTTTTTCAAGGTCTAACTTTAATATTTTGGATAGGAATAAAGGAATACAAACAAAAATTAATGTCAGTGATAAGGATGTAAACGTCATTTGTTTACCCCCTGTACAAACTCGGCAACACGTGGATTTGTTGGTGCATTGAGTAATGAACTTTTACCAGTTTCAACGAGCTCCCCATTCATCATAACCCATGTATAGTGACCAATCGTTAGCGCTTGTTGCAAATTATGGGTAATCCAAATCATGGTGACATTGTATTTTTTGTTAATGGTGACAATCAATTTTTCAATATCCTGTACGGATTGACGATCCAAAGCAGATGTTATTTCGTCTAATAATAAAATAGAGGATTGATTGATAAGTGTTCGAGCGATAGATACCTTTTGACGTTGTCCGCCAGATAGATCATTTGTAGATTGATGCAGGAAGCTTTCGTTTAACCCAACGTCCTCTAAATATTGAATAGCCTCCTGCTGCAAAAGTTTTTGTCCTTGCAGTGTACGGGGAAGAGCAAGATTCTCTAACACTGTACCTGCTATCATAGGAGCTGCCTGTAAAGCAATACCAACATGCCTTCTTAAAGCTGTTGGATCATATGTAGATATAGGTTGATTATCAACGAGTATATGCCCATTTGATGGTGAGAGAAGGCCATTACATAATTTAAGTAAAGTTGTTTTACCAGCGCCAGAGGGACCAACGAGAGTGGTGATTTGCCCTTTTGGAAATGACCCAGTAATTGACTTTAATATCATTTTGTCATTTACTGAAAATTGAACTTGTTGAAAGTGAATGGCAGGTTCATATAACATATTCATCTATTGAAACTCCTTTACTTTAGTTAGTAAAATAACTGTAGCATGAAATGACTGGAAGATGGTGTTGAAAAAAGAAAGAAGGGGATTTGGGAATGGAAATATTGTATTTCGATACATTAACCTATGCACAGGGTGATATGTATGTTGTGGCTTCAGACAAAGGACTTGTTTATATAGGTACACCAAATGCATCATTCGAAGAAGTAAAGGAGTGGGCTGATAAACCATTTAAAGGATATTGCTTTGAAGAGAATTCAGAAAAGTTGCTCCCATATAAAGAGCAGTTAACAGCCTATTTTAAGAAGGAACTTATTGAATTTAATCTTCCAATCCATGTGAAAGGGACAGCATTTCAATTAGCGGTGTGGGATGCATTAAAAGAATTACCTTATGGTACAACAACAACTTATGGAAATATTGCTCAACGCATTGGTAATCCCAAAGCGGTTCGAGCGGTAGGGACTGCTATTGGAGCAAACCCAATCCTGGCGATTATTCCATGTCATCGGGTCATTGGCAAAAATGGTCAATTAACAGGCTTTAGAAGCGGCTTAGCTATGAAACAATTTTTACTTGAGTTAGAGAAGGAATCGATCGATTGAAGTGGAAAATGTTAATCTCTTGCTAAATGATGGAAAGAGCGCTTTTTCTATAGACTTGATCACATCAAACAAAGTAACCTACTTCATCCGTAAATGAACGGTTTCCAATGTAGGAGTGCACCAAAAGAAATCTGCCCCATTATCCAGAGATAAAGGAGCAGATCACTAGCTATACATGTTGTTCTTCTTGAACATTGTTCTGTGTTTTACCGAGATGTGTTAAACGATGAGCGAAGGTTTCGCCTCGTACTGCGGAGCTTTTGAAAATATCTTGGTATTCGTACGCAGGCGTTCCGTGTTCCATTACATCTAATCCAGCAATTTCTTCTTCAGCCGTTACTCGTAATGGGACAAATGCTTTGATGATCAATAACCCTGCTGCTACAGATACACTAACCCAAGCAATAGTTGCAATAACGCCAATTGCTTGAATACCTAATAGACCAAAACCCCCACCATAAAATAAGCCTTGCCCACCAATATCAAGTAGGCCAACTGCCAGTGTTCCCCAAATACCACAAATACCATGAACAGCAATTGCTCCAACAGGATCATCAACTTTTAGCTTCCACTCTAGGAAGCGTACACCTTCCACAAGCAAAGGTGCAGCAATTAAACCAATGATAAGCGAGCCAAAAATGCTGACATTCGCTGCACCAGCAGTAATCCCTACAAGCCCAGCTAATGCACCATTTAATGTAAGAGAGCCATCGATATGTCCGTATCGAAATTTTGTATAGAAAGCAGTGGCAACGACACCAGCTGCAGCTGCAAAAAACGTATTAGCAATAACACTAGGAACTAGCTCTGGATCAGCAGCTAATGTAGAAGCACCATTGAAGCCGAACCAGCCAAACCAAAGTAAAAATACGCCTAATGCACCTAATGGAATACTGTGTCCTGTAATAACATTTACTCGACCATTTTCATATTTGCCTAGTCGAGGTCCAACCATAACTGCTGCGACAAATGCTGCAACAGCCCCTGTTAAGTGAACAACTGTCGAGCCAGCAAAATCAACAAAACCTAAATCTGTTAACCAACCTTGCCCACTCCAAACCCAGTGGCCTACTACAGGATAAACAACTAAAGACATAAGTATAATAACTCCAACATAAGCGAAAATATTAGTACGTTCTGCAACAGCCCCCGATAAAATAGTTGCTCCAGTTGCAGCAAACATTGTTTGGAAGATAAAGAAAGAAAGATCATCTACTCCTTTTAAAGCAAAGCCACTTGTGCCGAAAATGCCACCTACTGAGTCTCCGAACATAATGGCATAGCCACATAAAAAATAGACGATCCCACCAAGAGAAATAGTGAGAAAATTCTTCATGATGATATTGACTGCATTTTTTGAGCGGGTAAATCCAGCCTCAACCATAGCAAAACCTGCATGCATAAAGAATACTAAAATAGTGCCAAGCATCACCCAAATTAAATTAACAGATAATAGTACTTCATCCATCTATATCGCCCCCTTTATTCTACTGCAATCGACCCGACTTCTTTTGTTCGGATACGAATTGCTTGTTCTACTGGATAAATGAAAATCTTCCCGTCCCCAACTTTACCAGTTGCTGCTTCACGCAATAAAATCTCTACAATGGCATCAACTTTGCCATCGTCTACAATCATTTCTAATTTTAATTTAGGTAAAAATTCAATTTCATACGTATTGCCGCGGAAGAGTCCTGTTCGACCTAGCTGACGACCACAACCAGCGATTTCTGAAACGCTTAACCCTGCAATTCCTTCCTGTGCAAGACCGTCCCGAACTGCTCCAAAAACTTCAGGACGAATGATTGCTTCAATTTTTTTCATGTGTACCAGCTCCTTGCGTGAATTTAATTTACATGTTAAAACGGTATTAAAAACAGTGCAATTGTTTTTTTAGATTCTATGTGAGGTTATTTTACATTAAATATTTCTAGTCCCGAAGTATTTTAGAAAAAAGGTTTTTATAAAGGGAATGAAAGCGGTATTAAAATTTGTGTCTAAAATGTGTACAGTTCTAAATTTTCTGACTATTAATGTTAGAAAACCTAACATCTATAAGAGGGAATGTAATACGCAAGAATTTGGGTATATAGTGTATACTAGGACTAATTATCAAAGCGGAAGAAGGGGTTTCTTTTGAGATCAAACTATGCAGATGATAGCTTAGCGCTACACACAGACTTATATCAAATCAATATGGCAGAATCCTACTGGGCGGATGGCATACATAATAAAAAAGCAGTTTTTGAATTGTATTTTAGAAAATTACCTTTTGGTAATGGCTATGCCATATTTGCTGGGTTAGAGCGAATGCTTGATTATCTACGTGATTTTCATTTTAGTGAATCGGATATTGCGTATTTACGTGATGAAGTAGGTTATAAAGAGGACTTTATCCAGTATTTAAAGAACATCCGATTTACAGGAGATATGTATTCCATGGTAGAAGGGGAACTAGTTTTCGCTAATGAACCAATTGTCCGAATCGAAGCTCCATTAGTAGAGGCGCAGCTAATTGAAACAGCATTACTTAATATTGTTAACTATCAAACATTAATTGCTACAAAGGCTAGCCGTATCAAACAAATTATTAAAAATGAAGTGGCGATGGAATTTGGTACAAGGCGTGCACAAGAAATGGATGCTGCTATTTGGGGAACACGTGCAGCGTTTATCGGTGGTTTTGCTTCCACAAGTAATGTTCGAGCAGGTAAGCTTTTTAAAATTCCTGTCTCTGGTACACATGCCCATGCATTAGTACAAGCTTATAAAAATGATTATGATGCATTCCATGCTTATGCTAAACGTCATCGCGATTGTGTGTTTTTGGTAGATACTTATAATACATTGAAATCAGGGGTGCCAACTGCTATTAAAGTAGCTAAAGAGCTAGGAGACAAAATTAACTTCATTGGCATACGTTTAGATAGCGGCGATATTGCTTTCTTGTCGAAAGAAGCTCGCCGTATGTTGGATGCTGCAGGCTTCCATGATGCCAAAATCATTGTCTCAAACGATTTAGATGAATACACCATCTTAAATTTAAAAGCTCAAGGAGCAAAAGTGGATGTTTGGGGAATCGGTACAAAGCTTATTACAGCTTACGACCAGCCTGCATTAGGTGCAGTATATAAAATGGTGGCTATCGAGAATAGCGAAGGGCAACTTGAAGATACGATAAAAATCTCAGCTAATGCGGAAAAGGTATCAACGCCAGGCTTGAAAAATGTCTATCGTATTATCGATAAAAAGAATGGAAAGGCAGAAGGAGACTACATCACAATGCACGATGAAAATCCTCAAGCTGAGGAACGTATCAAAATGTTCCATCCGATTCATACGTTTGTCTCAAAGTTTGTTACAAATTTTGATGCCAAAAATTTACATCAGCATGTTATTAAAAATGGAGCGATCAACTATCAAAACCCTACATTAGAGGAAATGCGTGATTACGCGGCGGAGAATTTAGAACTGTTATGGGATGAATATAAGCGTGCCATGAATCCTGAAGAATATCCAGTCGATCTCAGTCAAAAATGCTGGGATAATAAGATGCGTAATATTGAAGAAGTGCATGCGATGGTTAAACGAATGTGAAAAGGAGTGACAGGTGCAATGACTTTACAGCAACAAATTATTGAGGAATTACGCGTATTGCCTAACATTGATGTACAGGGGGAAATACGTAAATCCATTGATTTTTTAAAGGAATATGCAAAACGCCATAGTTTTGTAAAAGGGTTTGTTCTTGGTATTTCTGGTGGTCAAGATTCAACATTAACAGGTAAACTAGCGCAATTGGCGATTGATGAATTAAATGCAGAAGAGGGAGAAATGAAGTATTCGTTTTTCGCTGTACGATTACCATATGGCGTACAAGCTGATGAACAAGATTGCCAAGATGCCATTGATTATATAAAGCCAACGAAGGTTTATACAGTAAATATAAAAGACGCAGTGGATGCTAGTGTGAGAGCTCTAACAAATGCAGGTGTTGAGCTGAATGACTTTGTGAAAGGGAATGAAAAGGCTCGTGAGCGTATGAAGGTCCAATATTCCATTGCTGCAATGAATGGAGCGGTTGTATTAGGAACAGATCATGCTGCGGAAGCTATTACAGGCTTCTATACAAAGTTTGGTGATGGTGGAGCAGACTTGATGCCAATCTTTCGTTTAAATAAACGACAAGGAAAGCAATTGCTAGCAGAACTTCAATGCCCTGAGCATCTATATAAAAAGGTGCCTACAGCAGATTTAGAAGAAGATCGTCCCTCCTTGCCAGACGAAGTGGCGCTAGGTGTGTCGTATGATCAAATAGATGATTATTTAGAGGGGAAAGAAATTCCAGAAGAACCTCGCCGAAGATTAGAAGGGTATTATTTGCGTTCCCAACATAAGCGTCATATGCCAATAACAATATTTGATGATTTTTGGAAGTAAGATGAGTGAAAAGGGTTATAAAGAAAGTGTTTCTACTTTTAAAAATAGCTCTTTTCACTCTTTTTTTATGCATTATGGTTCTATGTTGTTAATTGTCAGCATATAATGTCGATATAATTACCTATAAGGATAGTAAAATGTAGAGGAGGGTAACTTTTTATGAGGACTTCTAGAGTGAGTGGAACGACAAGTAGTGTTTTTCGGCAGGAACAACAATATTTACATGCTGGTGATCTCAGCCATAACTTTGGGCAAAATCCACAAAAGCAATTTCGAAATAGATTACAAAAAAATAAAGAGAAGACGTACAATTCAACAACTATTTCTGTAAATTCACAACAGCAGCAACCGATTACACCTATCCATGTAGATAATGCTAGTGATTTGGAAATTCGCCGTGAATTAAATGAAACGGCACTAAAGCTCAGTCGTTTAAACAAACAAAAGAAGCGACTCAATAGTTATCGTTCTTCCATATAAGCTAAACTCTCCACATCAGTGTGGGGAGTTTTTTATTATTGAGGAGAAGTAAGTGAAAGCACTAAATTCAAAATATTTGAAGTGAAGATGTTCATGGAATGTTCAAGGTAATTTTTCCATTTCTTCACAGCGATTTTTAACTAATTTCACAACTAATCTGTAATGTAGGATATGGCAACAAAAAACTAAACTTGGAGGATAAAGTTGTGAAAAAATTATGGTTACCTGCACTAATATTATTATTTGTACTTGCAGCTTGTGGTAGCGAAAAAAAACAGGTAGAAGAAAAGGAAATTGAGCAAGAAACTACGAAAAATGAATCAGAAACCGTGCAAGTTGCTTCACTAGTAGATACACGGTTACAAGAGCCAGAAGAAGATACAATTTGTGAAATGTGTAATATGAAAGTTTATATGAAAGACCATGAGATGGGTGTATTTTCAGCACAGGCAATAAAAGAAGATGGAACAATTGCTTTTTATGACGATATTGGCTGTTTATTAAATGCGGAGGTTGCTAATGAAGAAAAAAACGAAAAATTTGTACGTGATTTTGTAACGAAAGATTGGGCAAAGATTGAAGATGTAACAATTATAAAAACGGAACTGAAATCTCCGATGAACTGGGGCTATATTTATTTCGTGGACAAGGCTGAAGCAGATAAATATATGCAAGAAAATTCGAAAGCTTATGAGGAGGAACTACAAAAAATTAAAGATGATGCATTGGAGAGACGTAAGAAAATGATGCAAAAAAAGGCTGAGGATGAAAAAGATGCATCCGGTTCTATGCATTCGAATGAGATGAATCAAGAAGGGCACAGTCATTAAATCATAGACTAGGGGAAATCCTCTAGTCTTTTCTTGCTGAATGAGGAGGTAGAAAGTGATGAAGCAAATCGTGTTGTTCTTTTTGTTTTTTCTATTTACAAGTCAAACGGTATATGCGGAATATGGATAGCACAGTTGAAAAAACATGATGTTGGAGGAGAAAGAAAAAGGCAATACGGTTATCTTCTCTACTCATTTGCTGTCTTTTGCTGAAGAAATAGCAGGTGATGTATTAGTTTTACATGAAGGTGAAATTATCATTTCTGGGGCGATAACTGAAATTTTCTTACAAGAAAATTCTACATCTTTAGAAGAAATATGGATAAAAAGATTGAATTTGTAACATTCTAATGGATAATGACGTTATATAATAAGGATTAGACTTGTTTGGATGTTATCAAACAAGCCTTTTTTATGAATGTTCGTAGGAAGTGGAAGTTTCAGATAATTGTTTTACAGGACAGATTTCGCTATGCTTATATTAAGTTTGCTTGCAATTCACACAATTGCTTGATGGAATGGGAGGCTTTTCGATTAATGAATGCTCAAATACAGAATGTTTTAGAAAATATAGAAAAAGTAATGATTGGTAAAAGAGAAGTTGCTGAGCTCAGTATTGTCGCATTATTAGCAAGGGGACATGTTTTGTTGGAGGATGTACCTGGAGTAGGAAAGACAATGATGGTGCGAGCACTTGCAAAATCTTTTGATGCACAATTTAAGCGTATTCAATTTACGCCAGATCTATTGCCATCAGATGTAGTCGGTATTTCTATTTATAACCCCAAGACAATGGAGTTTGAATTTCGTCCAGGGCCGATCATGGGGGATGTTGTATTAGCCGATGAAATTAACCGAACGTCTCCGAAAACTCAATCAGCCTTGTTAGAGGGGATGGAAGAGGCTTCTGTTACAATCGATGGGAAAACGCTGATGATCAATCAGCCATTTTTTGTTATGGCTACACAAAATCCGATTGAACATGAAGGTACCTATCCTTTACCTGAAGCACAACTAGATCGATTTCTCTTAAAGATAAAAATGGGCTATCCATCTAGGGGGCAGGAAGTTGAAATTTTACGAAGAGCTGAGAATGGTAAAGCCATTGAAAAAATCGAAGCAGTATTAACAGTAGCTCAATTAATCGAATTACAGGAGCTTGTTCAAGGTGTGTATGTAGAAGATTCTGTTAAAAATTATATGGTGGAGCTTGCTACTCTAACAAGGGAAAATAATTATGTCTTTTTAGGTGTGAGTCCACGTGCCACAATAGCGCTAATGAAAGCTTCACAGGCTTACGCATTTTTGAAAGGACGAAGCTATGTTACCCCTGATGATGTTCAATATTTAGTGCCATTTGTTTTTAGCCATCGTTTAGTTTTAAAACCAGATGCACGCTATGATAACGTGACAGCAGACGAAATTATCCAGCGTATCATTGCTAAAACACCAGTTCCGACAAAGAGGTTTGCAGAACAATGAGGCAATGGAAAGCTTTTGTAGAAAAAAGTAAACATTTCCTATTAATCGCTTTCTTGATGATCGTAACGTTTTGTTATGCAATGTTCCAAGGTGGATTTGTTAGCTGGTTTGTATTTTTTACGGTTAGTCCGTTTTTAGTATATGCATTCATGTTCTTTGTCGTTAGAGAAGATATTTTACTAATCGAACGCAAAATTGACCCGATTCATATAGAACGAGGTCAATCAGCGAAGGTGCTTATTACGATAGAACGTAAAACACGTTTTCCATTTGCCTATATCGTAATGGAGGAACTTGTGGATAGTGAGGGATTAGTGCAAGCTAAAATCCAAAATGCGAATGCCATAAAGTTCGTTGGATTTAAAAAAAACTTTAGCTGGCAATATGAATTGGAAAATATGCCACGCGGTGAACATCGCTACCTAGGTGTTACAATTGTTTTCTACGATTTTTTTGGCTGGGCTAAAAAGGTTGTCGTAGCAGAAAAGGACCAAACTATTTTAGTTTACCCAAGAGTACAAGAGATGAAATATGCTGCGCTTCAAACAAAATTTGATGTTGGCCCGATGATGTCACCATATTCTATAGTGAAGGACACATCCATGGCTGTTGGATTAAGAGAGTACGTTCCAGGAGATCGTTTTTCTTGGATTCATTGGAAATCATTTGCCCGTACACAAAAGTTGCAGTCTAAGGAATTTGAGGATCGACAATCATCAGAACTAATGTTAGTGCTAGACGCTACGAAATCCTCCATGTTTGAAGAAAAAGTGGAATTAGTAGCTTCAATGCTACAGATGATCGTTAAGGAACGAGGAGATTTGTCATTTATTTCTGCTGGAGAAATAACGAAAGTATTCCCTGCTATACAGGGGGACAAGCATTTAGATCAGGTTATGTATCATTTAGCTGCGATAAAACCTATGGAGAATGTCAAGTTTCGATTTCATGATCAACAAGCCTTTAAGCAAGTTGCAACACTGCTTTACGTGACAAGTGATGTTTCAGATGAATTACTACATACTCTTGCAAATATAGTGAAAAGCTGTATTTGTTTTGTAGTGGCAAAGCAGCCGCCAGTGCAATCTGAGCTTGCGATGCGGTATAAACATATTCAAGTTATTTATGTAAATCCAGCAGATTTCTATCATTTATTCACGGAGGTGATGAGACCGTGAAGCAATCATT
The DNA here is from genome assembly GCF_019731275.1 of Lysinibacillus sp. K60. NCBI lineage: Bacteria > Bacillati > Bacillota > Bacilli > Caryophanales > Bacillaceae > Lysinibacillus > Lysinibacillus sp. K60. The sequence continues at coordinate 7,031 of NZ_JAASJR010000013.1, read as the reverse complement.
AGGCGAATTTTTAGAATTAGCCCTAGCTTATGTTATTGTATTTTTCATTTTGCGTGAATGGCTTATTCCCATTATGCAATTAACGAATACAGGTGGGATGCATCTTTTCTTAGTGTTTATCGGTATGTCTTTAGCGCTAAGTCTTTTCCGCGTACATCCATTGCTATCAGGATTAGTGAAGCTTGGTTATATTACCTGGTTTATCGTTTTTATCTATAGCCCTAGTCCTGTATTATCTGGTGATACATTGCCTTTTTTATTGGCTGAATGGAAAGGAAACATGGCCACGATTCTAACAGGTGACTTTGGACAGGTTTCAGATGTTTTCAGAACAGTATTATTCCTTGTGTTGATTTGGATGCTAGTTTATTTAATTCACCATTGGGTTTCGGTGCGAAAAAATATATTCTACTTCTTTGCCATGACCGTATTCTTTATTGCTACTTTGGATACATTTAGTGACTATGATGGTAAAGCGGCAATTGTAAAAGTTGTTGTTTTAGGATTAATCATGACAGGTGTTCTTTTTGTCAAGCGTCTATGGCTTCAAGTGGAAACTACAAGTACGGCAATGGAGAAATGGAAAATTGTTATTCCCATGCTAGTATCTGTATTGCTCATTAGTTCTGTAGCATTTTTTTTACCAAAGACTGGACCAACATGGGCAGATCCTGTGCCGTTTATCCAAGGGGTTACTGGGCAAGATGGAAATGGAAATGGTCAAAAATCAGTTGGTTATAGCCAAGATGATAGTCAGTTAGGTGGTCCGTTCCAAGGAGATAATACTTTAATTTTCACTGCCTCTTCTCGTGATCGCCATTACTGGCGCATTGAAACGAAAGATACGTATACGTCAAAGGGTTGGATTGTTTCAGAGGGGAACTTTGGGAAAAATGTTTATGAGTCAAATACACCCATTCTGACTTCCTTACAAGTCGGGCCACCCGAAAATGAACGTCAGATTCAATTAGATATTGCTGTTCCAATGCCATTTTTATTTCAAACATATGGTATGCTCTCTGTTTCGGCTCAAGATGCCACTCTATTTATTCAGGATGAGCAGACTGAAAGAATGAATATAGAACAAGAGGTAGGGGAATCGAAATCATTATCAAACTATTCATTGTCTTATAGTGAACCTGTTTATAGTATGGAGCAGCTCCAATTGTCATATCCAGCAACACTTGAAACAATGGATTCTTCCTTTGATCGATTTTTGCAGTTACCAAACCAACTTCCTCAACGTGTAAGGGACTTAGCTTCTGAAATAACGCAAAAGAAAGATACGGTTTATGAACAAATTAAGGCTGTAGAAAGTTATTTTAGAACAAATGGTTTTAAGTACGATAAAACGCAAGCCGCCATTCCTGCTGAAAATCAAGATTATGTCGATCAATTTTTGTTCGATACAAAAGTAGGGTATTGTGATAATTTCTCCACGTCAATGGTGGTACTTTTACGTTCAGTAGGGATCCCAGCTCGTTGGGTAAAAGGTTTTGCACCAGGAACTGCAGGCCCCATGTCAGATGGATTACGCGAATATCGCATCACGAATGACAATGCGCACTCATGGGTAGAAGCTTTTATACCTGGAACGGGATGGATGGAGTTTGAACCTACAATCGGTTTTTCCGGCAACGTCAACATTGATTATGATATCCCGTTAGATACGTCTGACGAGGAAGAAGTAGTGCAGCCAGAACAAAAACCTGAGGAGCCACAACCACAAGAACAGGTAACCGAGAAGGAACAACCGAACTCAACATTTAGCTTTGATGCATTGTGGTTATGGATGAAAAAGTTTGCTTATGTTTGGGTGATAATTGCTGTATTATTAATAATCACGGGTATTTCTTTATTCTTACAGCGTAAAACGTGGATTCCAAAGATGCATGTTCGAGCATACCGTAAAAAAGTAGCAGATTGGTCAAATTTCGATTCTTCTTACCATGTTTTACTGAAGCAATTATCTCGTATTGGCTTGCGCAGAAAAGATGGAGAAACATTAAGTGCGTTCGCAGAGCGTGTAGATGCAGCATTAGAAACGGATGAAATGCAAAAGCTGACGGTAGTCTACGAGCAACATATTTATGGGAAAGACAAAGAAGATGTTGATTTTGTGAAGCTGAAAGAAAGTTGGGAATATTTAATCAATCGCACTATCAGTTGATTTTAACGTAGACAAAGAGTAAAATGAAAAAAATTAAATGCAAGGATTGCTTTCATATAAGTTCGATAATAGGGTTCGGATGTTTCTACGAAATCACCTTAAATGATTTCTCTATGAAGGCGGATGTTTTCGTTAGGTGAAAAGTATAGTAAGTCACTTTACTTTGCTACGCATTCGCCTTTATCAATATTCTAGAGCTTATGAACGCGTAGAAAGTTTTTTTACTTTCTTCGCGTTTTTCTTTGAACACATGAAAATATCCTTTAAAAATAATAGAAGAGGTGGAAATTTTGACAGCTAGCCCTTTATTAAGAGAGCAAGAAAAAATCGTTGTACTAGACTTCGGTAGCCAATTTAACCAATTAATTACACGTCGTATTCGTGAATTTGGTGTTTTCAGTGAATTACATCCACATACGGTAACTGCAGAAGAAATTAAAGATATGAACGCAACAGGTATTATTTTCTCAGGTGGTCCAAACTCTGTTTATGATGAAAATGCCTTTCATGTGGATCCAGCTATTTTCGAATTAGGTTTACCGATTTTAGGTATTTGCTATGGTATGCAATTAATGGCACATACAAACGGTGGTAAAGTTGAAGGTGCTGAAACACGCGAGTATGGTAAAGCCGAAATTCAAGTAACAACACCAAACAAATTATTTGGTGAGTTACCTACAGAACAAATCGTTTGGATGAGCCATGGTGACCATGTAACAGAAGTTCCAGCTGGATTTGAAGTCATCGCAACTAGCGCATCTTGTCCGATTGCTGCAATGGCAAACGTTGAACGTAAACTATATGCTGTACAATTCCATCCAGAAGTACGTCACTCTGTATATGGTAATGATCTATTACGTCAATTCGTATTCGACATCTGTGAAGCGAAAGGCGATTGGTCAATGGCAAACTTCATTGAGCTTGAAATTGCAAAAATTCGTGAAATCGTTGGCGATAAAAAAGTATTATGTGCGCTTTCTGGTGGTGTAGACTCATCAGTTGTAGCGGTGTTAATCCATAAAGCAATCGGCGATCAATTAACTTGTATGTTCGTAGACCACAACTTAAACCGTAAAGGTGAAGTTGAACAAGTAATGAAAACATTTACAGAAGACTTTGACATGAATCTTATTAAAATTGATGCACGTAAACGATTCATGGACAAACTTGCTGGCGTTTCTGATCCAGAGAAAAAACGTAAAATTATCGGTAATGAATTCATTTATGTATTTGATGAAGAGGCATCTAAACTTGAAGGTATGGATTTCTTAGCACAAGGAACTCTTTACACAGATATTATTGAATCTGGTACTTCAACTGCACAAACAATCAAATCACACCATAACGTTGGTGGTCTTCCTGAAGATATGCAATTCCAACTAATCGAGCCACTGAAAACTTTATTTAAAGATGAAGTACGTGCGCTAGGTTTAGAGCTTGGACTTGACGAAAAAATCGTTTGGCGTCAACCATTCCCAGGTCCTGGATTAGGTATCCGTGTGCTTGGTGAAGTAACAGAAGAAAAATTAGAAATCGTTCGCGAATCTGATTTCATTCTACGTGAAGAAATCGCCAAAGCTGGCCTTGATCGTGATATTTGGCAGTACTTTACGGTATTACCTGATATCCGTTCAGTTGGTGTAATGGGCGATGCTCGTACGTATGACTATGCAATCGGTATCCGTGCCGTTACATCTATCGATGGTATGACTTCTGACTGGGCGCGTATTCCTTGGGATGTACTTGAGAAAATCTCTGTCCGCCTTGTAAACGAAGTAAAACACGTGAACCGCGTGCTGTATGATATTACATCTAAGCCACCAGCAACGATTGAGTGGGAATAATAGCAAAAGCCCTAAAAGCCCTGAGAGGTTTTTAGGGCTTTTTTTGATGTAATTCCCTCTGAATTTATTGCTAAATGAAGTATCTCAACTTCAAAAATTGCTGGTAAAGTGTTGTATGTAGTAAACTAAATGAATGCACAAGAAATTATACTATTCAGATTAGGGGGGATTTAAATGGAGAAAAATAAACCAATGATTCATACATTAACGGTTGGGATGCCAAAAGAATTGATTGATAGTAAAGGGCGTTCAATGATTACAGGGATTGAAAAGCAACGAGTGCAAGAAGTTTATTTGTCCTCTCAAGGCTTTGAAGGGGATGATGTAGCTGATAAGAAACATCATGGTGGCCCTGATCGAGCAGTTTGTTTATATCCTGCGGAGCATTACATACAATGGGAACAGGAACTTGGAAAAACGTTACCCATTGCGGCATTTGGCGAAAATTTAACCGTAACAAATATGTTAGAAGCAGATGTTTGTATTGGTGATATTTATAAAATTGGAGATGCTGTCATTCAAATTACACAGGGACGTATTCCATGTAGTACGATTGATAGATATACGGAGGCAAACACATTACTCAAACGTTTAATTGAAACGGGCTATACAGGTTTCCTTGCGCGTGTTCTTGAAGAAGGGACAATCTGTGCAGATTCAACAATTGAACTTGTAGAAAAGCATCCTGCACGTATCTCTGTTCTGTATTGCAATGAAGTGTACTTCAAAAACAATGATGCAATCGCTATGAAACAAATACAAGCAGTAGATGCATTAGCAGACGATTGGAAAGAAAAATTAGAAAAAAGAATTCAAGTCTTGCAAAGTAAAGTGATGAGTTAAAACATAAGTTCAAAAGGAGGATCCTCTAGAATTTCTAGAGGATTTTTTCATTAAACTGATTGGTGGAATGTTCAGCACAAAGCCTCTTTAGTAATGTATTTAATAGAACCTGAACATTAAATAAGAATTTTACACGAACTTTCGTATTTCTTTTTAGAAAAATGTTCGGAAATAGGGTTGAAATCTAAAAAACGAAATGATATATTACGAATGTAAATTAAATACGTCGTCGTATAATGTCGGGGATAAGGCCCGTGAGTTTCTACCAAGTTACCGTAAATAACTTGACTACGATTTAGGTTTATACATAAACGTATAAACACTAATTTGTTTCACACACTAATTGTGATGAAATATATCGTAGACATGCGACTAGTAGAGTAGTCAGCGTGTCTTTTTTGTTTTCGATATTGAAGACGACCATATGGAGGATTTTTTGATAATGAAAAAATATTTCATGTTCGATGAATTAGGAACTAATTATCGCCGCGAAATAATAGGCGGTATTACAACCTTCCTTGCAATGGCATATATTCTAGCTGTTAACCCAGGTATTCTAGAAAATGCAGGGATGGATAAAGGTGCTGTTTTCGTAGCTACAGCATTAGCAGCAGCAGTCGGTTCTTTGATTATGGGGATTTTCGCTAAATTCCCGATTTCACTTGCTCCTGGGATGGGGTTAAATGCATTCTTTGCATTTACTGTAGTCGGAGCATACGGTATTCCGTGGCAAACTGGTTTAACAGGTGTGTTCTTCTCAGGGATTATCTTTATTATTTTATCTTTAACTGGTATCCGCGAAACTGTTATTAATGCTATTCCAGTACAACTTAAATATGCAGTTTCTGCAGGTATTGGTTTATTTATCACTTTTGTTGGTTTACAAGGAGCAGGGATCATTGTTGATAGCCCAGCTACTTTAGTCACTTTAGGAAGTTTCACAGGCGCTACATTATTAGCGGTATTCGGAATTATTCTTTCGGTTATTCTTATTATTAAATTGCGCAGTATCGGTATTTTCTTAGGAATGGTGATTACTGCAGTTATTGGGATGATCACAGGTATCATTGATCCTCCAACAGCCGTTGTATCAGCTATTCCAAGTGTAGATTCTACATTCATGGTAGCACTAGAACCACTTGGTGACTTCGGTACATTATTTAACGTGAAGTTTTTAGTAGTAGTGTTAACATTCTTGTTTGTTGATTTCTTTGACACAGCAGGTACTTTAATGGCTGTAGCGACACAAGCAGGTTTAGTAAAAGATAATAAATTACCGCGTGCAGGACGTGCCTTAATGGCAGATGCACTAGCAACAACTATCGGTTCTTTATTTGGTACGTCAACAACAACAGCGTACGTAGAGTCAACTTCTGGAGTTGCTGCAGGCGCTCGTTCAGGATTTTCAGCAGTTGTAACAGCAGTACTGTTCTTAGTTGCATTATTCTTCTCACCATTACTAGCGGTAGTAACACCAGCAGTTACTGCTCCAGCTTTAGTCATCGTAGGGGTACTAATGGTATCGTCCTTACGTTTAATTGATTGGGACAAATTCGAAATAGCAGTACCTGCATTCTTTACAGTGTTAATGATGCCACTTGGTTATTCAATTGCTACTGGTATTGCAATTGGTTTTGTATTCTACCCAATTACAATGTTATTAGCAGGTCGTAAAAAAGAAATTCATCCAATGATGTATGGTCTTTTCTTTGTTTTCCTTGCATACTTCATTTGGGTACGTTAGTTAAACAGACACCTTTAATTGTTAGTAAGTTGCTAACAATTAGAGGTGTTTTTTATTGAGTTGATCCAAAATAAAAGAAGTTATTATTTTTACATTTATATAGAAGAAACTCAGTTTTAAATAATGCGAATAGTTTTACTTTAATGAAACACTTGCAAACTTAAATTTGTGATGATATATTTAAACACGTTGTTACGAAATAAACGAACAACTTAAAAAATAGTAACATAAACAGTTGACAGCGAGTTAACATTATGTTAAATTATAAAAAGTTACTTAGTGTAACTAGTAAATGAACCTTGAAAACTGAACAAGCAAAACGTAATCAATAAAGTTTTAAGTAGCTAGTTTTACTAGTGAACGAAACACAATTTTGGACATCAAACATGATGCCAGCAAAACAATTTGAGCTAATCAAATTTCTTTTATG
>NZ_JAASJR010000012.1:0-134004 GCF_019731275.1 Lysinibacillus sp. K60 | reverse complement strand
TTTTATTTTATATAAGTCAATCTTAACATATAATTACGGTTTCGATTATTAATTTAGATTTGCATAGCGAGTTTACTGCTAATCCAAAAACTACAGAACAATATGAGGAAAGTGTGCACTTAAAAACACTTAAAAACTTTTATCATAAGGTTGGTGAGCCGATAGTGACTGAAAAAACTGTTCAAAAATAAGTAAAAGAAAAAGCAGTAGCGTTTATAGACGCTACAGCTCGAATTGGTTTATGCCTTTCTAGGTTAGTCAGATAAGTAAATATAACTCAACTTAGGGGGGCTAACCTATGTTAAAGGGCAAAAGAGAATTTACTTCAGTGGATTGAGAATTATTGATGGATGGTTGAAATGATGGAGGAAGCACGGCAGCTGGTAGCGAAGGTAGAAGAAGTAGAACGTCGTGTATATTCACTAAATTATCGGATTAAGGAATATGAGCATAAGATTGCAGAGGTGCAGAACCGCATTCCATTTGTAGAAGGGGATAGAGAGGTTGAAGTCTTTCATAGATTACTAGATGGGAATAGCATGCGTGCAATTGGAAAGCAAATGAGATTATCTAGTACGACAATTTTTAGAGTAAGAAATAAAATTTTGAGTCAGATGATGAAGGAGCCAAGGAGTTATTTCTTTTTAATAACATATGTTCAACATTCGGGCCAGATTGTAGAGGAACGTAAAACATATATTAGTATATATAATGTTACTGAATTTTGAAAGTTTATACTAAACTAGCAGGCAGTTTAAATGAAGAAGCAACATAAAAAAGAACGTGTTTTGTAAAAAATTGATCAAAACACGCTCTTAATAATTAAATTGGTTCATTTTTTTATAAAAAGTTTAATCATTTCCTATTTATGTTACTCAACAACCTGATCCTTTAATTTAATGTCTAAATATTCATTGTGGTAAAATCAAGTGCTTACAAGGAATACTTAGCTAATTGTTCACCCCAAGATGATAATTCAGTCTCAATAAATCCTACCTTTTTATATACAAATTTTGCAGTAAGATTTTCAGGATCATATCCAATCATTATTAAAGAAACGTTTGCAGTATTATTTCGTCTTATCTCTTCAATAACCTGATATATTGCTTGTTTACCTATACCTTTACCTTGAAATTCTTCATCAATCATAAGTCTATAAATCCAATAATTATGGTCATCAGGGTCTATTCCAAACATAGTAAATCCTATCATTTTATTTTCAAGATAAATACCTTTTGCATAGAAATTATCTAGAAATTGAACTTCTGCAATAGAATAAAGATTGGATGCAATAAATGTTTGTTGTTCTTCTTTAACAGATAATCTAATTGCTTCTTCCCAATTACTTTTATCAATAGGCTTTAAATAAATTTTCTTCAATCTGGTACGCTCCCTTTGAAGGGGAATCACGTAGTTTATGGGCTATTGAAACGTTATCCCCTTGTTTTTTCGCCCAATCAAGTATAAATAATTTCTCATCGACAACGCCTCCTTAAAAGTACAAAAAACAAGTAATTATATTCAATATCTTACTGTAATTTAGTAAGTGCTATTCAATTAATTGGCCCATAGATGGAACAACTTATTGACACTAAACAGTTCCTTAAGCTTTTTCAATTTAAGATGTTCTTTTCATTTTCACACCAATGCTAGTTATCTGTTTTAATATAACACAATTGAGTTTACTCATTATCATCTTGCTTGATCGTCGTAATAGGCTTCATTTGCAGCCTTATGATTATTGCCTTTTAGATAAGCTAAAATCATACTAGGTCGTTTAAGTAAAATCCAGTCCCCATAATGGTCAAAGCGCCTGCAAGAAGTAATCATACCATTTTTTATTGTTCCGTATTTTTTACCATTTGTTTTACCCAATTGTTTTAATCGTTTTGCAAAATCAGCATCTTCAGCCATCAGCATCTTCTCATTAAAACCTTTTATTGCTTGAAAGTCCTTTCGATAGCACCAAAAAATCCCTACAGAAATCAAACCATATTTAAACAATAAGGGAACAATCAAGAGAAAGGTAGAAACAATGATTCCAAGCGAAATTCTTTCAAAATTTCCGTTTACGCCGCCTCCAATATATTGATTAGATGCTAGATGCTTTTCAGCTTCTGATAACAAGTGTTCAGTCATTCGAGTATCTGCATCAATTGTAATTAGAATTTCTCCTTTTGCTAGTGCTGCTCCTGCATTTCTAATTTTGGATAAATTTTTATCTTCATTAATCAATGTTACACAATTGTATGACTTTGCAATTTCCTCTGTTCTATCTGTACAACGATTAAGCACAACAATCACTTCTACTTGATCTTTATAAAGTTGTGCAGCTTTGACGATTGATTCTAGGCATCCCCCGATGTACTTTTCTTCGTTGTGAGCGGGTATTATTACGGAAAATTTCACATTATTTTCATTTATATCCTTAATAAATTGCTTGCTTTCGGACATAGCAAAATCCCTCTCTCCTATATAATTAGTACTTACAAAAAAAGTATATCATTTACATATAAATTATTTTATGGCAATTTCGTAACAATATATTCAAAATATAGCTACTTCATAACAGCTAAAATCGCTAATCAAATTGTAACCAGAACCAAAAGTGGCGTGGCTAGAGCCAAAGCCCTTGCAAGGTACACTATCTGGAGAAATCGCATTCTCTTGAATGTTAAGAATTGCATTGATAAGTTCAACAAAAATAATCAGGCGCTCATATAAAATTGAGTTCCTAGTATTTATTGTTTACTCGTCATAGGGTTTGTAATTGCCTGATAACCCTTTTGCTTCCTCTTTATTGAAAGGTGGATTTTATTGAGTAACAATAAAGTTGTTTCTCAATCGTGCGCGATTCTATAACAAAGAACAGCGCTCGTTTTCAATTAAGGTCCAGATTGTTGAATAACAAGCTCTTAAGAAATGTTTACCAACGACGCTTTGGGACATTTTTGCTTCAAAATAATGCAGCGTTTCAGTTGAGATTTGATCATTACAATTTTCCTAAAATAATTTATTATAAAGAAATAGAGTAATTAAAGGATGTGTAGCTATGGTAAATCTCGATAGATTAATTTATCCAGCTTTCATACAGCAAGATGATGAAGGAATATTTTGTGTTTATTTCCCTACTCTGTTTCTTGAAAATGGATGGGAATATCCATTAACAAGAAGAGAAACTAGACACAAAGCAATACAAGATGCCAAAAAGGATTTAGCTTACACTTTGGCTGGAATTCTTTATGACAATGAAGAGCTTCCTGAACCTTCCTATCTAAATAGAGATGACCTTTCCGAAGGAATGGAATTAGTGGAGATAGAGACATCATTTGAACCGTATGCTGAAGAAATAAAGGAGCATTTAAAAGGTCGTCATTGGCATATCACTTATTATGACGAAGAAAATGATGATTATATTGAAGCTATTGGGTATAAAAATGAACAAGGAATGTGGGACATTTATTTTGAAGATTATTCTACGAAAGTGGAATATGATAATTTTGATTCTCCCAATCAAAAAAAAATTAAATACCCTATGGACCCTTTGCTCTTTAGTGTCAAATGTTATTCCGATGCAGAGGAGAAATTCAGCCAATATGTTGAAAATGTAATACTAAAGCAACGTGGTAATAAATGATTCAATCTACATGGTTTTCATTGAACTAATAGGTACTCAATTCAACAAGGGAAAAGAAACAAAAGGAACAAATGTAAAACATGAACGATAGTTTGTGATTTAAAGTTTGTATTGTAAACTCGGAGGTAGGTTCGGTAGGAGTAAGGCTGATGTAAAGGAGTAGTGGCGGAATAGGTAGACGTAATGTAGTGGTGTAGCTAATGGCTCTTTGTAGAGGGCGCTGAAGCTCAGCAAGATCGGGCATAAACTAGATACCACGAAAATTACCATACAAGGTGCAAATCTACTTTTACTTATTCCTGTCTAAACAAGAACTATAAAAGCATTGTAATAGCTGTAAAAGCTTTATGATGCTTTTTTCTTTTGCTTTGAAAACTGCGTCAAACAGCCAAAACACTTCGAGTCGAGAGGGCAGAGTTTGGTGTGGTTTTGAGAGCAAACATATACCAATGATTAAAGTTGAAGTAAATGCTCATGCAGCTTTACTTTCGCATTTGGAGATTTCGACAAAATTTTTTTCCATTTAAAAGTAAAACACAATTTATTGTTAGAGAAAAAATCGTTAAACAAATTATAATCAAAACATCCTTCGGAGCAAAGTTTCCTCCCCTTTGATTCGTCAGTGTTCTATGAGCGTAGGTTATTATTATTGATTCATAACAACTACGTTTAAATGTGATTAGGTGAAAAGATTTACAAAATATTAATAACTAATTAAAAAACACATGTTATTTTGTTTAGATAAAAGAATTAATTACCTACAATGAGAGGAGAAGAAATAATGGAAAAAAACATTGAAGTTTTAAGAACAGAGGGGGACATTAATTTAACAAAAACTCGTTCTTTATGGCAAGGAAAACACTTGAGCAAAGAATCATTTGAGCTTTTAAACGATGATTCCAAGTATTATTTACATCAATCTCTTTCTACTCCTTGTTTAAATATTATTGAAAAAAGCTATGGAATTTACATAGAGGATATAGATGGAAGAAAGTATATGGATTTTCACGGAAATAATGTTCATCAAATAGGTTATGGTAATGAGTATGTTATTCAAGCAGTAAAAGAGCAGTTGGATATTCTTCCATTCTCACCAAGACGTTATACAAATAAAGTTGCGATCCAGTTGGCAAAAAAATTAGTTGACATTGCACCAGAAAGTTTAAATAAAGTACTGTTGACTCCTGGGGGAACTTCAGCTGTTGGAATGGCTTTAAAACTTGTTAGAAAGGTAACAGGTAAATTTAAAACTATATCTATGTGGGATTCATTTCATGGTGCATCTTTAGACGCTATTTCAGTTGGAGGAGAAGCACTTTTCCGTAACGGTATGGGTCCTTTAATGCCAGGGAGTCTGCATATAGCTCCTTACAATTCATATCGTGGTTTGTTTGATGATGACAATGGTAGATTTAAATCCCTTGATTATTTAGAATATGTACTTGAAAGAGAAAATGAAATCGGTGCAATTATTTTAGAGCCTGTTCGTTGTACAGACGTGCATATCCCACCAAAAGAGTACTATCAACGTTTACGTAATATTTGTGATAGGAACAATATATTATTGATTTTTGATGAAATTCCAACAGCTTTAGGGCGAACAGGTAAAATGTTCACTTTCGAAAACTTTGGAGTTATGCCAGATATTGTTTTATTGGGAAAAGGATTGGGTGGAGGCGTATTTCCAATGGCAGCGATGCTCGTAAAAGGAGAACTTGATGTTGCCCAAGATATTGCACTCGGTCATTACACTCATGAAAAAAGTTCATTAGGTTGTGCAGCAGCCTTGGCTACTCTTAATTATATCGAGGATTTTAAATTAATTGATAAGGCTAATCAATTAGGAAATTATATGAGAATACGTCTTAAAAAGATGCAAGAAAAATATGAAATTATAGGTGATGTTCGAGGAATCGGTCTTTTATACGGAGTAGAATTAGTATTAAACCGGAATTCGAAAGAAAAAGCTACATCTGAAGCAGAGCAAGTAATGTATAAATGTATGGAAAAGGGATTAAGCTTTAAAGTATCCCAAGGAAATGTGCTTACTCTCACTCCACCACTTATCATTAAGGAACATGAATTAGAACTGGCAATGGATATTTTGGAACAATCTATCCAGGAGGTTTTAGGACAGTAATATAGATTTATGAAGAATTTATACAATTTACTAGACTGAAGCAACTAAACATCTCATATGAGGTGTTTTTATTATATAAAGAAACTTGATGTAACCATTCCAAAACAAACAAAGGTCGATGGAGGTGGGGGTGTTCAAGGCTGTTCTTGCGATTATAAGTGAAAATAGTGTATTATAGCATTCATGTTGTAAACAAAAAGGACGGATGTAATGAAATATAATAAGACAATTATGCTAAAGCTTATAAATGAACATCGAACATTGCATGATGAATTAAAAAAGCTAAAATCTGAAATGGGTTTAGAGAAAAATTTCGCAGTAAAGGCATTGTATCATTCATTTGTTGCAGAAGATGGTCCTTATATGAAAGAATATCAGGATTTAGAGCGATTACAATAAATCGTAGTGCCACTAACAAAATTGTTGGCAAGATAAGTAATAACTTTTAGTGCAAGAATTTAAATACTAAGCTTGAGATTGAGCCATTTATTTTGAGTGGCTTTTTATTTTGTCTTTTTTCTCCCAGACGCTATAAAGAACGAGAACAAATACACTTTTGAACAACTTAGGGATTCTTATGGATAACTAAATTGGGCAAGGAGGAAATCATGAATGAAAAGTTAAAGAAGAAAATAGAAAAGTATATGGATTACTATAATAACGATCGAATTAAACAAAAATTGGCCGGCATGGGTCCGGTAAAATACCGAGCTTATGCCAGCCGATTAGCTGCATAAATAAAACTCTAACTTTAAGGGTTCACTTCACAGCTACATGCCGTCTTGGTCTATTTTCATTTTATTTAATATTTGTTTGCGTTCTAGAGTCAATTCCATAAACTCCTCTAAATCTTCCTCTAAAGCGTGGTTTTTAATAAAGCTACGCGCTCTTGATCGTGCGCTAATGTATTTTGCACGCTCTTTATTCTTCTCTTGCCAACGTTTATTAGCTTCAGTCTGAAAATTCTTCTCCATTTTAATCCTTCCTTTTTTAAAATATACTATGATATTTAATATCACTAAGATTAAACAAAAAGAGTAAATAATAATCATAGATACATCGAAGAAGCCTGGTTGTTTCCAATTCACCATATTAATCAAAGCGTAAATAGCAAATGCAAAAGCTACTACATATCCGATATTTTTCATAATACAATGGATATGATAAGATTATAGGGAAGGAGTGGCTAACCTCCTTCGCTTTGGGTATTTGCGACGTTTCCTCTTGGTAGAGGGGCGTCGCTTTTTATTTTGCTTACCTGTTCGCATGCCTTGAATATTTTTTACTGAGCCTTTCAGCAAATTAATTACAGTAGCGACTGCGACTAAATAAGCTAAAACCTTATCATAATCTACTTTGTTCACATCCTTTCTATACTTTAATTATACTAGTACTAGTATAAAAGGTTAATAAATATTTCATTTATTTTCCTTAAAATAAATATATTCCCTTGAAAAACAAGAACATCTGTTCTATAATGTAAACAAGAACAAATGTTCTTATTGAAGGGAGCTTTCTATAAAATATAAAGGGGATGATTTCTTTGACATTTACAGTCAAAACAGAAGCAGAAAAAATCTTTACTAACCTTATGGGAGATGGTGCAGTACGTTTGGCAGCAGATTCAGGATCAAAAACTAACTTCCATGATATTTTTGGTACATTAAAGAAATCAGCAGGAGTTACACGTCAACGTGCTGGAAGTCAATTGCTATTCTTGACATCACTTTACTCTAATGCATCTTCTGCGACAGTTCGTGGTCAAATCTTGACTCGTATTCACCGGATTTTAATCAACTATAAATCATTTATTAATCCAGCTAACCCAAACAATATTGGTCCAGAAAATCCAATTTTAGCTTTAGGAGCTTATGCAGCATTAGCTTTAGCAAAAGATGCTAATATGGTTTCATATACACAAGCTAGTTCTTCTAACCCAGTAACTCAAACTGAACTTAAATCATTACTTACTAGTTATGTTAGCAACTTCTACACTCGTATCACTGGTGAAGCTGGTTACAAAAATGTAAATCAGCCAAATGGTAAAGGAGTAACAGTTAGTGTTGGTTTATTAGCTGGGACTAAGCATTCTACTACGGCACTTAATGGTACAATCCTTGGTTTAGGAGCAGTTCACTTTATCAATGCTGCTATTAATGGTGCAGGTAATGCAATTTATTCGGATTTAAGTGCTTGGTTCACAAATATGTGTGCTCGTTTACGTGCAAATTACAGTAACTCTCGTGTAAACAATGGTTTAACTGAACTTTGTGTTAACATTGGTGCAGGTCGTGCTGGTGATAACGGTGGTAATATTGACCAAATGCGTGGATACTTCCCTTCTTCTGGTTACAACGCATTTGTTATCTGGGGGCTTAACCTAGCAGCTCGTGCTTACCGAATTGCTGAACTACGTTTAACTACACAAGTTCCTCAATTTAAAAATGCGGTAGCTTTAAGCTCTCATGTTTGTCAACAAACAGCAGCTGAGATCATGAACTACTACCACACTCAAATTTTAAACGAAGGTCGTTCGTTCGAAATTGGTCTTCCTAACTTTATGCAAGGTAGTCCAAACGCAGCTCCTGGTGGTTCAAAAGAACCGGGTAGTTCATCTGCTCCAACGTCTGGTTATGCTTTAGCGGGTTATCAACACTTCACTTCTAAGAGTATTCCTGAAGCAAAATATATTGCTAACTCTAATTTACAGTACAATATTCTCGTAGAACAAAACGGTGACCCAGCTTCAGTAACAGCTTATCTTTACACTGCAGCTTGGTATGGAGGTCACACTTTAGTAACCTCTGGTAAATTGACTTCTGCAATTGCTAACCATGCAGGTTCAGCAGCACTTCCATATAACATTGTTACAACTAATACTGGTGTGAAAGCAGAAGCTGGTGCATCACGTATCCTTCAAGGCTTAGCTGGAGCCATGAACAGTGGTATAACAACACTGAATTAATACAAAAATAATCACTAAGTTATAGAAGAAAGAAATTAAAAAATTTAAGCCCATTAGCTTAATTGGTAATGGGCTTATTCTATTAACTCGGTATTATTTTTTAGTATTTATATTTGGTTAATCCTTGAAAAATATAAAAGTAATAGTTTAAAGATTGAAAGGAGAATGTTTGATGAAACAGGTATTTATAAAACCAGCTGAAGGTATTTATACAAGCCTTTATGGCATGAGAAGTGGTTCAATGCATTATGGAGTTGACATTGCAAATAGTAGCGCCAATGTACCTATACACGCTTCTGCTGCGGGTGTGATTAACAAAGCCGTTGGTGGTTGTTCTAATAATGGCTCTATCGGTAATACATGTAATGGCGGTTACGGAAACTATGTGATAGTTCGACACAGTATTGATGGGAAAACATATGATACACTTTATGCTCATTTACAATCTATTGGTGTCTCTGTTGGTCAAACTATTAATCAAGGTGACAAAATTGGTGTTATGGGGAACAGTGGGAGTTCAACTGGTCAACACGTGCACTTTGAAATATATGAAAAAGCACGAGTGTCTCAATCGGAGGCGGTAGATCCTATGCCTTATTTAAACGGGGACAAGCCAACAGTTAGCTACCATACTTATGATGGAACTTGGGCAACGATTACAATTACTCAGAAAGCAAATGTGTTCAAAAATGTTGGATATGAAATTATCGGTCAACTTGA
Source organism: Lysinibacillus sp. K60 (assembly GCF_019731275.1). Taxonomy (NCBI): domain Bacteria; kingdom Bacillati; phylum Bacillota; class Bacilli; order Caryophanales; family Bacillaceae; genus Lysinibacillus; species Lysinibacillus sp. K60. Next base: position 124,542 of record NZ_JAASJR010000012.1, on the reverse strand, counting down.
AGCTGGTGGAAAATACAAAGTGTATGGTCAAAGAGAATATGCAGCTGATGGAACTCTATACTATAATGTTGGATCTGGCTATATCCACAATGCTTATGGAACTATTGCTAATCACCATGCAACTGTTACAACTACTATTCATACGTATAGTTCTCCTAATGGATCATTTAAACGCCAATTAGCACCAGGAACTTATAAAGTACATGCAGCTAAAGACGGTTGGTACAATTTAGGTGCAGAATGGGTTAAAGCTGATCAAGTATTAATAACTAAAAACTAAACTCAAAAGATATTTTAATAAGATTAAAGACTAGCCAAGCAATGATGCAAGGGTAATCTTTTTTTACAGAGGTATTTTAAAAAAATAACCAGGCGCTCGAATGAGTACCTGGTTTTAATCATTTACATCAAATTTTTCTCGTGTAAAAATAGGTACCATTTCTGATTTACAGCACCTGCCCAGTATCTCTTTTATTTTTAAATTGTTGTACCCCAGTGTACCCCAATTAAGTGGGGTACAACGGGTAAAAACGGAAACCAACATTTTTTACCAAATATATTTCTGAATCTAATTTCAAATTTTTGCAAAGTTAAATTTTTTAACCTTTTCTAATCAATAGAGCAAAAACCCCACCAAATCAACACTTTTACGCTATAATGTAGGACGAGGTGAAGAAAATGTTTGTGAGTGAGAAACAGATTGAAATACGGTACGCAGAGACAGACCAGATGGGCGTGGTGTACCATGCGAACTACATCATTTGGATGGAAATTGGGCGTACCCAGCTTGTAAGTGATGCTGGCTTTGAGTATGCTGCATTAGAAAAAGATGGCTATGTATCGCCTGTGATGGATTTATCGATTTCATATAAAGCAGCCATGCATTATGGACAAGTGGCGACGGTGCGCACTTGGGTAGAAAAGCATGATCGTTTACGAACTACGTATGGCTATGAAATTTTACATGAGGATGGCACGGTAGCAGCCACAGCTCAATCCGTACATATTCTTGCGCACAAGGATTCATTGCGACCGGTATCTTTAAGTAAGATTGACCCTGCTTGGGATGCCAAATATAAAGAAATTGCCCTTGAGGCAAAATAGGAGAACAATAGATGGAAATGTTTCTAGCTTTAGGCGCTATTTTGGCAGCTCTTGGTGTTGTTTTAGGTGCTTTTGGTGCACATGCACTCAAGGATAAGTTTGCCTCGCCGCATTATGCAGCCGTTTGGGAAACGGCTGTGCAATATCAGATGTATCATGCTTTAGGGATTTTAGCCCTTGGCATTCTATCCAATGATGCATTTTTAGGAAGCTCTAGTCTACTTTCCTGGGCAGGCTACTTGATGTTTACAGGGATTGTATTCTTCTCTGGTAGTCTATATGTGCTTGCCGTGACAGGTGTGAAAAAGCTAGGTGCGATTACGCCAATTGGTGGCATGTTATTTATTGTTGCGTGGGTGCTTGTTATAATAGCTGCCTTATCCTGATACAGAAAAAGTAACGAGAACGTTCTGATGATTTATATCATAGGAGCTTCTCGTTTTTTAGTTGAAAGGAAGAAAATGAAACAATTTGTCTGATTTTGCGTATTACATAATATTAAGAGATGTTAAAATAAGCTAAACATCAATGTGAAGGTGGGAATATTTATGGGTTTATTGAAAGCAGGCGTTGGGGCATTAACAGGTGTTTTAGAGGATCAATGGCGTGAGTATTTTTATTGTGAGGCATTATCCTCAGATGTTCTAGTAACTAAGGGTGTTAAACGCACTTCTAAACGAGGTTCAAATAAAGGAAATGACAACATTATTAGCAATGGCTCCATTATTGCCGTCAATGAAGGGCAATGTATGATGATTGTTGAACAGGGGAAAGTTGTAGAGTTTTCTTCAGAAGCTGGGGAATATGTCTATGATACATCAACAGAACCTTCGATTATGTACGGCTCAGATTTATCCCAGGGCATAATAGAAACATTTAAACAGATAGGCAAGCGTTTTACATTTGGTGGGGAACCTGCTAAAGATCAGCGAGTTTATTATTTTAATAAAAAGGAGATTGTTGGGAATAAATATGGCACTCCCGCACCAATTCCATTCCGTGTTATTGATCGTAATATTGGATTAGATATTGACATTGCCATTCGTTGTCATGGTGAGTATTCTTACAGAATCATTGATCCGTTATTATTCTATACAAATGTATGTGGAAATGTAGAGCGTGAATTTACACGAGAGGCCATTGATAGCCAGTTAAAATCAGAATTAATGACAGCGTTACAGCCAGCATTTGCACAAATTTCAGCAAGTGGCGTTCGTTATAGTGAAATACCCGCGCATACGGTTGCGTTAGCAGACGCACTCAATAAGGTATTATCAGAAAAGTGGCTTGCTACACGTGGTTTAGCTGTTGTGTCATTTGGGATTAGTACCCTTAAGGCTTCTGAGGAAGACGAAGCCATGATAAAACAACTACAACGCAATGCGGTCATGCGTGATCCAGGTATGGCTGCTGCCCATTTAACAGGCGCTCAGGCAGAAGCGATGATTGCAGCTGCTAACAATGATGGTGGCGCTATGGCAGGCTTTATGGGGATGAATATGGCTGCACAAGCAGGTGGAGTCAATGCTGGTCAGCTTTATCAAATGAATGAGCAAAATAAGCAAGCGCAAATGGCTCAGGCTGCGATGCAAAATCAATCAGCCAAAGCACCTGGTACATGGACATGTGCATGTGGTCAAGACAACACAGGGAAATTCTGTTCAAATTGCGGCGCAGCAAAACCAGCGGAAGAGGGCTGGTCATGTACATGTGGAGCGGTGAATAAAGGAAAATTTTGTAGCGAGTGTGGCTCTAAAAAACCAGCTGATGCTTTACTCTACGCATGTGATAAATGTGGGTGGGCACCAGAGGACCCTGCCAATCCGCCTAAATTCTGTCCAGAATGCGGCGATGTTTTTGATGAAAAGGATGTCAAGTAAGGAGATGATGACCTATGTCAACGCAAGAAGTTGAACATGTCAAACAAGTAAAACTTGACTTTGATGCAGAATGTCCGTCCTGTAGTGCATCAATTGAGTTTAATCCTGCTACAGGTAAGCTGACTTGTCCGTATTGTGGATTTGAATCTGAAATTGCAACCCCTGAACAAGAAGAGGAAAAGGTTGCTCAGGAAATGGATTTCTTAAAAGCAGAGGAACGTGGGAATTTCAATTGGGGCGTGGAGAAGAAAACAGTTATTTGTAAAGCTTGTGCGGCCGAGACAATTTATGATGCCCTGCAGGTCGCTGACAGTTGTCCTTACTGCGGCTCAAATCAGGTCATGGAAGCGAGCGCTGAAAATACGCTTGCTCCCAATGGCGTATGTGCTTTTGAAGTAACGGATAAGCAGGCAGGAGAACATTTTCAGAAATGGATCAAAGGTCGATGGTTTACACCAAAGGCTGCCAAAATAAGTGCAAGGCCTGATGCCTTTAAAGGGGTATACCTCCCGTATTGGACGTTTGATTCAAAAACAAGCTCTAGATACTCCGCAAGATATGGACGACATCGAACGGTTACGGATAAAGATGGTAAAACGCATACTGAAACAGATTGGTATTCAACAAGTGGTTTTTATCAGGAATTTATAGACGATCATTTAGTGAGTGCCACAACACGCTATGATCGGGACATGATGCGAAAAATTGAACCATTTAATCTTCTTAATAATAAGGCCTATAAACCCCAATATGTAGCTGGATTTTTATCAGAGCGTTACAGTGTTGGTTTGCAGGATGGCTGGAGCCAAGCAAAAAGTGAAATCCATGATCATCTCCATGCGCAGATTACGTCCAAAATTCGTTGGGAAAATAGTGCGGATGTAGTATCCAATCTACGTTTTTCCACAAACCATGATGATATTACATACAAATATTTAATGTTACCCATTTGGTTATCTTCTTTCCGCTATAAGGAGAAGGTTTACCGCTTTATGGTGAATGGACAAACGGGTCGAGTTGGCGGCAATGCTCCTATCTCGCCGCTTCGCGTAACAATTGCTGTTATTTTATCCTTAGCAGTAATCGCTCTGATTTGGTATTTCTTTATGTCTGAATAATAATAAACAGTATGCCAGTAGGAGCCTTTTGTTGTCCTTTTGGGATACTGTTTTTTTCATAGAATTGTCCTTAAATACTGGGTAAATGACTGAATTAATTGACTGGTATAGGATAATCATCATCCATTATCACGGCTGTCATTGCGTCAAGTTGCATAGATTAAAGGGAGAGTAAAATATCAGAACAGCCTTGGTTGGACAAAAGCATAACGTTGCAAGATGGTGTAACAAGCAACCTACTATGTAGGAAAGTCGTTAGAAATAATGCAATTATGGTGGTTAAAAATTAGGACGTATTTCCATTAATGATGAGAAGTGAAGTTGCGATTTTACTTTAAACAACTTATTATACAGTCAGAGAGCATTTTTTAAGCTAGTCATGATAAATGTAATGTTATTTTTGAATAACAACGAAAACGTTATTCATATTGGAGGTTTCGATGATGGACGCAATTGAAGTGTTAACAAATTTAGATCAAATACATGGGTATTATCAACCGATATTTAGCGCAGACGCGCATACGGTGATTGCCTACGAAATTTCCGGATATCTACAAATTCAAGGTCAGCAAATTAATTTAAAGGATTTCGTCAACAATGAAGATATTCCAGAAGAATATCGAATTGATATGGAACACAAAATTTTACATGCGGCATTAGCCAAAATTGATGAAATTGCACCAGAAATTGATATTTATATTCCAAGCAATCCAAATTTATTGATGCAAGATTTTGGTGAAAGTCATTTTAATATTATCCAACAATATATAGAGGAAAAAGATTTACAGCGTATCGTACTTGTCGTATCAGAGCATCGTTTTATAGGGGATATTAACAAATTACATCACGCCCTACGCTATTTTACGACGTTTGGGGTGAAAATTGCCGTACAGGAAGTAGGAGCCGAAAGTCACTTAGAGCATATTGCGCTATTGGCCCCACATATCTTAAAAGTCAATACACGTGATTTAAATTACGATTCTTGGTCCGCTCAATCGGACATGATTTCTGCCATTGGTAGCCTAGCTTATAAAATTGGAGCGAATCTATTATTTGAAGATATTGAAACGGTTTATCAGCTACAATTTGCATGGAAAAATGGTGGTAGATTTTATCAAGGGCCATACCTAGCTAATCCAGCTATGACTTTTGTTGATAAGGATATATTAAAGGAACGTTTTAAAAAAGAATGCCAGCAATTTATTACTTCCGAAAAGAAAATGCTGGAGGCGCAATATTTGCAGTTGAAAAAATTAAGGGAGGAATTAGAGGCGATTGTTCACCGTGTGAAACCAACAAGCGACAATGTCTCCCATTTAGAGTACTTAGCTGAATTATTGGATAACTACTCCTTCCGTCTCTATATTTGTAATGAGGACGGATTCCAGTTAACGCCTAACGTTATGCGAATTGATGGGAATTGGGAGCTACAGCCACGTGCCATCAATAAAAATTGGAGCTGGCGTCCTTATTTCCTTCAAACAATTATCAAAATGCGCAACGATCAAAGTGGGGAAATCTCTGAATTGTATCGGGATATAGAAACAGGAGAAATTACAAGAACATTCTCCATTGCGATCAACGAGCATGAATATTTGTTTGTTGACCTTTCCTATGACTATCTTTATGAGCACAAAATCTTTAGATGATATTAGTAATTTCTTTAATGACAACATATCAGGAGTACAATTGCAATTCGATATATTTAGTGAACTAGGTATGATGGGAGAATCCTAAAAGCCTAGTAAAATACTGAAGTTGCCTTCTATTTTTGTAGAAGGCAATTTTTTTGATTTCAATCAGGAATGCTATTTAAATTCTCATAGAAAATTACCTACCTCTATCGAAACAAAAATGGCAAGCAATACATTTGTTAAATTTGTATTGAATGATTTTGTTTTTTCAGTATTTTTTCATTTAGCTTAATTAAGATGGAAATAACATAAAGGAGCTGAAAAAATGAGGATTATCAAAATACTTCTAATTATGATTTTAATTTGGCCATTTGTTGATACCAAAATAGCAAAAGCGGATGATGAAAATGATTATAAAAAATACGAGGGTGATGTTCATAAAAAGCACGATGATGATTATGAAGAGGAAGATGATGATTATGATTATGATTATTATAAAGAAGAGGATGAATACGATTATTATGATCAAAGATACCTTGAAACAAATAGTAATACATGGAATATTTGGACAAGATCGACTTATGTAAATAAAGGAGAGTTACCTTTGAAAGAAGCGAAAGAAATTCAGTTAAAACTAGAAAATAATACAATGTCTCTTTACTTGATTCCTTTAGATGGGGAAATATATGTGCCAGGTAAAATTATTGCTGAACTTTTAGGTGCAAAAGTAATTAATTATGATAATAGTAAAATATTAGAAATTAATAAAGGTGATACAGAATTAATTTTTCGTGCGGGGACAAATGTTGTGTACTATAACGAGATAAAATCACCGATACCAGCTGTTACATTTTATTTGAATGATAATATATATGTTCCAATTAGTGTAATTTCAAATGGTTTGGGCTATGTGGCTGAATGGCAAGAAATGAATAACTCTGTTTTATTTAAGTTTTTAAAGTAAAAAAGGAGATGATTAAATGAAAGATCAAAAGAAAGCTAAATGGATATTAGGTACCTCTGGAGTAATATTATCTTCTTTACTATTAACGCAATTTAATAATGTTCCATCAGATACAAACATAGCTGATCTAAATTTGACAAATGAACAATCAAAAAAAATGTCAGACCGAGAAAGGGAACTTGTTCAATTGGATTGGACAAATTTTGAAATTGTGGGAGTGAATCAACTACAACAAAATAAAATCCGTACCGATCGAACTACCAAACGATCCTAGACATAGTTTGAAGTGGAGTTGAAGTTGCTTGGATACCCTATCATTAAACACGATGAATACAAACTTTTATATTGAAATTGCTGGAACACAAAAAAATGATTGGAAAGACAAAGTGGTGAAATGGTTGCAATACGTTGCAAGAGAGTGGTCAAGATTTGAGCCAAATAATGAGTTAAATCAAATTAATCAACTAAAGGTAGGAGAAATCGGCAGAATTTCTCCTGCATTATACGATTGTTTAAAAGAAGCAGATAACTATTATACATTAACTAATAATATATTTTCTCCGTATTTAAAATTACATTTAGAACAACATGGGTATGATCGATCCTTTCCTTTTCAAGAATCAACGTATAAGCCAATACAAATAGAAAAAAAGGCAAATAAGCCATTTCTTTTTTTGGATCACAATGAAGTTTTAAAAACGGATAATCAATTAATTGATTTAGGTGGATTTGCCAAAGGATACGTAGTTGAAAAAATAGCTGATTGGCTTAGACAGGTTTCTCCAGAGTTTGGAATTGTAGATGGTGGTGGAGATATGAAAATGTGGTCGTCAGGTAAAAAGACATGGACCATTGGGATTGCTCATCCATTTCATATACACGAAGAGATCAGTACAATTAGAATTCAAAATGGAGCAATTGCCACTTCAAATCGTATATTTAGAAGTTGGAAACAGCAGGGGAAAGAAAAGCATCACTTATTAGATGGAAGAACTGGAGAGGTAATCATTAGCCCTATCCTTCAAACAACAATAATAACAAACTCATTATGTCAAGCAGAAGTGGCAACAAAACTTGCTTTTTTATTAAATGAACAAGAATTACAAGTATGGTTTGACAAACTACAGATGCCTTGTGCTTGCTTGATAGCAAAAGATGATGGAAGTATATATTGGTTGAAAGGAGGAGAAAAGTTAGATGTTATTTAGTACTTGGGAATGGATTCGATTATTAGGGCTTTTAAGTTATTTTTACTTCAGTATGTCCATTTTTTTTGGTTTACTAAGGAAATCTTCTACTCTCAAGTCCAATAAAAACTTGTACTTTCAATTACATCAAATGAGTGGATGGATGGGATTTATAACTGTTATTGTACATTTACTTTTACTAATGATTGATCAATACGAACCCTATACTATTTCTGATATCGTATTACCTTTTAGCGCTAACTATCAGGCATTGTTGTCTGGGCTGGGAACCATAGCTTTTTATTTATTTTTAATAGTTCTTGTAACATCAGATATATGGATAAATAAAATGAAATTCTCACTTTGGAAGAAGATGCATTTTCTTGTTTTACCTGCTTGGATATTATCACTTATTCATGGGCTATTCATTGGTACTGACACTAATCAAATGTTAGTAATTTTATTTTATAGTAGTACGGTAATGGTTATAATTATCGCACTACTTGTAAGGTTGATGAGTGATGGGTTTAAGAAGAAAGATCAAAAGCAAGGGGTTAGCAAGTAAGCGGTGCTTGAATGGAGGAAAGGCAGTTTCTCCATGTTAGCTAGGCTGCCAAAGTAGCTCAAAAAATAAACTAGTTGAATGGCACTACTGGTTCATGTAATGCCATTCTATGGTTTATCCATCATGTAACGATAAATAGCCTACTTTTTATTATAAAGAGGAAATTGAATACAAAATGTTGTACCTTTTTCCAACTCGCTTTGAACTGTTAATGTTCCTCCGTGATCTTGAACAATAGAATCAGCTATAGCAAGTCCCAGTCCTGTTCCGTTTCTGTTTCTCACAGCATCACTCCGGAAAAATCTATCAAAAATAAAAGGCAGGTCTTCCTTAGAAATCCCAATGCCTGTATCTTCAATGTAGATATATATCATTTTATCAGTTTGTAAAAGCTTTAGATAGATGGATCCTTTTTGTGTGTACTGGGCTGCATTATCTAATAATATATAAATTAATTCAGTTATATTATTTGAATTTCCAATAAATTCAACATTAGGTTGGATTTCTATTTCGAAAACGATTGTTTTTGGTAACGCTCTTTTAAACTTCCTACTAATCGTTATTAGCAACTCTGTTAAGGAGATTTTTTCTTTAGTTGATTTAATACGATTTTTGTCATGTCGGGCTAAAAATAATAGTTTATCTAATAGCTCTTTCATTAACGCTGCTTCATGCTTTAAATCTTCGATTAATTCTTTACCGAAATCACTCATATTATTAGCTTCATCAGATTCTAAAATATCGAGTGAACTATAAAATACACTTAGCGGTGTTCTTAACTCATGAGAAGCATCTGAAACAAAACTTTTTTGTTTTTCAAGTGCATGTTGAATGGGGATCATGGCTTTTCCTGCCATGTAGTAACTTAAGAATCCAATTATGATCGTAAAAATTATAATTAAAACAATAAACAGTAAAATCATTTTTTGAAAAAAATGATATTGTGATGTGGTCGATTTGCCTATAACAATATATCCTAGGAATTCATCGTTAGTCTGAATGGGTTTCGATAAAATTAAAAGATGTTTATCGCGCCAATTTAAATTTTTTACAAAACGTTTAGAAGGATTTTCCGTTTGAATGATTTTTTCTAGATCTTTAAATAAACCTTGATAGTTTTCGTCACCGTGGACTAGTATCTGGTCTTTTGTATAAATATAGTAAAAATACATACCATTTGGGTTAAATTCTAATTTCCCTTCATTATCATTTTTGTGCTCAAAAAAGTCATGATATTGTTCTTCGTAATAAGTTTCTAGTTCTTCTACTTGTTGATAATTCATTAGTTGAACTAATGAAAAATAAAGAATAATAAGAAAAGCAAAGAAAAAGCCTATAAAATAAATGGAGTTAAATAAAGTTAATTTTTTACGAGTTTTCTTAAACATGCTACCTCACTCTGTATCCTATTCCTCTAATGTTTTCAATAATGGATTTTGATCGATTATAATCGATTTTTTTACGAACTAGTTTTACTAACGCATCAAGGTTGTTGTTAGTCATTTCATGATCAAATCCCCATACTTGTGTATAAATTTGTTCTCTAGTAAGAATGATGCCTTTGTTGATAAAAAGGTACTCTAACAATAAAAATTCGTTTTTAGTTAATAGTATTTCTTGATTATCTTTATAAAGTGTCCTGGAATCCAAATATAACTTTAAATCATCAATTTGAATTATTTGATGAATGGATTTATTTTTTCTTCTTAAAATGGCACGTATTCTCGCTAAGAGTTCTTCCATTTTAAATGGTTTAACAACATAATCATCAGCACCTGCATCTAATCCAAGGATGATGTCATTGCTATCATCCTTTGCTGTTAGTATTAAAATGCCACCTTCATAACCATTTCTTCTAGCTTCTTTGCACACATCAATACCGCTTAATTCTGGCATCATCCAATCTAGAATGACGAGGTCGTAAGAATGAAATAGTATGTATTCTAATGCATGCTGACCATTATCTACAGCATCGACCTGATGAAATTCTTTTTGAATGATGTGAACAATGTTTTTCCTTAACCGATTATCATCTTCTGCTATCAGTATTTTCAACAAAGCTCCTCCTACCTTTTTTATATTCAATATAACTAATTTATAACAACATTATGAAATCCACCTGAATTTTTTGTGTGACCAATCTTCTACTTATTCTAAGCCAAAAAGAAATTTTAGTTAAATATCGTAATTTTTTCTAGTGCCGTTTTTCAGATTTTTTTCATATTGTTTGCTTAGACTAATGATGAAACTCAATATGGAAGGAGACCTCCTATGCGATATTTAAAATTTTTTGGGATAGTATTGGTAGTTATATTTTTTATGTATGATGTAAATCCCATTTATGCAGATGATATTTTTGAAGGAAAAGATGAGTATGATTATGAGGATAACGGTAGACAACAACACGAGGAAGGACGTTATGAGGATATTGGTGAATTAATTGGTTGGTGTACATTTATAGGAATTGGTGCAGCTGGTATGATTTTTCCTATTCGAACCTTCATGAAGTCTGTAATTCGTACATTCCCACAATCTAAAGGGCTATATTTATCTGCAGCAAAGTTAATAGGTAGATATCATATTCTTTTTGGCACAATGGCATTGTTGTTAGGTATAGGTCATGGGTTAATCATGTACTTTAATGAGGGTGAATTGGAGAATGAAGGAATTATTGGCTTGATTGCAATTATTCTTTTGTCTATTACTGCTATCGCAGGAATGAATTTTTTCAACTATAGAAAAAATCGAAGCTTACGAACAATCCATATCTCCATAGCCGCATTAAGTGTTATTGCAGGAGGGATTCATATTTTTATCTCTTAGTCATGTAAACATGACTCGGCTCATAATTACTCAGCTTAACATTTTTGTTGCCTATTGTATTCTTTTCTATATTTGTTTTATAAACAATGTCTTAGACAAAGAATCTCTAGTATTTGAGCTAAATGCAAAAAGATCGCACTAGGGAAGTGTGATGTGTAATTATATTTAAGTTTATAGTTCTTGTATTGGTTAAGGTATTTTTCCGTATAAGAATTCTACACCTCAACTCGCTGTAGGTGGACAAAACTTAGTCACCGACACGACCCCAAAATAACGAAAAAACTAGGTACGCCAAAGAGGGGTACCTAGTTCTATTATGCAAAGGGACACTTGGGATGGAGTGACCCTAGTACAATTTCGGAGGTGTAAGGCTAATTTAGCTTTACACTACTATATATATGTTGTGATTGCTATAGTTGAATAGTTAATTGCCTGAGAAATAATAAATGAAATGATAAATAGTTTGGGTATTTCATTGATTATCTAGGATAGAAATGGTAAAGTGAACATAACTTTAGGGACAAGGAGGAGAATTCACATGAAAAAAAGAGCTATTCGTTTTTTAAGCATGGGTATAGGGTTCTCCACAGCTGTTTTTTTCTAAAATCAACAAACGAGGGATAAGTCTGCCCTTTTTTAGAAAAATACGATCCTAAAGGAGAAAAGAATATGAAAACAAACATAATACGTAAAAATCCAATACAGGTACCTAGCCCTGTGGGGGAATATAGCCACATCACAATCATTCCGAAAGATGCAACATTGTATGCATTTTCTGGACAAATAGGGGTTGATCAAGATGATCAATTGCCTGTAGGATTAATTGAACAAACGACCAATACATTTAAAAATATTGAAACGCTTTTAGCAACTGAGGGATTGGATGCTTCTCATGTGGTAAAGGTGAATATATGGGCGACAGAGGAGATTGATTGGCATCATTTCGATCAGCAATGGGAAGTAATGTTTGGTCATTCCTATCCCTCTATGACTATTGCTTATGTATCAGCATTAGGGCTACCAGAATTAAAAATAGAGATTGAACTTTGGGCTGCTAAATAGCCTAAAAAACGACAATATCCATGTGGTATTGTCGTTTTTGTATAACATGGTATTAACGTAACATCCTTTTTAATTGTTTCATTTCATAATTTAATTCATCAATTTGCTTTTGTAGTTTGTCAATATCATTGCTATTACTTTCATTTTCCTTTTCCTTCAACTCATCTTCTAGCGCAAGACCAGCCGCAATGGTCGCTAGAGCGTCTCCAAGTGTTGTGATCGCCCCTGCAATGACAGCCAGCTTAGCTGCTTGACTCACGGATTCCAATCCCTCACTATTCCGATTATCTTTATTTTTCTTCATATAATCCTCCCTACAAAAAAGGGTATTATTTGCATTGTATGCTTAGGATAAGTAACAGGTGAAGAATTTATGGGCATCAAAGTATGTAACAAGGGAAGTTGGTTTTTATAAGGCATTTTTCAGAAGTTTATGGTCTTTTCAAAGATGATTCCAATGACATTCAGAGGATAAATGAATATTTTAACTCATGTAAAAATGAGTTGTCAATAATAAATTTGTAATTTTATTAAAAAATGTTATAATAGTATTACGATAATTTTTTATAAACGTATTTCGAATTCCGATGTCCTATTTTGCAGAAAGAATTTGGATACGTTTTTTTATTTTTTAAACGGAAAAAAATCGAAATTGTTTAAAGAAGTTATTTGGAAAAATTTACTATCTAATAGTAACTTAATTTTTATTCCATAAGGAGGACTAGATGAATGAATCTAATTAATAAGAAAGTTACACACAAGCGTTTTGGCATAGGTAGTATAGTTAATCAAAATGATTCAAGTATTGAAATCCATTTTGCATCAGAAAATAAAAGGTTTGTTTTTCCAGATGTATTTGGAAAGCACCTAACAATACATGATAAAAGTGATGCTAAGTTACTTGAGGAAATCATACAAAAAAAGGAAATTGAACGAAAAGAAGAAGAATCGCGGATGGAAGAGGTAAAAGAACTTCAACGGAAAGAACTCTTGCTTCGCTTGGAACACGAAAAACTTATGAGTAATCATAAACTTCATCCCGCATCCCAGATGGTTTTTTGGTGTGATTCAGAGGAACAGAATAGTTCTGTTTCAGAGTGGAATGTTTTTTCAGGTATATTAAAGAGTGGTAATAACAAAGGGAAGCCAAACAAGCCGAGCCGCTTGCACCAAAATAGCGCTGTCCTTTTAACAGCAAGAGATTCCAGCCAGCCTGAAAGTGATAGACGCATCTTAGGTATCTATATGGTGAATGAAAAATTCGTTGGCAAGCTGTGTGAAGATGGACATATTCCTGCCCATTCAAAATACAGAATTCAACTGACAGAGCAGGAATCGGATCAGCTGCTTTTCTGGCAATATTATATAAATGAAAAATTCCCTGAAAAAATGACATGGAAAACAGGGAAATATCGTTATTTTGAAAATTTATGGATGGCTCAAATTTTACTTGATATCATTTCATTAAAAAGTGACCCGAAAGAACGGGAGTTGGCACAACAATTCTTTAAACATTTTTGTAAAATGAATCAGATAGCAGTTCAAGAAATACCAAAGCCTACTGGCGCATTAACCCGCATTTAGAACAGTGAACCAATTTTCAAGATGAAGAGACATACTCGCTTGCAAGAGAAAAATAATGGCAATGAATACAAGTCACGGGATTTTATAATCCCGTGACTTGTATGTTTATGTCCCAGTAACTTTATTTGCTTTTAATACCTATTCCCCACAAAGTACCCCCAATGATTCACTTATTAGGTTTAATAAAAGTAAAAGAAACAGCGTTAACAATGGATTAACGCTGTTTTTAAATTAGTCACTTCGGTGACCAAATAAAATGGGGATGTGTTTCTTGCTGAAGATATGAGCAAAGATGGAAAGCGAGTAGGGTACATTACCAATATATGATGTTTACCACCAAGCTGATAGGTATTTATCCTTTACGATAAATAATCTTTCTTACTTTGTCGTAGGGGAGGAATTGTCCAATATGTCCCGATTCGCCATAGCCATTCCATAGGGCCAAAGCGGAAAAAGTATAGCCATAGCTTACTAAAGAGCAATTGGCAAACATAAATGCCTAAACAAATCCACAAAGATTCAAGATAGCGAAGTTGTCCGATTAAACAGAAAGCATGGCCAATTAAGAGAATGAGCACTGTTTGCCCCAAGTAATTAGTCAAGGCCATGCGCCCATATGCTTTTAACGGTGCCAATAGTCGCTGGAACAAGGTACTTTGTAATAATAGGATAATTGTTCCCATGTAAAAGGCAGAAGCAAATGGGCTAAACTGTAGTCCAATTAATGAAAATTGCTCGATATTTGTAATATGAGGCTCTAGCTGATCCTTGGGCAAATGTTGGATATTAACAAGAGGCTCAGGGACATACTGCCATTGATAAAACCAGCTAGCCATGCTTATAAAGCCCATTACAATCGTCACTAACCTGATTTTATTTCGATGTAACGAGATATTTTCAAATAAATGATATTGACCCGCAGCTAGACCAAGCAAAATCAGTGGAAATGGCATTAAAATTTTTAGACCAAAATAGGCGGTGATGGCTAGTAGGATGAATCCAAGGATGAGATTGATGTCTTTGCGCATTTTATAAAAAGGTAAGGCTACAAAGCCAAAGATAGCATAGACAGTTAAGGCTTCACCTGGTTGGAAATAAAAATGCACAAGCCCCATACACAGTAAAATCAAAAGTCTACGACTAAATAAGGCATAGGCTTTTTCGCCCCTTGCCTGAGCGCGTGAAATAAAGAGATAGAATCCTATTCCAAATAAAAATGAAAAAATGATAAAAAATTTACCCTCTACAAAAAGTGTTAGAAAGCGGCTATAGGCAATATCATTAGCCAATTCAGGTGGTTCAATCCACATTAATGAGGGGATATTGACTAAAATAATGCCTAGTAAGGCGAACCCTCTTAAATAATCTAATGTATCAATTCGTTTATTACTGTTGGTCGGTTGCAACGTATATCTCCTCCTTCAAAACCAATTATAAGGAAGATCTTTTAAAAGTAGTAACGATGAATGTTACGTGAATCTGACAAAATTGTCATCTTATAGAGGCTCTATTGGCTCAGGGTAAATCGCTAATAGCTCATGTGCATGCTGACGCATAAGCTGAATTAATGCTTGCGGTTCTTTAACAATCGCATGTTGTCCAAGGCGAAAGAATAGGGAGCTATTAAAGTGGAGCTCATGTTGATCGATGATCGTATCGATATAACCTGTTCCATCACTTTGATGAACAACCGCTTTTTCAAGATGGGGCTCACTTAAACATTGACGAACGCCCTCGCTTGATAATTCAACATATAAGCGAATAGGCTGCTGAGGCTCATAGTCATTTTCAAGCCATTGCTGCAAATTCATCGTCGTTTTACGGTTTGTTTCACTAACTTTTATGTTTTTAATTCGATCTACACGGAAGAGTAATATTCTTTCATTTGATAGTAGTAGCGCAGGCATATACCATAAGCCATCATGAGCGTACACGCCAATAGGCTGGATATGTTTAGAGGTGATACCAGACTTCGATTCATATTGGATATGCAATTGTGATTGGTTGATGATAGCCTCTAAAACGTCCGTTAAGAGTGGTGTTGTTATGGTTCTTTTAGGGTTCCAAAAAGCAATATAGGATTGCAGCGTATCCACCTTTTTCTTGGCTTCCTTCTGTAAGGATTCATACAGCTTGTGAGAGACAGACTTCATTTCAGTATTAAAAGGTAAATCACGATAATAGTGCAAAGACTGAAATGCAAAGAAAATGGCGACCGCCTCTTCCTCGGTAAATAATATCGGTGGGAGAATGGCATTTGATAGCACCGTATAGCCCCCATGTCTTCCTTGTTCCGCGTAAATGGGTAGCCCCATATCACTTAAATCCAAAAGGTAACGATGCACCGTTCGCACGGAAATATGGAAAGTGTCAGCAATTTCCTGCGCTGTAAATTTCTTTTGCGCACTGACAAATAGCAAAATATCAATTAATCGTTTAGCTTTGGTCATATTTTTTTCACCTTTTTATTTAATCATGCCAAGAGTTGTCATGTTTTATATTTAGTATAGAGATTGTAGAAGAGATTTTCAAAAGAAGAGGAGCTGACATGATGTCACGAGAAATACTAGTATTTATTGCAGGGAGTTTAGATGGATTTATTGCCAAGGAAAATGATGATCTACAGTGGCTAGAGGAAACAGAGGGAGAGGGTGATAATGGCTACGCTGATATGTATCAAACCATTGATACCGTCATTATGGGAAAACGAACATATGATTATATCCTAGAACATATGGAACCTTTCCCCTATTCTGATAAAAAATGCTATGTGTTCTCAACAACTCGAACTGGGGAAAATGAGCATGTGACGTTTATCCAAGAGGATGTCATCACATTTACAAAACGTTTAAAAGAGCAAGAAGGCACAAAGATTTGGATGGTAGGGGGAGGGGACATTTTGGATGCTTTTTTACAGGAGCGGCTAATTGATGAATGGATTATTACGCTTACACCGCATTTACTGGGCTCAGGAATACCCTTGTTTAAATCGCCACGTCCATTCGAAAACTTAAGGCTATTGGAAACAAAGCGATATGGTCAAATGGTACAACTGCATTATGAGGTAAGGAAAGAGGCTTAAATCAAGCCTCTTCTTTATTTGATAAAGGAACGATAGATTTCTCCTAAGAGACCTTGCATTTGATGGACGCCTGTATCGGTGTTAATCATGGCAACAAAGCCTTTGTCTAGGTGGGGGTAGGCCACTAGCATACATTGATAGCCAACGCCCCAGCCAAGCGAGGATATTTCAAGCTGCTCACCAGCACCGTCAAGAAATACACCAAGGCCCAGCCATTCTTTACAGCCCTGAGGACGAATTAGCTCATGGATTGAAGCTAAACCAAGTGTACCTTTTCCCTTTAAGGCCTGCATTACCTCTTGTAATAATTTTGCTAGATCTGACGGTGTTGTCCATAATCCACAAGCTGCATCATACGGGTAAATAGGGTATCTTTGTGCTGTTACGGTGCCATCTTTATGATGACCACTTGCTGTATTGGCAGTTGGAACTGCGGAAGAAAAAAAGCTATTTGTCATGGCTAGTGGTCGAAAAATCAGGTCAGTCATAAGTGTTGAAAAACTTGAACCCATTGTATCCTCAATTAGCAATTGAACAATACAAAAGCCAGCATCTGAATAGTGAAATTCTTGCTCGGCCTCAAAAGTACTATCGATTGGTATGGAACAATAAGGAGTTGTACCTTTTAATAAGTCGACCATCGAAGGCGTCTGCCATAGTGAATGTAAGGGAGAGAAGCTGCCTTTAGGGTCAATAATCCCCGCCTGATGACTTAACAAATGTCGTAATGTTACTTTTTTTTTCTGAGTGTAGCTATGATCTGGCATCTTCCAAGATGTAAGCTTTTGATTAATATCCTCATCTAAATCTACTATCCCTTGCTCGACCAGCTTCATCACTAAAATGCTTGTAACTAGTTTACTAATTGAACAGGCATTGAAGATGGTTTCGGTATTGATTCTGTTAGTTTTCCCGACCTCTAATAGACCAAAGCAATCTGCTTTCTGAAGCTCACCATCCTTTATATAGGCAATGCTGAGGCCAGCTATTTGTTGTTGCGACATTTGCTCAAGTATTGTCATGAATAAAGATCTCCTAGTTTTTCCTTCATCATACCATAAGAGAGAACGAACGTTCTTGGGAAACTATCGTTATGTAAGCTGAAATCTATTGTATAATAAAGGAATTATTTCTACAAAGATACATCTAATGGAGGGGTTCTGTGACAAAAGCGTTTCCACAAAAAATACATATCATTGGGTCCGTTGGCAGTGGGAAAACGACATTGGCGAGGAAATTATCTAAAACCTTGCAGATTCCTTATTATGAGCTTGATAATGTGGCATGGATGCGAAAGGAATCAGGGGATATTCTAAGAAAAGATGAAGAAAAAAAGGAGCACTTACAAACCATTCTTCAAACGAACAGTTGGATTATAGAGGGGATCCATCAGGAGGAGTGGGTTGTTGATAGCTTTCAGCAAGCTGATTGCATTATCTTTCTCGATATCCCTTATAAAATTCGAGTCTTTCGTATTTTAAAAAGATTTATGAAACAGAAAATGGGCATCGAAAAAGCTCACTATCAACCTACTTTTTCGATCTTTTTTAAAATGTTTCGTTGGAATAAACGCTTTGAAAGGGTAGGAAAGCCTAAATTCTTTAAACAGCAACATGCTGTATTGGCTAAACTTTTAATGATTCAGCGCAAAAAGGATTTAGATTCCTATTTTCGACAATTTTAAAGCGTATCCAAATGTCAGGATACGCTTGTTCTTAGGCATTTTTCTTTGTCCGTGTTGTCCGTTTTCTTGTAGCGGGCTTTTTTGTTTTTTCTAAAGAGGCCTGTAGTGCTGTCATTAAATCCGTGACATTTTCAGGAATTGGACGTTGTTTATCGCTTGTAGCGATCGAATTTGTAGCTTTCTTTTCTTCAATTAGTTCTAATAAAGCATTGCGGTAATCGTCTGTATATTTTTCAGGGTTGAATGTAGTTGTTAGCTGTTCCACTAACATGAGGGCTGTATCGAGCTCCTTTTGTACTACATCCTGTTCGCTTGGAATATTAGGTACATCGCCAATACTTCTTACCTCATCTGGATAGTGAATTGTTTCCATCACGAGGGCATTTTGATAAACACGCACGATGGCAAGCTGCTCTTTAGAGCGGATAATGATTTTGGCAATGCCAATTTTTCCTGATTGTTCTAATGTTTTTCGTAACAATGAATAGGCTTTGGCACCCGTCGAATCGGGTGATAAAAAATAGGTGCGTTCAAAATAGATGGGATCGATTTCAGTTAATTGCACAAAATCAATAATTTCCACAGCCTTATCTTCATTTTCCTTACGCAAGTTTTCTAAATCGTCTGGATCCAACACAACAAATTTATTTTTGGCATATTCATAAGCCTTCACGATATCCTCATCTTTTACCTCTTGGTTACAGCCCTCACAAACCTTTTTATAGCTAATCGGCGTATGGCAGTCTTTGTGAAGCTGACGCAATTTGACATCTTTATTTTCAGTAGCAGCATGTAGTTTCACAGGAATATTAACAAGTCCAAAGGAAATACTGCCTTTCCACACTGTATGCATTGTTGTCACCTCGTTTTTCTTACTATGATGTATTTTGAGGTTTTTTATGTATCTTAAAATGAAATCTTCAAACACTGAATATAAAAAGCAAAGTAGGTATAGCGGAATGAAACCAATGCATTTATCGGAAACAAACGATATTCCTAGTGGAGATGAATGGCTATTTGAAACGAAATATGATGGTTTTCGCTGCTTATTAGTTTGGGATGAGGAGCCGAAGCTCATTAGTAGAAATGGGCGACAATTAAATCACCTGTTTCCCGAAATTTTAGCTTTTTGTCAGCAAATATCTGCATCCATCCAAACCTTTTTACCCCTAACCTTAGATGGTGAGTTAGTTTATTTACGCAATCATTATAAAAGCGATTTTACCGTTGTTCAAAAGAGGGGGAGAATGCAAAATCAAGACGTGATTCAGGAGCACGCTCATTTGTTTCCTTTTCACTATCTAGCATTTGATGTTTTAACCCTTAAAGGAGAATCTCTCCAAAACCACTATTTAAAAACGCGTAAGGAGCAATTGGTCAAGCTTGCTACGAAGTTCAAATGGCCAAGCGTTAACTATGAGAACCCAACCCCTATCCAAGTCATACATGGTAGTGAGGAACATGAGAGCTTATGGCAGTCCATCAAGCTTTACAATGGAGAAGGCATTGTTGCTAAGAAGAAAACAAGTAAATGGCTTGAAAACATACGATCAAATCATTGGTTAAAGATAAAAAATTGGCGTTATGTCACAGTCATTGTCACACAATACGATCATAGCAATAGTTATTTTCATGGTGCAGTTTTTGAGAACAATCAATTACGAGAAGTCGTTACGTTTAAGCATGGTATGACAGAGGAAGAGCATCAAACACTTGTCAAATTCTTTCAGACTAATGGACTGCGTAAAAAGCAGTTATGGGTACTTGAGCCTTCTATTTGTGTTGATATTGCCTGTATTGATTTTGATGGTAGTAAGCTTCGTGAACCTAGATTTCATGCCTTTCGATTAGAGATGTCACCTGAGGAATGTCATTGGCTGCACATGCAACGTCAACTGTATCCTATCCCTGAATCAGTTGCTATCACACATCCAGACAAGCCTGTATGGCCAAAAATGGGTATTACAAAGGATCAATACTTGTTCTATTTGCAAAATATCTCGTCCTATTTAATGCCATTTCTAAAGGATCGCCCTCTAACGCTAATACGCTATCCACATGGTGCTCCAGGTGAAAGTTTTTATCAAAAAAGTAGGCCAGAGAAAATACCTAATTTTATGGCAACAGCTGTGATGGATGATATTGATTATATCGTGTGTAATAACTTGGAAACGTTATTGTGGCTTGGAAATCAGCTGGCATTAGAGCTCCACATTCCATTTCAAACACATCATTCTCAATACCCGACAGAAATCGTTTTCGACTTAGATCCTCCCTCAGTACAAGATTTTTCATTAGCCGTTTCAGGAGCACTTGATTTAAAGAACATTATTGATTATTTTCAGCTACAGTCCTTTGTTAAAACATCAGGTGGAAAAGGTTTACAGCTATATATTCCTTTACCAGAAAATACATTTACTTATGAAGAGGTACGTATATTTACAGAATTCGTTTGTCGCTTTTTATGTGAGCAAAAGCCAAATTTATATACAATTGAGCGTTTAAAGAAGAATCGTCATGAAAAATTATATTTAGATTATGTGCAGCATGCAGAGGGCAAGACCATCATTGCCCCGTATTCCACTCGTGGCAATGAAATGGGTTTAGTAGCCACACCGCTTCTGTGGGAGGAGGTTAATGAAAACCTAAAACCCACACTTTTTACGATTCCTTTTGTCATGGAGCGCATGAAAAAAATGAGCAATCCCTTTCAATTATTTCGTGAAGTAGGGGAGCAACAAAATTTTCAAGCAGTTCTAGATCAATTAAAGGAATGAAGACAAGGAAAAGCCTCTATATGTGGAACAGGGCATGGTCACTACTGATGAGATTTGGTGCGCTTTGATCAGAAAAGAGAGCGGGTTCACCTGAAAAAAGAGCACTTTGCGATAAAAAAAGAGCGGATTTTCCAAAAAAAAGATCGCTTCGGCCAATATTATTAGCGAATCTAAAAAAAGGTGTCCACAAAATCATTGGAGACACCTCTTTTCCTATTAAAGTGGAACCTGTGCATTTGCTTTTTCGAGGTAATCCAGTATTCCCATTGCGGACACAATGGTATCGAATGGGATGGTTTGATAGACAGGATGATCGGACGGAATGCCGTTTTCCTGTAGATAGTTGAATAAAAGTTCCTTTAAGCGAGCATCTAAGTAGTGAACTTGTTCTTGGAACTGGCTGGATGCTGCTTGCGCTTTTCTACCTTCTTCTAAAAAGAGCGGTGTCCAATAGCGCACCTGACGATAGGCTTCTGCTGGATTTTGATAAGCCCCATAGTGACCGAAGTATAATTCACTTGCTTGTAGCTTTTCGTACAATTTTAAAGATTGTTCCATTGTTTCAGGGTTGTATTGATTTGGAGAGGTGGACGGAATGATTAAATCAATTGCTTCCTCATCCATTTCGGGATAGCGAACACCTGTTGTATCACCTACAAACAAGCCATTTGTAGCGGAATAAAGCATTGAAACATGATGCTTAGCATGCCCCTCAGTATGATAAAACGTTAAATGATGTTGACCTAATTGCAAACGCTGTTCGTGATGAATTTCAATAATTCTTGCAGCGTCAATGGGCACAATTGGATCAAAAAGGCGGTCAAATTCAGCGCCATAAACCCCTTTAGCACTGAGGATAAGACGACTTGGATCAATCATATGGGCTACGCCTCGTGGATGAACCACGAATTTAGCATTGGGACAGCTTTGCAAAAATAACCCTGCTCCGCCTGCATGGTCTAAATGAATATGTGTCACGATGACATAGTCTATATCCTCTACTGCAATATTTAATTTCTGTAACCCTTCCATAATATAAGGTACAGATGGGCTGGCTGAAGTTTCAATGAGAGCTATCTTTTCATCGATTAATAGATAGGAGCTTGTTCGCTGCTCTCGACCTAAATCATGTGTATCGATACAGTAGAAATTTGGTGCGATTTGTTGGACGCTAGTCAATTTAATTTCCCCCTTTTATTTCAAAAATAAGCTAATTCTGCTTATAAATACAATATTTAGCTACAAAAAGTAGTTGTTATACTATATAATAATAGAAAATTAAACTGAATGTCTATTCATTTTTTTAGGGGGATAGTAATGGAGCATAAAATTCGTTATGATACACGAAAAGTTCATCGTGTAAATTTGGCTATTATCTTAATTTTGGCCATTCTAATATGTGGACCTATGATTCTATCAAAGGGCATACATTTTTTATTTATTGGGTTAGCTGTCATTGCCTTGGCAGTATGTAATTATTTTTTACCTATAAAAACGTATGTCAAAGGCTTTATTTTTGGCCTCATTCCATCAAGTGTTGTGTTTACCTTATTTTTGCTTGATAGCTTTTCATTAAATAAACATTATATTTTACTGTGTACAGTGGCTATTATTGCCCTGTATTTTAAAAAAGAATTGATTGTTTTCTTTGGGATTTTAACTAATCTTAGTTTTTTCATTTTATATATGGTCAACTCGTCATCCTTGTTAGGACCATTTGATGACACCATTGTCTTTGTGACACTTCTTGCAATCATGAATGGGGTCATTATTGCTTTTTATTTGCTGGCAAAATGGGGGAATGAATTGATTCAACATGCAGAAATCCAGCAAAATGAAGTGCAAGCATCCTTCAATCAACTACAAAATACATTTCAGGAAATCGAAAAGAGCAGTCAGGCATTGGACAAGCATGTCACACAATTCCAACAAACAATGCAAAAGATTTCTGGCTCTAGTAAGCAAATTTTAGTAGCAACAGAGGACATCTCTGCAAGTATTCAGCAGGAGGCATCCAGTTTACAAATGATCCACGGTACAATGGGTGACTCGGTTCATTTTGTCAATAAAACATTGACAATTTCGAAGGATACGGTCGTTAAATCTACTGAGCTACAACAAGAAGTATTAGCAGGATGGGATAAAATGCAGGATGCAATGACTCAAATGAGCGTCATGAGTCATGCGATGGGCTCAACTGCGGAAACTGTCAACGAGCTACAACATAGCCTACAAACGGTGGATAGTTTATTAAAGGGAATTACCCATATTGCAGAACAGACTAATTTATTGGCCTTAAATGCGGCAATAGAAGCGGCTAGAGCGGGAGAACACGGAAAAGGATTTGCGATTGTAGCAGATGAAGTGCGTAAGCTAGCAGAAGAAAGCGCTGCAATAACTGTCAGCATTACCAATGTGACGAAAACCTTGTTTGAAAAATCAACAGAGGCCCATAAACGTTCTGATGACGGTGAAAAGGCACTCCAGCATGGAGAACAGCTTTTACAGGATGTCAGTCATTTCTTTAATAGTTTAAAGGATTCTTTTACGGAAACGAATACAGATTTAACAAGAGGGATGCATGAATTAAGCAGTGCCATCTCACAATTCGAGGTAATCCAAAAGCAAATTGAAAAACTGAATCACATGACGGAGCAAAATGCAGCTTCTACGGGAGCTATTTTACATTCAGTGGAGGACGAAAATCAACTTCTTGTTAGCATGACAGATACCACAAACCACATTCAGGCTTTAAGCAACACGTTAAAGTCATTAGTGATGGCAAAGGTATAATAGAACCATTGATATTGAAATAAATGGTAGGGTAAAATAAGAGTAGGATTAACCTACCTAGATGGAGGGTATATAGATAGTATTCATCTACATTTCTACATTGTTTTATCCATATCTGGTTATGGTGATTGTTTTTGAGTTTGTATGAGCCTCAGCACAATAACTTAAATACATTTGTAGTGCGTTTGCTGTGGTGAATGTCACCATTTATATAATAGCTGTAGATATATTCAGACTATAAGTCTGTTGTATGACTTGAAAAGGAGGAGGGATTCCATGAATATTCGTAGTGTACAGAGTTCAGATTACTATACTTTATCTCCATTGATTAATGAGTGGTGGGGCGGTAGGAATATGTCAGATAAGCTGCCTAAATTATTTTTTGATCACTTTACAAATACGAGCCTTATTATGGAGAAGGATGGCGAAATTATCGGCTTCCTCATTGGCTTTTTATCGCAGTCCAAAACGAATGAAGCGTTCATCCATTTTGTTGGGGTCCATCCTGATTATAGAAAACAGAATATTGCAAAAAGATTATATGATGTATTCTTTCATGTGGTGAAGCAATACCATCGAAATATTGTGAAATGTGTTACGTCGCCTATTAACGAAGTGTCCATCGCCTTCCATAAGAATCTCGGTTTTAGAATGGAAAAGGGTGACAAGGTGATCGATAATACGTCCATTCATAGTAATTATGGTGGTGAAAATCAAGATCGTGTGTTGTTTTATAAAATTCTACCGTAATTTACTTTAGATAATTGGCATATAGTCCCGAATAAGGGGGCTATACATGTTTATTAAAAGGTTATTTACGTTATGGTTTCTACTTTTAAGCATTGTTTGTGGTGCATTTTTCTTTTTTGCAAATGCACCTATTCAATATGCTGAAAAAACCAATGTTTCTATGTCACAACCTAGTAATGATGAATTATTGCGTTATATTCAGCAATATCAATTTTTAATTAGTGAGATTTCTTATACATTGCGCAAAGAATCCTATAGCTTTCTATTAGATTATGGAATTTTACCTAATGGAAAAATAGAGCTCCTTGTGTCATTACCCGAGAAGGTCGATCACAAGACAAAGCAACATATAGAAGAAACAATGCTGGACGTTATCAAAGCTAATGAATTAAACCCCATCTCTTTTCAAATAACATTAAAGCAACTCTATGAGCCAGCAGAAACGATCTCAACTCGGCTAAGTTATAATGATGTCATGGCCAATCTATTTGAGACAATGTTTACACAAGATTTTGGCACTTTCAGCGTTGACCATAGTATGACGTCTGAGGAAATTCAAGTAAGGATTAATTTAACAGAAGAGAAAAATGACAAGGCTAAAAAGAAGGCTCAACAGTTAGCCGAAGATACGATAAAGCAACATCAATTTGATGTAGAAGCCTTTTCTATTGAAGTTCAAAATCAGATTAAAGTTTTAGATTAGAAAATTAACACGAATTTTGTTTGACTAGGTATGGTGGTCATTTCAAAGGATGTTCAGTGTAAGGGCTTTGATTTCTAAAAACGGAGCAGACCATTATGGTAATGCTCTTTTTTTATTAATAATCTCAATAACCATCAAAAAGCATGGGGGTAAAAAGAAATGAATAAAACAAAACGTAAAATAGCAATCATTACAGGTGCAAGCCACCCTCAAGATATTGGAACAGCTATTTGTAGAAGATTGGCTACAGACGGTGTCAATGTTTTTTTCGCACACTGGCATGCTGATCGTAAGTGGATAGGAGAATTCAAACAGGAAATTTTGAGTACGGGTGTTTCATGTGAAGAAATGTCAATTGATTTAGCAGATTCCCAAGCTCCAAAAAGGATACTCCAAACGGTTTTCGAAAAACTAGGTGTACCTTCTATTTTAGTAAATAATGCTGCCCATTCAGCACAAGATGGTTATTTAGCGTTAGATGCTCAAACATTAGACGAACATTACGCGGTGAATATGAGGTCAACCTTACTACTTTGTGTGGAATTTGCACGTCTTTTTGAAAAAGCTAATTTAAATTCAGGGAGAATCATTAATATGACATCTGGTCAAGATTTAGGTCCTATGATGGGAGAGCTAGCCTATGTAGCAACGAAAGGGGCAATTTCAGCCTTTACTAGATCATTAGCACAGGAGCTAGCACCACTGGGCATTACCGTCAATGCTGTCAATCCAGGGCCAACAGATTCTACATGGATGAATGATGAGATTAGGGGTTATCTGTTACCTAAATTTCCAATGGGTCGAATTGGGACACCACTGGATGTGGCCAAGGTGATTAGCTTTCTTGCTAGCGAGGAGGCTACATGGATAACTGGACAAATAATCCACTCAGAGGGCGGATTTCTACGAGGATAATTGAGATGAAAAGCCTTGCTACAGTTGTGGCAAGGTTTTTTACGTGCTTATAAGTACGTAAAAAGGGTCACTCCCGAAAATGGAAATGACCAAGGTTTGTTAGGTGTGTTCGTTGGAGGAAAAAATCTTAAAGAACAGATACACTACTATTTTATTCGGTTAGTATAATAATTTCTAGGCTTTGAACCAGTATCTGAGTTTCTTCCTAAGGGCTTTATTTTTTCCCCTCATCAACACTTTTATATTCCTCCTACTTATGTATAGTAGTGCAAAAAGGTTGCTGTAGACCCACTCGATGTTGGGTTGTTATGATGATAATGTACGTAAGTGGGAGGTAAGTGAATTGGAAGCAGAAAGATATAATAATCTTAAATTAGGTGAACGTGGTGCCATCATCAGTATTATTGCATATATAATTTTATCCATCATAAAAGTTGGCATTGGTTACTTGAGTGGTTCAGAAGCTTTAAAAGCGGATGGATTGAATAATACGACAGATATTATTGCCTCTATTGCAGTACTCATTGGACTAAAGCTTTCACAAAAACCAGCAGATCATGATCATCGCTATGGTCATTGGAAAAGTGAAACCATTGCATCAATGGTCGCTTCATTTATTATGATGGCCGTTGGTATTCAAGTATTGGTCGGTGGTTTTTCTTCCATTTTTCAGGGTGGAAAAGAGTCGCCGGATATGGTTGCAGCCTATGTAGGGGGAGGATCAGCATTGGTGATGTATTTTGTCTATCGTTACAACAAACAATTGGCTGAAAAAATCAATAGTAAAGCCGTTATGGCTGCAGCTAAAGATAATTTGTCAGATGCTTGGGTAAGTATTGGAACCGCTGTAGGAATTTTAGGGTCACAACTACATATGCCTTGGTTAGATACAGGAACTGCGATCGTTGTAGGTTTCATCATTTGTAAAACAGCTTGGGAGATTTTTAAGGAAGCTTCTCATGAACTATCGGATGGATTTGATGAGAAAATTCTGCAAACATACAAAGAGATTATTTTAAAAATAGATGGCGTTAAAGGATTGAAAGAAATCAGAGGAAGAAATTATGGGAATAATGAGGTAATTGATGTCGTTATACTTGTAGATGCAAAGCTAGATATCACGAAAGCACATGATGTTGCTTCGGTTGTTGAAAAAAATATGGTGGAAGAGCAAGGAGTTTATGAAGTGCATGTCCATGTGGAGCCTAAGGAAGCATAGGGCAATTATGTCCTAAAATGTAATATTCAGCTTCAAAAAAATATACGGAATTAATGAGGTAAGGAATATCGCTATTGAAATACAAAAATAATTGCCTCTAGCTACGGGTTATCATACTGTTGGGCTAAAGGCTGATGGCACGATGTTAGCTGTTAGCAGGAATAATGAAGGCCAAGGTAATGTAGTTTCCAACTCTTCAATAAATAATCTGTAGCTACTTAATGGCGGTGAAATGACTAATTTTACCCCTTTAAATAAGTGGTATATGCAAGTTTTAGCCTTTCATTGATAAAAAATTTCACTTTACACTGGACTAATACGATTTTTTATCATATACTGTATGTAATAGAATCTTTCTTAAAGAAATAATAAATTCACATATTACAAAGAGTAATCGTGTTTTGTTAGTTACTTTTTGTAATATGTGAATTTTTTTCTTTGGAAGTTGTATGATTTTATTTAATAACATTATTGGAGGTCATTTAAATGACACAAGGTACAGTAAAATGGTTTAACGCAGAAAAAGGTTTTGGTTTCATCGAAGTAGAAGGCGGACAAGACGTATTCGCTCACTTCTCAGCTATCCAAGGTGAAGGTTTCAAATCACTTGAAGAAGGTCAAAAAGTTGAATTCACAGTTGAAGAAGGTCAACGTGGACCACAAGCTGCTAACATCGTTAAACTTTAATTTTTAAATGAAGAAAAACATTCTTAAATAGAGTGTTTTCAGTAGACAAAGTCGATTTTTTCGACTTTGTCTTTATTTTTTTTCTCATTATTTTTCAAAACTTATGGTTTATTAAAAAAATAAATCACTAAAAACTAAACTTAATCATTGACCCATCCACATGTAAAGAATACATTTGTTACTTGCCTATCTCGACGAAAGAAGTGAGGATGTGAGGTTTTACCAAGAAAGGTCTACCATCTAATAAAGGATGTAAAAGCAACAGGAGGGAGTTTGTTCAGTATGACCTGTTTACAAATCAAAACTACCTAAAACCATAAAATCTACAATAACGCCACTTACTGGATTTTCTGATCCTAATACACTAATTCCTAATACTGTCACACCACTAATATTTGTAATATTAGCAGAGACATATTTCCCACTAATATTCTTCTCTCTCATTTGAACTCTCGGTCTTAAGTTTATCGTTGAATTTGTCGAGTATACACTTGCCACTGCATAGTCAATGGTAGATAAGAGCGGATTGCCATTAGCTAATGCATTGTCTGTAAAATATAATGTGGCTATTCCATTTGCATCAGAGGTAGCTTGTCCATAAACAATTCGCTTTACTTTTTTTGGATTTGCATCTCCTGCTTTAAACACTTGCATGACTGTTGGGGCAAGTGTAATAAAATCAATGCTCATAGGCATTCTCCTTTGTTATTTTTAGCCCTAATTATGCTTGATATATTCTATGAACTGTTTGTTAGATTAGTACACTGTGTGAATAACAAACTTGACATATGTAAGCTTCCTACATATATGCTTCTATGCTACAAAGTAAGTAGTAAAAAAGGGTCACCAAGGTGGGAGACGACCCTTTGAACCTAGTATGAATATTTGAGGATATTAGAAGGTAAATATTAATGATATAAGAAAGTAGCGCCAGCAATAATTAAAAGAATAAAGAGGACAACAATTAGAGCGAATGATAAATTATCATGCTTGCCATAGTTTGAACCGTAAACTTCATATCCCATATGAAAGTCCCTCCTTTCGAGAAGCTAGAATATGTAAAGTATAGAAAGCTTCAAGCCAAATAATCGAATTTAAAACGAGATATAAATAAATGAATAAATATTGAAGGGTCACTCGGCTGAAAGTGACCCTAAGTAACAATTAGGGAGGTACAAGTTAAACTAGATTAGCTTAACACTACTATTAATATGAAAAGTTAACTCATTGTGCATAGTTTATTGCCTTTAAAATAAAAATAAGACTATAACGGTCAACCAACGTCACAGCCTATGAAGTGTGCGATACAAATATAGTCTATTTATACATTCAAAAAGCTGCAGCGTCGCAAACGCTACAGCTAAAAATATTTTATTTTTCAGGCCAGGACTATATTCATTTGGCATCTCTGGCATAACAGGTAATGGGAATCCTTCTGGTGGAGGGGACACATTTAATTCTCCACCATTTCTACTTGGAGTTTGTGCTTAGAAGTTTTCCCCTAATCTACCCCTAAAGCATATCCCATCTATACACTATGAGTACTGTACTAAACTAAAGGAATCTTTATTTTTCAGGATAATTAACATGTAATGGTGGTGGTACAAGCCAGCCTTTATTTTTGTTTAAACGTAAAAGTTTTGCACCAAGTTGAGCTTTAGCCATATGGAATTGCCCATACATTAATGCGATGTCTTCACGAGTAGAAGTACCCATTGCCTGACTACATGCAACTAATCCAGCTACTAGGTCAGCAGTAAGGGCAGCACTTATTTCTGGATCATTAAACTTAGCACCTGGAGGAATATCTTCAAGTCTTGCTACAGGTCTCTCAGGTGATGCAGGAGGTAGTGCAATACCGTTTGTTTTTAGAATTTTTTCTAATTGCTTTACTTCTTCCCTACATGTTTCGATGATATCTTCAATAATTTTTTTAAGATCTTCATCACCAGCATGATTATAAAATGTTTGATAGCCAGATATCATGCCATAGTCTGCAATTAAACCCGACCACACACTAAATACCTCACCATAATGCAACGGTTCATCTTTTGGATTTCCACCAAGAATACCCATCTGTACACATCCTTTTCTTATTTTTCGCCGTTAAAGCTAAGTTAGTATGGCTGAAAAAATAAGCAAAATTCACTTTTAATAAAATTTTTAATGTAAAAAATAAAAGAAGCCACAGAGAAAGAAATCTCTGCAGCTCTTTAAGTAGTGAGACACTACGCACTTATAGAATGGGTGTTTTTTGGTTATTTATGCGTTTGATAGCTTTGAAAAAAGTGAAAAGTATAGATTTTCTTAATAAGGCCACTTTAAAGCATATTGGAGGTGAGTGTTTTGTCAAAAGAAAAGCAAAAGAATGAAGCAGAGCAAGAAGAACTAGCAATGGAATTTAATCCTGAAGAATTAGAAGCGGTAAAAGAGGAACAAGAGCAAAAGAAAGAACAACCCTTCAATAAAAAAGAAAAGAAGTAAGGAAAAAACAAAGAAAAAGCCGCAGCGTCGTCACACGCTACAGCCATTGTCTTGCCAATTTAGTCAGATGATTCATTATATCATAAATTATCAAATTGCAACTGCAGAATGGACATATTTGAATGACAAGACACAATCAATGGCCAAGTAGTTAATAGGAGCCTGTTTTGATAATAGCTATCAAAACAGGCTCCTTCTATGTATTTGAATGCCATAGCTCATTTCACGGTAAAATTTCCTTTAAACCCAAAAAAGTGGTTGAACAAATTTTTTAATTGTGTATATAATGTTTATATAGTATATATACAATATAATGAATTGGTGGGGGGATTGTTTAAGTGGTAGGCACTGAAAAAGCGCATGAAAGTAATCTGTTAAAACGATGGATTATCACTATCTGTATATTTTTAATTGTTCAATTGATCTTTATTACGGTCGATGGCACTGCTCTGGAGCCGAACATGAACGATAGTAATAATTTAGTTGCCAGAATGGGAAGATGGATTTTGGATTCGAGGCTTTTCACCGAATGGATAACGCCTTATTCCTTTCCTTTTTTTAATATGTTCATCACAATCCATGTTATTGCTATACTGATTGCAGCACTAGGGAGTATTTTTTCAACGATATTCTCAAAAAAATAAAGAAGAGGGATTGGCATGCAAATAATTATTTCGAACAGTTCAAAGGAGCCAATTTATGAACAAATTACGAATCAAATTAAATCACTTATTTTAGCAGGTGAACTACAGGAGGGCACAGCCATACCATCCATGCGTAACCTCGCAAAGGATTTACAAATTAGTGTAATAACAACAAAACGGGCTTATGAGGAATTGGAGAAGGCAGGCTTTATCTATTCCATTGTTGGCAAAGGATCGTTTGTAGCGGAGCAAAATTTGGAGGTTATACGGGAAAAGAAGCTGAAGGTTATTGAGGAACAGCTGAGTGCGGTCATTGCGAATAGCAGAGAAATAGGCCTGTCACTTGAGGAGCTAAAGGAATTATTGAAGATTTTATACGAGGAGTGAAAGGGATGGAAAATGTAGTCGAGTTAAAGAATGTAACAAAGAGGTTCAAAGGCTTTTCTGTAAATCATATAAATTTACAGGTAAAGCGAGGCTTTGTAACGGGTTTCATTGGAGCGAATGGAGCGGGTAAGTCCACAACGATAAAAACGATGATGAATCTATTAAGGCCAGATGCTGGAGAAGTTAAGCTTTTTGGATTGGACTACAAGACGCATGAGAAGGAGATTAAGCAGCGCATTGGGTTTGTATACGATGGCAATATATTTTTTGAAGGGTTGAACTTAAAAGATATAAAACGTATCGTTGCACCTGCTTACAAGCGATGGGACGATACATTATTTTATCAATACGTAGAACAATTCGAACTACCGCTTAACAAAGCAATCAAAACATTTTCAAAAGGGATGCAAATGAAGGCTTCATTGGCAATAGCCCTCTCACATCATGCAGAGCTAATCATTATGGATGAGCCAACAGCAGGATTAGATCCCATTTTTAGACGGGAGCTGTTAGATCTTTTACAGGAATTAATGGTTGATGGCAATCGCACCATTTTCTTTTCTACGCACATTACAACTGATTTAGATCGTATCGCAGATTACATAGCTTTTATACAGAAAGGGGAATTAGTATTTAATCAATCTATACACGATGTAGCTGAAAACTATGCCCTCGTTAAAGGCGAGTTGAATCTACTTGATAGAGACACTGAAAAAGCCTTTGTTCATGTACATCGTGCATCTACAGGATTTGAAGCATTAACGGATAATATCAAAGCAGCGAAAAATATTTTTGGAGACACAGTTATTATTGAACGTGCCTCTCTGGAAGATATCATGTATTACTTTAAAGGAGGCATCCATCATGCTTAACTTAATTAAACGCGATGTCATACTACAAAAAAGGCAGCTAGTACTTTTTATTCCTTTTATCTTAGTTTTTATTTTGGTGGGGACACCACCCGTTCTAATTTTTCTGGTCGCCAGTATTTTTATTCCCTTTAACACGTATGCATACGATGAAAAAGTTGAGACGAATATATTATTAAACTCCTTACCATACACACGTACAGAAATTATCGCATCCCGCTATCTTGGAGCGATTGCCTATATGATTTTATCCATAGGTGTTACAAGTCTAGCGCTTCTAGCTTTCAATAAACATTTTACGATATCTGACATTGCCATTGGTAGTGGCTTATTCTTACTATTTGCTGCGCTTACCTTCCCATTATTTCAGATATTTAAACAGGGTTATATTACAATTGTTATACTTATAAGCTTTATCCTCTTAACTTGGATTTCACGACCGATTGCATTGTATATGAATGAACACTTAACAACGATTAGTGATTTTGTAGATAACACATCCGTTACGGTTATATATACAGGGTCGACACTTTTCATTATGCTAATCTATATTATTTCTTGGGGGATTACACATATTATTTACCAACGAAAAGCCTTCTGATTGTGTGCTTTTGTTTACTCCTAGAAGATTACTTGAAAGTGGTCAATTTTAAAATTGTATGCAAGATGAATTTAAATGTCTTTATGCAAAAATTAATGAAGTAAAAAAGGTTATAACTGATAATCCTCCTTATGAAGAACCCTAGATACAGGACTGCAAGGTAATTTTTTTCACTCGATTGCTTAATATAAGGGAAAGAATAAAAGCCTCCTTAGTCCTACAAATCGACATATTTAGGC
Organism: Lysinibacillus sp. K60; assembly: GCF_019731275.1. Classification (NCBI taxonomy): domain Bacteria; kingdom Bacillati; phylum Bacillota; class Bacilli; order Caryophanales; family Bacillaceae; genus Lysinibacillus; species Lysinibacillus sp. K60. The sequence goes on along the minus strand of NZ_JAASJR010000012.1, from coordinate 90,787 downwards.
GTGTTTACTTAGTATTTCGTTAGTGATTTTATAGTAACATTTGGTATATATACTGTAGGAGGTTTGATATGCCTGATTTATTACTCATTCTTTTTTTATTTAACTTTTCTTTATTTCTTCTGCACGAAATGGATGCAATAAGACGCTCTGAGTGGCGATTGTTTATAATACTTAAAGATATGGAAGATTCAAAGGCTTATAAAGTATTCACTTTTATTCACCTGTTTCTTTACGTAATAATCCTTTCCTTACTTTTCAGTCAGTATCAAACCATCATTTTTTGGGTCCTTGATTTATTCTTCATTATTCATGCAATCCTGCATTTATTTTTTGAAAGGCATCCTCGAAATGAATTTAAAAATAGTTTTTCAAGATCCATTATTTATCCAATGGGGGTCCTTGCGGTAATACATTTAGCACTATTAATTAATATTTCGACTTAATTGTATTATAAACGAAGTTTTCAGCTAGTAATTTGCAGAAAATTATTCCAATTTGTTGGTTTTCTGCTTATTATAAAGATGGAGGTGATTATCAGATGTATAGTAATACGGCAAATATGTTGAAGCAAACGAACAATCTTATCAATGCATTGAAAAAATTGAAACAAAATCTATCTTTTGTGAAATTGTATATTAATAACGATAGAATACTGGCTATCTATTTTTTAAGTAATGCGTATAGTGATTTTAATTTATTTAAAACAATTTATTTATCTGTAACACCTGGTGATCAAACGATTGATAAGTTTTTACAGGAGTATGAAAAATTCTTTGTAGAAGTGAATAAATACTTAGAAGTCTTTCATGATGATAGCGTTGTGGAGGATAGACTTCATAAGGAAGTTTTGTTTGCAATTAATGAATTAGAAAGATATTTGTTAAATCTGTTAGATGTGTATAGATAAAAAGTTAGACATTCCTTATTTCTGAGGGGTGTCTTTTATTTTAAAGAAACTTCTTAGATAAAGCCTCTCTGTTTATAGGGATAGTGTTAGAAAATGAATAAGGAATGGTAAGGGATGGGAGAATGATTAGAAAAATTGAAATGGGCTTGTTTGTAATTGGAGTAGTCATGGCCTTAATAGGTATGCCTTATTTATTTGGGTATTCAACGAATGCATGTTTAAAATATCCTCTCTATCTAGGGTTAATATTAATGGTTGCCACTATCCCTGTAACCATATCCAAGAGAAAGTATAAGTAACATCAATGCCTAGGTACTCAAATTAATGTAGAGCCTAGGCATTTTTTAGGTGATTTATTTATCTAACGTACGTGTTTTTTTGAAATTTCAAATAAATGAATGACCACAACCTAATAAAGTGGTAAAGTATAGAAAAAGCGAATGGAGAATTATGTAATGGAAAAATTGAAGAAGGTTGAATTAAAGCATTTTTCAAGTGAATATATGCAAGAACTGAACGCTTTTGTCCTTACTGAAGAGCAACAACAATTTTCTGCACTGCCGAGCAATTTTGAGGAAATTAATGAAGGACAGCATCGCATTGTAATTCTAAGTGAAAATACACCTGTTGGTTTCTTTCTCCTAAATTCTAATGAACGAGTTAAGAAATATTCTACGAATAGAAATGCGATGCTCTTATCTGCATTATCAATTAATCATACGGAACAAGGGAAGGGCTACGCAAAACAAGGAATGACATTACTAGTTGAGTTTGTTAAAGCAGAATTTCCTAATTGCGATGAAATTGTTTTAGTTGTAGACAAAGATAATATACCAGCACAGAAACTATATGTAAAAGTAGGGTTTGAAGATACGAATGAAAGGCTAATAGGACGTATCGGCGAAGAAATCATCATGAGGCAATTCATAAAATAAAGATGGACCACAATCGTTACCAGAGTTTATGCTACATTTCGTAGATGAACTCTGGTTTTATGTTCTGGGGGAAATGTCGCATCCATTCTTGAAAAAGAGTTTCATCGTTCAAGGTCAACAAAGGAAATTATTTAAAATAGCCTAATTAAAAATACACCAGCTATCATCACCATTAAACCAATTATTTGTAAAGGTTGAATTCGATTCTTTATCGAGTTAAACAATCCGAATTGCTGTACCAGTAGGCTACCAGTGATTTGACCGAATAAAGCAAGGACTACAGTTTGGCCATTTCCAATTTGATTGACAAGAAACACATTGATGAGAACATAAGATCCTCCTAAGATCCCGCCAATCCATATCCACCAAGGAGCAGATTGTTTAAAAGGCTCTTTAATATTTGTGTAAGAACGATCCTTTAACCCAACGATCATAATCAAGGTAATAGTACCAACAAAGAATGAAACAAGGGCTGCATGAGAAGAAGAGTGAAGAACTTTACCTAATTGCCCATTAACAGCAATTTGGATAGCTAGTAACATTCCTGCTAGAATGCCTACTATTCGCCAAATCCATTGATTTAACATCCTCTCCTTATTTATTTGAGGTGAATACTGGTCATTTTTCTTTCTTCGTATAGCTGTTGCTACAAAGACACCGATTAAGACTAACGATATACCAAAGATTCGATTCCATCCAAAGGAATATTGTGTGGAGTTAAACCATCCATTATGATCGATTAACATACTCATGAGAGTCATTCCAAAGATCGGTAGGATGGCCGTTTGCACACTTCCCAATTTAGGAAACAGAAGAATGTTAGTAGTTATCGCAATAGCGCCACCAATTCCCCCCAACCATATATAGATAGGTTGGTTCAACAATAAATCTAATGGAATCCCCAGTGATGAACCACTACTTACTAATGTAATAGTTAAGAAGATGACACCAATAGCGAAGGAGATCATGGAAGCTAAAAAAGGAGAAATCACAAACTTTCTTAATTGAGCATTAATGGCTGTTTGCACAGCAAAAATAGCTCCAATACTTATAGCCAAAAGTACTGCAAACATAAAAATTCATCACAACCTTTGTTGAAGAAATGTAAAACAACGCATGATTGATTATATCAAAGTACGTGTTGAATTTTATAAAGTTAAGCATTGAACGCTTAGTAGGAAATAGATTTTATTTATATGATGTGGAACTTCACCAACCACATTAAGATAACGATAAAAAATCAGTTTCTCAAAAAAGAAATGATTTTTCATGTATAGAAGCGGTTAAGAAATAGAGCTTTATGTTAATAAAGTATAGTGTAATCTCTTCATATTCTGTATATTGGTGTATGAGGAGGAGATTTAATGGCAAGAAAATGGATACTACCATTATTTATATTACTAGGTGTTTTGATCTCTGGTTGTAGTGAGGGCCAGGAAAAAGGTAGCAAAGATGGTGGGGATGTAGAAGTAACTATTCCAGCTATATTTTTTGAGGGTCAGGACATTGATTCTGTTATTTCAAAGGCAAAAAGCAGTGGGATGAAGGAAGTCAGTAAGAACGATGATGGTTCTTTAACTTATAAAATGTCTGAAACAGAACATAAAGAAATGATGAAAGGTTTAAAAGAAGGCATTCTAGCAAGTGTAGATGAGCTTGAAACAAGTGAAAAGTTCAAATCTATTAAAGATGTAACCTATGACAAATCTTTTTCAGAATTCACTTTATCTGTAAACAAAGAAGAATTTGATAATAGTCTTGACACAATGGCCTCATTCGGACTAGCTTTAACAGGTATGTACTATCAATTATTTAATGGTGTGGATGAAAAGGATTATAAAGTCAAAGTAATTTTTAAAGATGAATCAAATGGAGATGTAATTAACACGATAGTTTATCCAGATGATTTAAACAAGAAAAATTAATCGGAAGAGCACCTAACATAGGTGTTCTTTTTAAATGCTTTGAGTGCAATCGAGTTGTGCAGTAGTAGTTGTTCCTGATTCTTGATGGCTTTTTATTTTTGCAAAGGTTTTGTGTTCAAAGTAGAATGTCAGCAGCAAATTCTTAATGCACACATGAATAGGCATAAGAAAATGATAGAATTTGTTTTGAAAAACGACTGACGATAGCATAGTTGTAAGTAGAGATAGACCTAAATGATTCCACAAAGCCCAGATACTCATTAATTTTGAGCCTGGAATTTATACTTATTTAACTTGTAGTCCCTTTTATTATTCTCAAGATCTGCTGAAGGAGCTATCTAAAGAAATTTTTAATAGCATCCATACGAATTTTGCTATAACATTCTTCGCAACGAAAAATCTTATCGGTTCTTTCCTTTAACTGTCTGAATCTCAGTGACCCCTCGTATACTTTGAATTTATTTCTACAACTAAAACAAATTACCTCATAGTAATGCATAGCTATCCTCCTCAAGTTTTCTGACATATTATTTTTTAGTTGTTTTAACGAATATTGTAATTAGTTCTCTCGTATATTCCTCAACATTTAACTGGGGATTTCTCATTAATTCAATAGTGAAACCGTCAATGGAATTTCTTATCGCTAACGCCATTACTCTTGAACCCAATTTGGTGAATTCTCGGAAAACACCCGCGTGCATTCCTAGTGTAAGTATGTTTTCTATGGGAAGAAAAATAGCATCATCATGGTCCGCCGCAAATCGAAGTTTGCCATCAGCAGTTCTTTCATTAGAAACAATTTCAATGACAGCGAAAACATGTTGCCGATTTTCATCTATGAATCTAAGATTTGATTCAATATAAACGCTAAGCATATCTAAAGGAGATTTTTGATTTTCTATTAGAGGAGCAGTATAAGCTTGACATGCCATATAGTAATCATAAATTACTTGCTCTAATAATTCCCCCTTGCTTGCAAAGTGATAGGAGATAACCCCCTTACTGATTTGTGCACGTTTTGCAATTTGACCTAAAGAAGCTTGAGCGTAACCCACCTCTGCAATGGTTTCAATAGCACATTCGACAATTTGAGTTCTACGAGCTTTTTCAATAAATGACTTTTCTTTTTGATTAGTTGTTTTATTTTTTTACTCATGCATTTATTTTAGCACGGTTGTACTAATCAATCGATTAAAAAAACATTTAGGGAGATTCCTAAATGGAGGCTTTTCTTTTACTTCGAATTTAAACCAAAGCTTGTTCAAGGCTGTTGACATGGAGTCGGCTCCATCTTTTAAGATGAATGAAATCAAAGAATGGAGTGATGGAGATGATAATTTTTACGATTATACTAATTGGGTTGTACGCAGTTTTAATAGGAGTAGCAGGGATAAAAAAATGGAAAGAAGTTGGATTTGAAGTACGAACATTCATATTTGTTATCGTATCGATAAGTATTCTCTTAATACTATGTATACCAAACAAAGGTTGGTTATTTATATTACTAATAATTGCATTTATCTTGTTACATATACTAGCAGTTACAGAAGGGAGGTTAACACATGGACGAATTACTTTCAGCCATCATATCATTCGTTTCATTTTCCATTGTATAATTGCCCTAATGGTTTATAAATTTATATTATAGAAGGGGATCATAATGAAAATTGGTGAATTTGCAATATGTACTGGTCTTAGTAAAGATACGATACGTTATTATGAAAAAATGAAATTATTGCATCCAGAAATTAAAAATAAGCACCGCAATTATAACAAGAAAGACATTGATACAGTGGAAGCAATCCTTAAACTTAAACAAACGGGATTTACTCTTCAAGAAATCAAAATGCTTTTTGATTGGTCGGGAAATATTGATCAAAATAAAAAACTGACAAAAGAAGAAATACAAAACCTGCTTGAAATAAAAGTTATATTCCAAGAAAAGTATGAGCAGATGATACAAAGAGAACATCAGATTATACAAATTAAACAAGTATTATTAAATACAGATAATAAAATAAAACAAATTTTAGAGAAAAATAAAGAAGAAAATTGTTGGTTTTAATGATGTGTTTAGAAAATAAAGGAATAGAATATACCAATAATTAAAGCTGTTTGACGTTCGAATTGAACGTTTGAAACGAACGTCTGAAGATGAGAAACAATATTTTAAGCTGCTTCTATTTAGTTATTTCTAAAAGTGTTGTTCCTTCAACTTATCGAGAAGGTTAGTACAAGAAGGAATAGTAGAATATCACGTTAAAATAGAAAAAATATAGAGTTCCACAAGTAGAAATAAATTATTAAGGAGGATGTATTTGTGACTAGCCATGACTACAAATCACCAATAAAAAACAGAATTGGAGGTGTATTTGTTCCAGTTCGTAACCTAGAGAAAGCAAAAGAATGGTACAGAAAAATACTAGGTTTGGAAGGGGGAGAAGAATATTTTGGACATTTATTCGTGGTACCTATGAAAGGTACAGCTGGATTAATTTTAGATTCCATGCCAAAGTGGAGAAAAGAAGATGGTGATATTTCCACTTACCAAGTTCCGTCAATTCAGCTTTTGACCGATGATATTGAAGCTTCTTATCAATTTATGAAAGAGAATAATGTTGAACTTGTTACAGAGATTCAGGATAATTTTTATTTTGTGTTCAAAGATTTAGATGGCAATTTACTAATGATTTGTAAAGAAGCTTCTTAAAAAGATGTGAACATTGCCTTTGGGACTTACTAAATAAATCAAACCTTATTGAGTTGATCTACAGTCTGCTAAAACTACTGGAGGTATTAATAAAACAGAAAGAAAGTGGTGCTTCAATAGCAACTGAATATGCATTGTACAAACGGAGGTACAAAAGTGCGCGTACCGCAGTTAAATACATTTAGATACGCTTCGTTAGACAGGTATAGAAACCCCTTGATATCAAAGGGGAGGGGAGGGGAGGTTCGGTTAAACCGTACCTCATTTGTACCCCACTTTTAATAGTTTTAGAGAGATTGATCAAAATGAAAGAATTGACGCATTACTTGCAACGGACCAGTCCGTGAAATTGCAGATTTAATAAAATTAGAAGATAGTCTATAACAATGAAAGCAAAACAACAAAAATATCCAAGATTTTATGATATTTTGTTCAGAAGTTGTACAGGTAGAAGTGTTAATCTACAAAAGCAATACTCCGACGACAAAAAAGCCCAGGTACTCAATTAATTTTGAGCCTGGATTTTTTTGTATTTAATATTTTATCATTAAAAAATTAACGAGTTATATATAAATCTTAGCTTTATAGTATTTAGAAGAAAGAATTTAATCACTATCAAATAACAAAATATTTTTATTTTCATAAATTTTACCTTGCTAAAGAGCAAACACTTGTTCTATTATAAGTACAAACGAATGTTCTGAAAAAGGAGAGGTCAAAATGGCGAAAATATATAATTTTCCAACTAAAACATTTCGAGATATAACAAAAGAAAGAGTCGATGTTGTAACTATTGCTTCTGGTTTTATGGGTGGTGTTGTAAAGGTATATGAATGTGAAGGGACAGTCATTATTCATAGTGAAAATAAGAAATCTAGCCATGCTAGTATTTCAAATGATCTTGGTCAGGTTAAAGAATGGGAGATTAGATATACAATAGAACATATTTTAAAAAGAGGCATTACAGAGGTGAATATAAAAGTTAGTAATACAGGAGTTGTTCATATTCGTAATAAAGAAATTAATTTACTTTCTCAGTAAAGTCAGGTCACTTATAAAAATATGAGTACTGGTTATATCGTTAATAGTCTTTTTTAAACGTAGATGGCAACTATCACTTTGACTGTTAGAGGCTTTTTAAATTGTTCCTGCTAACTCTGATAGCAAGTAATTATCAAATTGCTTGGAATGATCATGTACAAGAAATAACAGGTCAATTGGAGTTAAATATCTAAGAGATATTGTTCTGTAAAGTTATTTAACTTTTAGAGGTTTTACAAAGAATGAAATGGACATAACAGAAACCCCTATAGCAATGAATAGTATTGCAATAGATTTATTTGAAATAAATGAATTGTATTCTAGAGCACCAGTTAATCTCGCTGATCCGATTGAAAGTGATACGATGCCTAAAACAAATATGATATGTCCAATTTTAGAATGTGTTTTCATTTTATAACAACTCCTGATATTTAGGTAATGACTTACGAAATAATAACATGATTAGGTAATATTTGAAAATATGGTTTGGTTTGATTATTGCACAATATGAGTATTTGATGTTGATGGAGGAAGTACAAAATTGCGAAAGTCAATATGGGCTGTCAGTAAATTGATATGAATTGATAATAAAGGAGTATGTTTTATGAAACCATTTATGTTACGTCATAAGCTGGGGTGGCTACCTAGCAAATTAGAGTATCGCAGAACCTATACCATAGGTTTTAAAGTTGAAACATACGATAGTTATACTTTCAAGCTAACAAAGAATAGTAAGTATGTAAGATTAGTAAATAACAATAAAGAAATGGTTGTTAGGAAAAGAGAATTAAAGAGATATTTCAAGGATGGTTGTTTACAGTTTCTAACTACACAATATGAGGAAGGTGCTTGAAAGATAGTAAACTATTAACCTTTTTCTTTTTTTGGTTTAACAAAGTAAGAAATGAACATTACAAAAACGCCAATAGGTATGTATAGTAGTGCAACAGATTGATTTGGAATAACTGAATCATATTCAAGGAAACCAGATAATCTTCCCACTCCAGTTATCATCAAAGTAATACCGAAAATAAATATAATATATCTATTTGTAGAATGTATTTTCAACGCATAACAACCCCCGAGGCTTCCTAATAATTTATATAAGGATAACATAAAGTGGTAAATATTGCATTATTCAGATTGATTCAATTATACATTATGAATATGCAAAAAAAAACACGTTCACTTGTACGTGTAGAAACGAGCAATTGAGACAACTAATCATTAAGAGTTTCAAATCAAAATGACAATAATATTAGGATAATGCTCATGTGCGCCAAGTATTGCTTTCGTTTTGGCTGAAATTATAGGGAAATTTGCAGGGTTATTACATTTTAATCACCAACCATTTGCTGTCCTTTCGAATACAAATCAGTTGATAGAAAAAGAATAAATAATTCATTTCCAAGTGATCATACCATATTATTTTTTTCATTCTATATGTCCCTTTGGTTATTGAAAAAAGGAAAATGGATTCTATGGATTTTGCTTGCTATATTAGTCTGAATTTCACGTATTTGGATAGGAGTTCATTATCCTTTAGAGGTAATTCTAGGTGCTCTTATTGGAATTATTTCTGCAATAATCATTTATTTTACACTTTCGAAATTAACACTAAGGGAGAGGAACTACAGGCTGTTAGAAAAGTTAGAGTAAGAACCACGCTAGAAGCGGCTAATGTTAACGATAAGCAAGGTGCAAAAAATAGAAGAAATGGTGCAGAATGTGCCTGAAATAGTGGATGAATCTGTCAAAGAACAAAAATATGAACAGCTGAGTTTGTTTTGAAATTAACATATACAAGTTTAGTTTTTTATAGCTCTGTAGTGAATTGAAAGTATTATTCATAAGTACAGTTAATAAATAAAAAAACCGACATTTAGTCGGTAATGTTTCTTTATCAATATTGGTTAATAAAGAATAAAAACCAAACTGCGTGATTCTGTTCGTCTGAAGCATTTGAACTAAATTGATTACTAATATAAGGAATATTATATTCTCTAGCAACACGGTGATAAAATTCAACTGCTTCTTGTTCATCTTTAAATGCAGTTAGGATACCACTCTTAAAATTCTGTGGTAATGTTTCGTTTATCTGTGGAGATGGTTGTTGACCAGTTAGGTAAGTATAGGTATAAACAAAACCTTGGAAATGTCTCATTTCATCTTTTCGTATTTCTAGTATACGATTTTTAACTTCTTCATTTGGAGCAAGTTGTGCTAAATGCTTATAAAATCGAATAGCATTATATTCGCCATTAATGGCTTTATTAAGGTCGAGAATTAATCTATTGTTTAAAGTTTGTTGTACATTGTATTGCAAATGTTTACCCTCCTTTTTACTTATTATTTTCAATGTCATTTTTAAAAGTATTTAGGAAAAATTAGGTTATTTCATTAATTTTTTTACTTGTTTTAGTTCGTTTATTAAATAATCTATTTGCTTCTGAAGATCTTCTACTTCTTTAGATTGGTCACTATTTTTGGCTTGAGGATTCTCGTTATTTGATTTTTCTAGAGCATTTAATGCTAAACCAGCTGCAACAGCAGAAAGACCATCGCCCAGAGTTGCAATTGAGGCCCCAATATAGGCAAGTCTTGCTATCTGAATTTCTGTAGTCACAGAAGGTTGTTGTGGATTATTTTTATTCATTTTAATTAATATCCCCTTTACTTTCATAGTGATGAATTACCTCAAACGTATTCTATGTATTTCAGTATAGAAAGGTGACGACAAAAATTGACTGTAGGGTTTTACTCAAAGCCTCGATCAGAGAGAAATTGAAAGGGGAAATGAATAATACGAAAAGCCTTATAACTGAGTATAAGGCTTCCTAGATTTTAATTGATAAAATCTGTTTATAAAATTAAAGAATCGGTGTTAATTCTGAGTTCACAAATCGTTGGGCATCGATGATTACACCTGAAGCTGTTCGACCGTAAACGCTGTATAATCCGCCTGTTTGATTAGGAACAATCTCAACTTCATATTGAGCAGATCCACCTACACTTGGCGTTACAAAAGTAGAAGCGTTGGCATTAGCAGCAAAAGGTGTTGTTGATAATAATTGTCTCGTGCCGTTTAGTCTGAAAACCCTTACTACTCCTGTTAATAAACCTCCAGTGAGATTAAGAACTTTGATACGAACGCTAGATGCATTAGCTGGTAGATTTCCTGTATTTTCAATTGGCCCAGTAGTTAAAGGCATGTAATTTTCACCTCCATTTAACGAAAGATTAATAATCTGCAGATTACCTTTTCATAATATGCATTACGCTTCTACATTCATTAGACTTATTAATCAAGTTTCTTTAAAAATAAAAGCAAAGTGTGAATTGTTTAGTAGAAAGTGTAATAGAAGTGAATCTGTAAACAAAGGTGAATCCATATACAAAGACAAAATACCGTAGTAGTAACACCTAATATTGTGTAAGCGATATTGAAAATTTTAAAGATTAAACGAAAATAGAACGATTATACATTTTTAGAAGATTTATTTGGTAAAATTATGTATCGTTTAGAAAACAAATTTTGAGGTGTCAAATGGATTTAAAATTAATGGAGCAGTATAGTTGAATAACGATATGGGTTTTTGTGGTAAAATAGTAGACGGTAGGTGCATCTTAATCTTTACAGGAAAGAATAGCCAAACCAGAAGCAATAATCTTTGAGAAAGCAGCCTTAAACTAAGAGGCCCGATGTAGTTAAGTTTATGAAATGTTACAAATGTGCCAAATGGAGGGGAGGTCGGACAGGTAAATCCTTCTTCACTTGGTATTTATAAAAGCCTAAATGCAAACAATATGTGCGGGTTGTGAGAAAAATGAATGTTTCTTTAGATTCTAAGCCCCATGTATATCAGAAAATGCAATCATAACTGGATTAGTTTTAAATGTACGTGATAATACACTAACAGCTGCAGATACAGTAACGGCTGAAGAAAGTTATTAGTAGAAGCTGTGGTTTTACTGACCCCATTTCAACAGGTGTTATTGCTTCAGTAACAGGGCCAAATACTGCCGCAAACCCCAATTGCTGTGGTTCAACAACAGCTAACTATGCTATAAATAAATGTGATTTATTATCTGTCAGAATTGTAACAGGTGATGGGGCTCTTCCATTTGGAGCAGCAGTGACAGTTATGTATGTACTTCCTTCATTAATTTACAAAGCCATAACCAATAGGTGTGGCTTTTTTATTATGCAATTAACTATGAAAATGGTAATTTGTTAAATAAGTTAAACACCTTTATAATGGTGTTAATTAAATAGGATTTAAGAGGTGTTTTTATTCCATTTCCTAAGATGTTAATTAATATCTCATGTATTAAAAATATACATGGTAAAGATGACTTTATAGAGAGAAAGGAAGAGTCGTTAAATGATTAAAGACACAAACAATCAGGATGATATATTGGATACTGAAAAGATTTTAGAAAAATATATGGAGAATTTAGAATTAATTCAACAGTCATTAAAACAGCTTGAACTAGACACTTCTAGATTGCAAAGTCAGGGATTTGTTGAAATAGAAAAGTTGGCTAATGAGTTAAGTATGTTGCAGAAACTTTCAACAAGTATAGAATTTAAAGCTAAGCTTATTACATGTAATAAACATGATTCCATAGAGTCATTACCGGATGAATAAAATACAAAAGTTTATTTATACTTTATGTGTAACAGAGTTTTTTGATAAATAAATATAGCTTTCAGATCACGTTCATTCGAGCGTGGTTTTTTATTTTCATTGAATTAAGCAACTAGCATAATGGGGTGATTACAAAACAAAAAAATGAGATATGGCTAGAGCAAGGGATCCAAGACGTGACCAAGCGTATAATATTTACAAAGCACATAACGGTGATATAAAGCAAAAGGATATAGCTGAGCAACTAGGTGTATCTGATGGAACTATACGTGGGTGGAAAAACAAAGATAGCTGGTATGATCGTCTTGAAGCGGAATCGCAAGCAACTGTACAGTTTGATATTGTCCCAAGTGACGGTCTCAACGATAAACAGTTGCTTTTTTGTATGTATTACGTTAGATACTTCAATGCTACAAAAGCTTATCAAAAAGCATATCAATGCGACTAGATAACAGCTAATCGAAATGCTCATCGTTTGATGGTAATTGAAGGTATAAAAGAAGAAATCATGCGGTTAAAACAGCAATTAGCTGACAGTGTGATGTTAGATGCTCGTGATGTGTTGCAAAGGTACATTAATATAGCATTCGCTGATATTACGGATTATTCAGATTTTGGCAAGGTTGAGGAAATTTTAAAAGATGAAACCGGCAAGCCGCTTCTACCGTGATTATGTTGAATATGTAAATCTTAGCCATTATAAGCGCTTTTTTCATACTGAATTAATTTGTGATGTGCTCCAACGTGTGGTCGATGGTGAACAGTTATCTATATTAATAGAGATGCCACCACGACATGGTAAAAGTATGACGGTAACAGAATCGTTTCCGTCTTTTTGATAAGCGGGTAATAGCTGCTGCATATTCAGATGGGTTAGCAACCAAGTTTGGGCGTCTAAATCGTAATAAGTTTAAGTTTTCACATGATCTATTTAATGTGCAATTGTCCGAGTCCAATGCAGTTTTGGTCTAAATAATTTTGCTAGAGTAGTAAAGTAATTTATGGATAACCATATTAATATTTCCTTTTTGTAATTAATCCGAATTCATATATAGCTTCTAACTTACCATTATAAAATTCTAAACTTACCCTAGAATTTTCTTCTACACCGTTTTCTCCCTTATAATTAAGTTTATCTCCATCTTTGTGCAAGGCACCGTATCCTACGATTTCTTTTACGGTTTCTTCACTCATACCTACTTTGAGCTTTCGAAACTTTTCGGGCGTAATGGTTGAGATTTGTTTTATTGGCTTTTCTTCGTCTGAAAAAAACAATTCTATGGATTGTCCAATTACTAATAATCCTATTATACTAATCAAAATTAGTGCAATTTTTTTCGGCCATCTTGATGGAGTCACTTCTCTATAATAGTAGGTTCTATTTTCTGACTCTCTTACTGTTTCCGAATGATTAAATTCTATATGAGTTTCTATTGTATAATCTTCTGATACTGCACCACAATATTCACATACGTATATTTCAGTGTTTTCTTTGTGAAATTTTTTATATGAGTTTGTAGCTAAACAGTTAGGGCAATTTTTCATAAATACCCCTCCTTACCTTTTTATGGCCTATTTACCATTTTGGGAAACTTCGTTATACGTGTATATAAAAAAGCACAGGTACTTAAATATTTGTGCCTGGGCTTTTTTCATTCTTTTAACAGAAAGATTGAGATAGCATAAATACCCTTGTTCATATAACAAACTTTTATTTTATAATTTAATATAGTTTAGATATAGTATCAATAATAAAATAAAGGATCATAAGTCCTATCCCAATTGCTAGAGCCTTACCTGAAGATTTTTCTTTTTGCACATCATTTTGGACTTCGTTTCGTACTCTCTCCGACACTTCTCTTGTTTTTCTCGTCGTAATATCTTCAAAAATCGTATTACAGTATTCACATTTCACAAATACTAAACCATCTCTATATACTTTCTTAAAAGGATTACTAGCTAAACAATTAGGACAATTATTCATTTGTATTCACCTCAATATATCTAACTACTATTTACCATTTTAGGTAATTAGATATGTTTTGTACATAGAAATAAAAGTCGGTCATCGGTTTTATGGAAGGGAATTAACCTAAAATGTAGGAATATCTATAAAAAGGGGTGAAGATTATGAGCTATGAAGTAATAGTGCCAGCAAAATTTTTATTCAAACGCAAGCCTGACAATGTACCAATTATAGGTTTATCAAGCTTACATTTAACACACGAAGAACATAAAGCACTAACAGACGATGTTGCTTTCAACCTTTTAAGGGCAAAGGGTTACAACGTAATCAGAATGGTCCGCAGAGATGAAAATATCATACCCGTTGTTACAAAGTAGAATGAAACAAAAAGAGCCAAAAAGTAGTTAATGAATAATGAAGCTGTTTAAATATGGAAAGTTCATTATCTGTTCGCTTATAATTAAATAAGTGAACAGATGTTTTTTTTAAAAGGAGAAAAAATTAGTATTCAATATAGGAAGGGAAGAAGGGTACGGAAAAAGCCGTATAGTTAGTAGAAACTCTTGAAAAAGTTAGTTCAGATAATTTCTAGTAGGAGCGTGTAAAATGAATTTAAAAGAAAAGTTGATAGTAATAAAAGAAAATGGGTACCAAGCACCACCCGATAGATTTCAGTTGATACTAGAAATGATAAATAACATCGGTTCTTTGGATGCCCAACTACGTGATGAGCTAATTTATACAACCTTATCACACTGGATTCCTGATAAATCTCTAACTGCAAACGAACTAGAACAACTTTTACCAGTTGTTTTGGATAAAAGCCATTTGCTTTTTAAGCTTGGTGAAACAAATACAGACTCTGTCTTCACTCGATCTTTCTCCATGCTAGTCATACCGCTCCTCTTCACGAGGCATAGAGAATCACCATTTCTCTCAAGTGAGCAAATTCATCACATAAAAGAGAAAGTATTTTACAGTGTACAAGAAGAGCGAGATTACCGTGGGTATGACGAAGAAAAAGGCTGGGCTCATGCCATAGCCCATGCAGCGGATGCTTTAGATGATTTGGCACAATGTTCCGAACTGGATAAAAATGACCTCTTAACTATCCTCGATTTGGTTTACGAAAAGATGACCATAACAGATCGAATTTACTCCGATGGGGAAGATGAGAGAATGGTAAAATCCATAATTAGTGTTTTAAATAGAAAAATACTTAGTCAGGCTCATGTAGAGCAATGGATTCAAAGTTTCGGTGATGTGAAGAAAAATTCAGAATTTCTCCCTGCCTTTAAGCAAAAAAATAATATAAAGAACTTTTTGAAAAGTTTATACTTTCGAGTTAAATTTTACAAAGTGGATGCCGTTCTCTGCTCGACTATCGAGCAAACATTATATAAAGTAGAAAAAGTTTACTATTCTTAATTAAAAAAATGAGGGGAAAGCACCCCAAGTTGAAGAGATTATAGCCAGTTATGCTTATAAAGAAAGTCACTAATTCGAAAAACAGTGAGTGACTATTTTTGCATTATTTTCAAGTGAGTACATATTCTCTATCACCGTTGCCTGAGTTAAGTGCTGCAGGCATGGAATTCGGAAAAAAATTAGAGAGTGATGAACTGTACTTTGGTGATTTTATGGATGGTCGATATGCATGGGAGCTGAAAACAATGAAAGTTTTACTTGAACCAGTGCCAGCTAAAGGACAATTGAGCTTGTGGAATTGGGATGATGGGAGCAAGTGAAAGAAATTGTTCAGTAAAAAAGTAACCAAAAAGAATAAATCTCTTAGGTTACTAGAAACGTAAATAATATGTTTCAACTTAATTTTTTAATACTAAGTTATTTGGAGAAGTTTTTATAAACTTATTAAATAAAAAACGTACAATTGGTCCCATAATAATAATTTGCAAAGGTAATGCTACAATAAAATTCCTACAAAACACAGAAAGGAATTCTTTAATAATCGAATTGGAATAAAATCCATTGTGAAAATAACTTGTTATCAAACCATAAATAGACATAAAAAAAGCCATTCCAATAACCATGCATGTAGATATTGTTAGAATCTTAAATAGAACATTTGATGTATTTGCTGTTAATTTGAAAGCTATTTTTTTAGCTATAGGTCCCACTAGGTACAAGTCAAGAATGATAGCAACAATAAAACCTATTAAAAAATTAGTAATTCCACCTAAGAAAGAAATTTGTCCAAATGTATCATTAAGGTAGAAGTTATAAAGGGTCATAAAAAGTACCATTCCAAAACACATTATTAAACCAAAATATAGACTTTCTTTTCTAGTAGTTGGCATACGTCAACACTCCTTTCGTTACTTGAGTAAGTATATAAATTTTATAAATACTTAGTAAGTGACAATTCTGTGAAGGTTTTTGTGGGAATTATAAATATATATTACTGCACAATATGAGGGTTAAATGAAAATAGAGCGATTATAATATCGCTCTAAAAAACTCATAAAATCCCATGTTCATTGGGATAGCCCAAATAAAGAATCCAAGAAGGGCAATTGGGCCAAGCAAAAAGTTGTAAACCTTCTTTGGCAAAATACTGCCCAATAGGATTTTATAAATTACGGCACATCCTATCATTACAACTGGCAGTAAGATCAGTGGTGGTATAAAAAATAACAGACTGCCGCCACTCGATATATCTGTAAATATATCCATTTAATTACCTCGTTATGTATTTTTTTGTAAATTGTAACACAAAAAAGTTACAGTGTCCTAACTGGTAAAGCAAACTAAAAAGGATGTAAGGAAATACTAAAAAAGGAAATAGACATAATCGTCTATTTCCTTTTTCATAGCTTTTAATTTTGCTTTATGTTTGGCTTTTGGAATCGAGTGATACTGCTCGTATCGGCACATTCTACAAGAGCAATGAATTTTTCCTTTGTTTAATGTACCACGTACAGGCATGAACTCACTTTCACGTAACATTACATCTTTTAAAATTGACCATTTCTTTCGGATAATTCGCTCTCTCTGATGACGAATATAGGCTTTAGAACGGTTTTTCATCAATATCAGCTCCCTTGAGAAACCCAAGCTTGCAGGGAGGTCAAGGGAAGAATCAGCACTCCCTACAAGCTTGGTTTGTAGCTGACATATAGAATTAATTGGTTCACATCATCATTCCTTTTTTGAAAAAGCCGCAGCGTTTGCACACGCTACAGCTCGAATTGGTTTATGCCCTTTTAAGACAATCTAGTAAAAGTAGTATATCACAACTTAGGAGGGCAAACCTATGTTAAAAGAAAGAACACTAACGATTACACCAGATGCTTTAGATTCAATGATTACAGACTACCACTGGATGGTTAACGCCATCAAAGAAATGCGAGCAGAAATGGTTATAGGGGCAAAAACGGCACAGTATGGGATTGAGGCTACACTACCAAAGGCAGTAGGTGGTGTAGGCGATCCAATTATGCAGGAAGCTATTAGACGTTCTAAAAATATTAAGCGTGTTGCAGAGTATGAGAAGAAGCTTTTAGAGGTTCAGAAGCTAATTGAACGAGTTAATGGCGATAGAGAAGTTCAGGTATTGAACTGGATGTTAGACGGCAAATCACAACGTTGGATAGGCCAACACATGGCTTTATCAGTAACGAGCATTAAACGTATTAAGGATAACATTGTAAATCAAATGATGGAATGATGTAGGGGCCTTGTACCCCTACAAATAGAGTTGTTTTTATTCCATTTCTACTTGTTTCATATAAAATTCTATTGCTTGATTAAACCATTTTTGTTCATCTTCAGTGAAAGGAGAAATTGTCATATATTCAAGTTCTTGAATATCCAGTTCTTCCACATTAGTATCAGCTAACTTTTGTATCAAATCGTCACCAAGAAATGAAAAAATTGAATCTAAATAGTTTTTGACCATCTCTTGTACTTTATAGTCATCTATAGGTTTACCATATAATTGTTTCATTTCTTTAGATAATTTAATAAATGTTTTATCCAAGGTAATTTTATCATCCTCTGATTTGATTGAAAGCTCTTCTTTGATGTCCGTTAAACTATGACGTTCCATCCATTCTTCGTGTTTATGTTCTACTTTCATATTGTATATAAGGCTAAATAATATCGTACTATCTACTTCTCCTTCTTCTTCGACTAACTTTATTACTCTATTAATCGCTTGGATTGATTGTTCAATTTTTTCCTTTTCACTTACTAAAGCATTTAAATGCAGAGATAAACTTTCATTCAAATCAACGTTAAAACTTGACTCATGTAACAAAATAGCTATTTTATCTAGACTATACCCTAGGAATTTTAGGCTGAGAATTTTTTGCAAGGTAATAATATCTTGAAAATAGTAAGTGCGATGCCCTGAAGAAGGATTCTTTTCGGGTTGTAGTAAACCAATTTCATCATAGTAATGCAAAGTAGGAATTGGAATTCCTGTCTTTTCAGAAAATTCACCAATAGAAAACTTTTTAACCTTATTCATCAAAATTCCTCCTATCAAAAGTATAGGTTTATCATATAACCTAAAGTAACTTGAGGTTCAAGAGGGAATTTTAAAAAGTTCTTGAAAATTTGTTGTAAAAGTTACAAATGTGATAGATGTTACAAACGTTATATATGTTACATTCGTTATAGATTAGGTGAGCTAAAAATAATAATGTAAAATGGGAGGCAGGACGGCGTGGTAAGGTTTTCCTATATTGGTATTTATCAAAACCTAAATATTAGGGAAAGACAGACCGACGACCGGACCCGCGCTCCACAAGTTCGTTCGGAGCATGACATACATGGCCGGCTCATATTTTTTAAGAAATGTGCAACTAGCATAATGAGGTGATTACAAAACAAACAAATGATGGAGGTGGTGGTGTATGAGATATGGCTAGACCTAGAAATCCGAAACGTGATGAAGCGTTTCAAATGTGGCTTGAAAGCAAAGGGCAAGTGCTCCTGAAGGATATTGCAGAGCAGTTAGATTTATCCGACTCACAAATCAGAAAGTGGAAGGATCAAGATAAATGGGATGATCAATTGAAAGGTAACGTTACTAAATCCAATGGTAACGTTACTAAACGAAGTCGGGGGGCTCCATCAGGTAATTCCAATGCTAAGGGGCATGGTGCACCAAAGCAAAATCAGAATGCAACAACACATGGATTCTTTGCTAAGTTCTTGCCTGAAGAAACACTCGAAATCATGGAAACGATGAACGAGCGTTCTCCAGCCGATCTAATCTGGGATCAGATAATACAATATGCTGCAATTATAAGGGCTCAACGTATTATGCACGTTGAATCAAAAGACGAAATCATAAAGGAGCTCAAAAAAGCAAAATACGAATACTATCCGCGTTCTAAAGAAGATGACGGAGGCGTAGAAAAGGCTGTAACTGAAGAAGAATATGAATTCCAATTCGCATGGGAAAGACAGGCGCAACTACTCACTGCACAATCAAGAGCAATTGGGGAGTTGCGTTCTTTTATTCGTCAGTTTGTTGAGATGGCTGACCAGGACGATGAACGACGCTTGAAGCTTGAGCAGATGCAATTGTCCGTCGATAAAACAAAAACCGAAATTAGCAAACTCAAAAACCCTGATAGTAATAAGCAAGAATCAGAAATTGCGAAAATGTTACGTCGTATGGCAGGTGATGAATAATGTCAGAGCTCACACCAAAACAAAAAGAGGTTATGGACTGCTTTATTCATGAAAAACCTAAAATATTAGCTGCTAGTGGTGCCAAGAGGGCAGGTAAGACATTTATTCTTATACTGCTTTTTTTAATGCATATTGCTAAGTTCGAAAACCAAGGGCTCTCTTTTATTATTGGTGGATCCACACAAGCAAGTATTCGTCGGAATGTGCTTGATGATATGGAGGCTATCTTAGGTAAAGAATTAAAGTTGGATAAAACTAATGCTGTTCATGTATTCGGTAATAAGGTTTATTGCTTTGATGGAACCAATGCGGATGCATGGAAAAAGGCACGTGGTTTTACTGCAGCAGGTGGATTTTTAAACGAAGGTACCGCATTACATGACATGTTTGTCAAAGAGGTTATCTCACGGTGTTCATATCCAGGGGCTCAAATCCTCTTAGATACTAACCCAGAAAATCCAGCACATCCAGTTAAGACAGACATTATCGATAAAGATGGACAGTTACGTATAAACTTATGGCGCTTGAGAATAAATGCAAAACGATGGAGCGAAAGTTTACGACAGCTTTACGTTACCAATTCAAAGTTTTATGTAGTGCATGGGCCAAAAAAGGTATTTGCTCAAAAGACGATTACTTGAAAGTTTGGTATGAATATAAACGCAACATTCCTATTGATTTGCTGTCCGAGGCTCAGGCATCACAAGCGTTAAAAGGATTAGTGTCAGAGCGTACTCGCCTTTCTAAGTTGTCTGTTGTTGATGATGTGGAGTATGAACTTGAAGAAATGCAGAAGGATGAACAACTGTTTGGTAATGGGCTTGAACCTTTGAATGAGGATGACGAAGATTCGAAAGAAGTTGATGAGTCATGAATCAACAGAAAATCAATCGTATCTTAGATGATTTAGAAGCTAAAGCTGAGAGGGATATTGAGATTGTTTTTGGACGACGATTAAAGACGATACTATTTCAAATGCTTGAGATGCATAAGAAGTTCGGTAAGAACGGTCAAGCTACTTGGACAGACGTTAACAAATACAATCGCTTTAATCAAGAGATGAAGTTGATTGCACAACAGTTGAATGCTGATTACAAAGAGATTATTAAACTCATACAAGCTTCAGAGGAACGACTTTATATTGAGAGATACTTACTAATGGCTTATCTCTTACAACAGTCTACAGGCGAAGAAATGGGCTTTAAAATACCATCTGTTGAGGTGATTCAAGCAGCGTTAACAAATCCTGTTGAATTTTTAACACTTCCGAAGATATTTGAAGCTCATAGGAACGAAATTATTAGGCGTTTGAACATCGAGATAGCTCAAAGCCTACAGGCTGGTGAAAGCTACACAGACATGGCAATTCGAATCGAGAACGCAATGGGATGGACAAGGAAAAGACTATTCTTGTTGCCAGAACAGAAGGTGGTCGAGTAAGGTCGCAAGTTGACCTAGCTATTGAGGAACAGGCGAGCAAAACAGCAAAATTAACAAAGGTATGGATGTCATCACTTGATATGAGAGTTCGTAAGTCTCATAAAAAGCTAGATGGTCAGAAAGCTGATAAAGATGGCTACTTTCACTATGGCAAGTGGAAATCAAAAGCACCGAGGTTATGGGGCATTGCTTCAATGGATATCCAGTGTCGTTGTCATACGATATACATGATTAATGGCAAGCTTCCTGAATATCTAAGAGGTAGAGATTACATGGATGATACTTACCAAAAGCAATTGGCTGCGCGTATTGATGCTTATATGTCTGATCAAGGGCTAACTTACAGACAAGCTTTTAACAAAGCGTATCAACAGGTTAAACCGCCGAGTGTAACGGTGCCATTTATGAGTTATGAAGAGTGGAAGAAAAAATTTAGTGCAAATTGAAGTTTGAAAATTTCTCAAGGGTAATCAAAATTATTTTGTAATTAAGTAAGGAAAGTTATATAAGAATTTTAATCGTGTGGTAAAATAAACCATAATAACATATTGAAATAACAAAAAAACATTTAATTGGGAGGTGGATTTTATGAATGATAAGAAGAATAATAAATTACAAATTTTAGCGATATTGCTGATGATATCATTATTGGTTGGGGCATTTGTTATTTTTTACTTAGGTCATTACATGGTGGGCTCAGCTTTATTTGTAATTTTTATGCTTATTTTGAACGGTATTAGTAGTTGGAAGAAAATGAAAAATGATGAGTACATTCATTTGAAAAATTATAAAAATAATGAGAAATGGTAATTAAACTACTTATTCTGCTTTTTCAAAACTTGGTTTTTTCTCATGATATTAATCAAAATTGTTATAAACCTACACAAGTCATTCACTTAGAATGGCTTTTTATTTTTGTCTTTACTCTTGTAGACGCTTTAAAAAACGAGAGAAAATAAACTTTTGAACGGTTTAGGGGCTTGATGAGGCAACTAAATTGGGCAAGGAGGAAAACATGAAATACAATCCATTCAATCTTAAAACTTTAATACCTTTAGATATTCAAATGCTTGCCGACGGTGGGGAAGGAACACCTCCAGAGGATAATCCACCTTCAGGGAATGACGGTAACGGTCAAGGGGCTACATTGACACTAGAATCGGTTCAATCATTTCTAAACGACAATGATGAGGGTAAGAAATGGCTTCAATCATTTGCTGATACTCGAGTAACTGATGCGATTAAAACGTACGAAACTAAAACTCTTCCAAAGAAACTAGAAGAAGAGATTGCTAAACGCTACCCACCAGAATCAGAGGAAGCAAAACAGTTAATTGAGTTAAAGGCACAATTTGAGCAATCTCAAAAAGAAGCTGCACGTGAAAAGCTAGTTAATCAAGCGCTATCTACTGCTACTGAAAAGAGCTTGCCAGCAAAATTAGTAGAGTTCTTTGTTGGTGAGGATGCAGATAAGACAACTGCCAATTTAGGCATCTTAGAAAATATTAACTTTAAAGGAATTTATATCGTTCTTTCCTTATAAGAGAGTACCTGTCCAAACTTCCTTTATCTACATTTTTACGAACTGGGGCACCATTTTAAAAAAGTTACAGGTGCCCCAGCAAGTGCCCCAAAAAGTACCCCAGTTAAATACATTTAGATATGCTTCGTTAGACAGGTATAGAAACCCTCACTAATACAAAACCTTGATATTATGCACATCAAAAAATTAAAAACATCAGGATAGAAACCAAGGTCATAAGTTATGCTTATCAAAAAAGATAATATTAATGTAATTTACTTATGAATATAAATGCGCTATCATGGGTATTGGAGAAAAGATGCTACACATTTTTAAAGCCTTTTCAAAAAGATATATATTAGGGGGATCCGCAAATGGCACAAGGTAATTTACACAACAGCCGTGCATCATTCGAAGTGAATGGTAAAACTTACAATTACTATGACTTAGCTGCGATTGAAAAAGCTGGCGTTGCAAAAGTTTCAAACCTTCCTTACTCAATCAAAGTATTATTAGAATCTGTTTTACGTCAATATGATGCGTATGTAATTAAAGAAGAACACGTAAACGAATTAGCAAAATGGGGTAACGGTGCTGACCCAGAGGCAGAAGTACCATTCAAACCTTCTCGTGTTGTATTACAAGACTTTACTGGTGTACCAGTAGTTGTTGACCTTGCATCTCTTCGTTCTGCAATGAAAGAAATGGGCGGCGACCCAAGCAAAATCAACCCTGCTATTCCAGTTGACCTTGTTATTGACCACTCAGTACAAGTTGACAAATATGGTAATGCATCTGCATTACAAGCGAACATGGACCTAGAATTTGAACGTAACGCTGAGCGTTATAACTTCTTAAAATGGGCTCAAACTGCTTACAATAACTTCCGTGCTGTACCACCAGCAACAGGTATCGTTCACCAAGTAAACTTAGAGTACTTAGCTCCAGTTGTACACGTAAACGAAAATGCTGATGGCACATTCGAAACATTCCCAGATTCAGTAGTAGGTACTGACTCTCATACAACAATGATCAACGGTATCGGCGTTCTTGGATGGGGTGTAGGTGGTATCGAAGCTGAAGCAGGTATGCTTGGTCAGCCTTCATACTTCCCAATTCCAGAAGTTATCGGTGTTAAATTAGTTGGCGATCTTCCAAACGGAACAACTGCTACTGACTTAGCATTAAAAGTAACACAAGTATTACGTCAACGTGGCGTAGTTGGTAAATTCGTTGAGTTCTTCGGACCTGGCGTATCTAAATTACCACTAGCTGACCGTGCGACAATCTCTAACATGGCTCCTGAATATGGTGCTACATGTGGTTACTTCGCAATCGACGAAGAATCATTAAACTACATGCGTTTAACTGGTCGTGACGAAGAGCACATTGCGGTTGTAGAAGCTTACTTAAAAGCGAACCACATGTTCTTCGATCCAACATTAGAGCCAGTTTACACAGATGTTTTAGAAGTAAACTTAGCTGAAATCGAACCAAACCTTTCTGGTCCAAAACGTCCACAAGACTTAATTCCACTATCTCAAATGCGTTCTCGTTACAAAGAAGCAGTAGTGGCACCACAAGGTACACAAGGTTTCGGTTTAACAGAAGATGAATTCGCAAAAACTTCTGTAGCGAAATTCGCTGAAGGCGATGTAGAAATTCCAACAGGTGCTGTTGCGATAGCTGCGATCACTTCTTGTACAAACACTTCTAACCCATACGTATTAATCGCTGCGGGCTTAGTGGCGAAAAAAGCTGTAGAAAAAGGTCTAACAGTGCCGAAATGGGTAAAAACTTCTTTAGCACCAGGTTCTAAAGTTGTAACTGGTTACCTTGAAGATTCAGGTTTACAATCATACCTTGACCAAATCGGTTTCAACACTGTAGGTTATGGTTGTACAACATGTATTGGTAACTCAGGTCCATTATTACCTGAAATCGAAGAAGCAATTAAAGCAAATGACTTATTCGTAACTTCAGTTCTTTCTGGTAACCGTAACTTTGAAGGTCGTGTACACCCACTTGTAAAAGCTAACTACTTAGCTTCTCCACCACTTGTTGTTGCTTATGCACTTGCTGGTACAGTGGATATCGATCTACAAAAAGATTCATTTGGTAAAGACAAAGATGGTAACGAAGTATTCTTCGCTGATATCTGGCCATCAACTGAAGAAGTTAATGCAGTATTAGGTACTGTTGTTAACCGTGAGTTATTCCAAAAAGAATACGAAACTGTATTCACAGCGAACGAAAAATGGAATGCAATTGAAACATCAACTGAGTCTCTTTACACATTTGATGACAAATCAACTTACATCCAAAACCCACCATTCTTCCAAGGTCTTGCAAAAGAGCCAGAAGCTATTAAAGGCTTAGACGGCTTACGCATTATGGCGAAGTTCGGTGACTCAATCACAACTGACCATATTTCTCCAGCTGGTGCAATCGGTAAAGAAACACCTGCAGGTAAATATTTAATTGAAAACGGTGTTGCAATCCGTGACTTCAACTCTTACGGTTCTCGTCGTGGTAACCACGAAGTAATGATGCGTGGTACATTTGCAAACATCCGTATCCGTAACCAAGTTGCTCCTGGTACAGAGGGTGGATTCACTACTTACTGGCCAACAGGCGAAGTAGAGTACATCTATGACGCATGTATGAAATACCAAGAACAAGGTACTGGCTTAGTCGTACTTGCTGGTAACGACTACGGTATGGGTTCTTCTCGTGACTGGGCTGCGAAAGGTACATTCCTACTTGGCGTGAAAACTGTTATCGCACAATCTTACGAGCGTATCCACCGTTCTAACCTAGTAATGATGGGTGTTCTTCCACTTCAATTTATGCCAGGTGAATCCGCTGATACATTAGGCTTGACTGGTAAAGAAGAAATCTCTGTTAACATTACTGACAACGTAAAACCACGTGAAATCTTAACAGTAACTGCTAAATCTGAAGACGGCACAGTTAAAACTTTCCAAGCTTTAGCTCGTTTCGACTCAGAAGTAGAAGTAGACTACTACCGTCATGGTGGTATCCTACAAATGGTTCTACGCGCAAAAGCTGCTGAGTAATCATCATCATAAAAACCGATCTCTTAGGAGGTCGGTTTTTTTATTTATTAAGAGAGTGTTGGATAGAAGTGGCCAAAATATGTATAAATAGCACCAAATGACGGATTTAATGGATAATTATAATTTAATTTCCAATGAACCTAGCATTTTTCCAATTCTTTCGGTAAAATTAATAGGTAAGGATAAAATTTTTACATAAACGGGGGACGATTGATTATGACAAAGAAAAAACATAAGTTTTATACAGCGGCAACAGCTGCAATGGCGGTTACTGCTGTTGCTGTAGTACCTGTATCGGCGGCTAGTCCATTTTCAGATGTGAGCGAAGATTATGCACATTTTAATAGTATTTCCACATTGCATGCAGCAGACATCATTAATGGCTTTCCAGATGGTACATTTAAGCCCTCAAAGGATGTAACACGCGGACAGGCAGCGAAGATGATAGCAAGTGCATTTCATCTAACTACAACGGATACGGCTGTCGAGAATCCGAATTTTAAGGATGTCGACTCATCTAGCCCATACTATAAAGCGATTGTTACATTAGTTAATCTTGGCGTTGTACAAGGCTATGAGGATGATACATTCCGTCCAGATGACACAATTACTCGTGGTCAAATGGCGGTAATGGTAGCAGAGGCTGCAGGTTTAACAGCAGAAGGTAAAAGTCCATTCACAGATGTACAGCAAGATAGTCCATTTGCAGATGCAGTAACAGCCCTGTATGAGGCAGGCGTTGCGAAGGGTGTTACTGCCACAGAATTTGGTGTAGATAAAAATGTTACACGTGGTCAATTAGCAACATTTATTGTGAACGCATTAGGCTTAGCTGAGGATACACAGCCTACAACGGAAGTAAAAGAGGAAGAGCCTAAAGAGGAGCAAGTAACAGAAGAACAGCCTACTACAACACAGGATAGTGCTTTGTTAGAGGAAGTATTTACGAAAACATTAGCCAAGCAAAAAGAGCTAAAAAGCATGAAGGCTACCATGACGATCTCTCAGACAGTAGAGGCAAACGATGGTAAGGAAACCATGAAAATGGATTCTAAAGGCAACATGAAGATGGAAATTGTTACAGAGCCAATGCAATTCTTTGCTGATGGTTCAATGGCTTTAACAGATCCAACAAGCGGTGAAGCGATTAATTTGCCGATTAAAATGTATATGACGGCTAAAGATGGTATGTATATGTATGAGGCAGAACAAAAGGCCTGGGTAAAGTTCCCGAAACAATTATTTGAAGATGTACTGAGCCAAACAGGAATGCAGCCAGATGCAACTGAACAATTGGAAATGCTACAAGCATTTGCTGAAGATTTCACATTAGTAGAATCAGCAAACCGTTATGAGTTAACATTAAAAGGTTCTGGCGATAAATTCACAGAGCTAGTGAAGCAGCAGCTTGGCGCAATGGATTTAGGAATGGAAGCCGATCTAGAGGCACAATTAGGCAATATTTCCTTTGATGGTCTCACATATAAATTATTGATTAATAAAGAAACATTCGATGTAGAAGAAATTGCTATGGATATGACATTAAAGATGCAAGTAGAAGGCAATTCGATCAAAACAAGACAGCAAACAACGATTAAATATCATGATTTCAATGCGGTAACTACAATTACGATTCCAAAAGATGTGCTAGACAATGCAAAGGAAATGGATTTAAGTGCATCAGAACCAGCACCAGTAAGTAAATAATACAAAAAGTAGGTTTATGCCAAGTATATTGGTGTAAGCCTACTTTTTTATGCTTTAGTGGAAGCCCATTAATTCTTTTACTTTCGCTGTGTTTGGAGCAGATGTTAGAGTTTCTAGTAAGCGAAAGGCAACATCAAAGGCTGTTCCTGGATTGGAGGAGGTGATGATATGATCAGTTTGCACAATACGCTCGTTGACAATTGCTGCGCCATAGCCCTTTAGCTGTGTTAAACGTTTACTTGTTGGATGATTATAGGTTGTTGCTTGACGATGCAGAAGAATCCCACTGTGGCCTAAAATAAGAGAAGCTACACAGATTGTTGCAATCGGTTTTTTCTGTTCATCAAAGTGACGAACGACTGCCTGGAATTCCTCGCTAAACGCATCCTCATAAAAACCGGCTTCCTCAAAGCCTCCAGGAATCGCTAATGCATCAAAATCCTCTAATACAATTTCATGGAGCAATTTTTCAGGAGTGACTTTAAAATTCCAGGTGCATTGCAGCTGTTCATGCAGGCCGACCGTAACCACATCTGTTGTACCATCTCCTTCCCACTTATTCCAGCCGAGCACATCAGTAAAGACGCTTGCCTCCACCGCTTCAAAGCCATTTGCTAATAGTAACAATATTTTTTTCATGTTTGATTTGCCTCCTTTATTGATATTATTGTAAACAAAAGGGAGAAAAGATTACATACCTTGTATAATGGATTTTAGGTAAAAAACTTTATTTGAAAAGGTATTATGTTATAAATAATTTATTTAGAAAGGTGATGGACCATGGATCATATTGATACACAAATATTACAGCAGTTACAGCAAAATGCCAAAATCTCTATGAAGGAATTAGCCACTACCGTTCATTTATCCTCTCCTGCCGTTATTGAAAGAATCAGAAAGCTAGAGGAGCAGGGTGTGATTGAGGGCTATCATGCAAAGGTAAATCTGAAAAAGATGGAGCGTACGATTGAAGCCATTATTTTATTTAAGTCCATTGATTGTAAAAGTCTTTCTTCATTTTGTAATGCTCATCCTGATGTTTTGGCATGTTATCGAGTGGCTGGGGAAATTAGCTATATTGTTAAATTAGCGACCTATTCAGTAGAAACATTAGAACAATTTATTGATGCGGCTATGCCCTATGGCACACCTTCTACTAATATCGTGCTATCTTCAACGGAAAAACAAGTGATTACACCATTTGCTGACAATGATTTGGGGTAATTGACAAAAAAGCAAACCTCGAAGCCGCGAGCTCCGTTTATAGGGTAGAGAGGAGGAAGAATGTTGCTAATTCATGAACTGGAAAGAATAATGGAACAGCATACAGAGAGGCTTATTCGTCTTGCCTTTTACTATGTGAGAGATTTACAAAGTGCCGAAGATATCGTACAGGATGTCTTTATTAAATTCTATGATAAACAGCAAAACTATGAGGAACGTGGGGAGCTAAAGGCGTATTTATCGAAATTAGTTAGTAATCGAAGTAAAGATTATTTACGCAGCTGGACCTATCGGAAAATTCAAGTGCAACAGAAGATTTTTCCGCAGCAAACCGTTATGAGAAGAGATATGCTTGTACAGCAAGATGAACGTACTTTGATTGAAAATGCGATTCTAGCTCTCCCTTTCAAACAGCGAGAGGTCATTATACATTTTTATTTTGAAGAAATGCCTGTGGTAGACATTGCAGAGCTGTTAACGATTCCTGAAAGCACCGTTAAAACAAGGCTACGTCGTGGGCGAGAGTTATTGAAGCTACAATTACAGCATGTTGAATGGGAGGTGCTCCTGCATGAGTAAAATGGATGCTCGCGTAGTAAGGGATTTATCAGAAAGTAAAAAGCGTGTGATGACAAATGTGGTTCAGCATTTACAGCAACGCCATGAAAAAAAATCGGCAAAACGCTGGCCATATGGTGTTTTGGCTATGATTTTAAGTGTCTGCATAGGGCTGTTTATATATCAGCAATATAATGAACAACAACAGCAAGCTTCTACTATTCCACCCGTATTAGATGAGCGGATTTTAGAGCTATATTTACAACTTGATTCTTTTATGAACGGAAAGAATCGTTTATATAAGGCAAGCTTTGATAATTTTTTATATTTTGAATCGACCTTTGCTTATGCGCAATCGAAAAAATTAGTACCTACACAAGAGCAAGTAGATAAGGCACTCGAACAGTTCATGCAAGAGTGGAGCTATGAGGATGATACTCGGCCAACTTATGATAAGCTTCTGCAAATGTTGCAAGTCACAAACGAAGGGTTTATAGAGAACTATGGCAAGCCAATTGCCTATAAAATGGCTACATTTGATTTATTATGGGAGGTAAGCCAAGCCGATTATAAGGATGTAAGTAATCCCATTCGTACATGGCTTGTTGAGCAAGCAGCCATGAATTATTTAGAACAACATTATCATAAAGACATTGCCTCCTTAAGAGAAAAATATAAAATCCCAGAAAAGGACAGCCAAATGAAGCTCATCAGAAGTGGAACGGTCTTAGCGATCAAGGAACATGAATTTTTAGTTGTCTCAGGCGTCTTGGCTAGCGAGGTTGGGCAAAAATCTGTAGATGAATTAGTGCAAAAACATAGTAATGGTACATGGTTCCCTCTAGTGGATGTTCCGCAAACACTTTCAGTTGGTGATCGAGTAGAAGTACAGTATAGACAGTCGATTGGGAACGATGACACTCAGCCATTCCTTGATTATAAGGATATCGTAGAGATGAAAATAGTAAAGGAATTTCACTAACAAGAAGCTAGACATTCAATGATTTTAGAATGTCTAGCCTTTTCTTTAGATTTGGATTCATATACAATAGTTGTAATATTTTTCTAAAATAGAGGTGTTGATTTGGTATTTGCTATATTAGATAATGCGACAGCGTTTTTCCTAAGCTTACCTCTTCTACTGATTTATTTAAAAAGTATGTCACAGGAAGAATCCTTTTGGCGTTGGTCAATGCCCTTATGGCTGTTGAATTACTTTTGCATTCGATATTTTGTCTCGGATGGAGAAATTTTTTGGGTTGTCCTCTTTTGGCAGCTACTATTTTTATGGCCAATTAGTCTAGCAATCTATATCTATTTATACAACAAGGAAAAGAAGTGGGCATTTTATATAGGCTTAAAGAAAAAGCATGTTGTGATTGTGGCAACATTGATGCTGCTATTTGGGAGCTCACTCGTTTATTCACTTTATCAGGCAAATCAGCAGGTGATTGCGTTCCATCAGCAAGTAATGCAGGAGCTTGAGGATAGTTCAAATCGACAGCTTTATTTGATGCACAATACAATGAAGCCTACGACGCTTCTTGAAGTAGCGGATGATATAGCTGATGTGCGAAAGGGGCAGGCGAATGCATTTACCTTTCCTTGGCGCAGTAAGGTGATTGTACACCAAGATAATTGGCAAAAGGAATTTACATATGTCCGTTTTAATGAGAGCTGGAAGTTAGATGGGATATACCGAGAGAGTGAGTATCAAAATAAATAAGCAAAGGGGAGTCAAAGAGTTGATACAAGATGTACTGAAGGAAGAAGAATTAAAGGATCGATTAAAGGCATTGAAAAAGGGGCAAGCAATAATGGAGCTAGAAAATCAAGAGCAGCTTGTGCATTCCATGTTAGCACATATCGGTTCTATTGATAGTGAGCTACGAGATACTTATATTTATGGCAGCTTTTATGAATGGATTTTAGAAAAAAACTTGCTAGACCATCGTTGCTTAACGGAGTTATGGGATTATAGCTTAAACCATTTAATAGTTAAGGGGATTGGAGAAAAGGAATCAGATTGGGTCTTTACTCGCTCCTTTACATCATTATTAGTAGCGCTTATTTTAGCAAGAGATCTACAGGATAATTTTTTGCCCAAGGCTAGCATAGAGGACTGTCAAACAAAGTTACTAAGCTATGTATCATCTGAAAAGGATGTAAGAGGCTATGTGCCTGGCAAGGGATGGGCACATAGCGTGGCGCATGTTTCAGATGCTATCGATGAACTAGTGAAAAATCCAAAATCATTGAAAACAGCCTATCCGGATATGTTACATGCATTATGGTCCATCTATTTACAACCGGATTACATTTTTATCCATGATGAGGATGACCGACTATTAGTGCCTATATTCGCGATGTTGGAGCAGGGGCTGGAACAAAATGAAGTCATCCATATAGTGCAGCAAATGCCATTAACCTTAGCCTCAATGAAGGAACATCTGAGTGAAGAACAATACAGAATAGTGCTATTCAATAGTAAAACATTGCTGAAGAGCTTTTTGATTCAAACCATTCAACAGCCACAATATGCTGATCTCCATCAAAGTATTGCCACTTGTCTCAACGAAATTTTTTAAGATTGTCCATTGTTGACAGACAATTGGTAATTTGCTAAGATGAAGGACAATAAAAGCATACAAATTCGTTGATGAGAAAGAGTAGTGTTTCACTTTGTTCTACAGAGAGCCGACATTTGGTGGAAGTCGGTGTGCAGGTGTTACATGAAAATCCTCTCTGAGAAGATTAGCTGAATGGAGTAAGCTAATCCGGGTGTCTACCGTTAAAAAGAACACGTATGATTGTACGTTGCTGAGTGCTATTGGCCATCGTGTCAATAGAATTAGGGTGGTATTCGCGGTTAACCCCGTCCCTTTTCCTTGGGACGGGGTTTTTTGTATGCCTTTTATACAAATTCGCTTGTATAGGAGGAACTAATATGCAGAAAGAACAAAAGAAAGAAACAACGGTTGAACGAGAAACAAGGATTCGTACATTATGGGCGCAAGAAGGGACCTTTGCCAAATCCGTAAGTAATCGCGCTGGACAGCAGCCCTTTGTATTTTATGAGGGACCCCCAACAGCAAATGGTTTACCACATGTCGGCCATGCCTTTGGTAGAACCATAAAAGATGTGGTGGCACGTTACAAAACAATGCAGGGCTATTTAGTTGAACGAAAAGCAGGTTGGGATACACATGGGTTGCCTGTGGAATTAGGGGTAGAAAAGGCATTAGGGATCTCAGGAAAGCAGGAGATTGAGAACTACGGGGTGGAGCAATTTATTCAAGCATGTAAGAAGAGCGTTTTTACCTATGAGCAAAAATGGCGTACCTTTACAGAGCAGCTTGGCTACTGGCTTGACATGGATGAACCTTACCTAACTTTAAGTAATGACTATATTGAAACTGTATGGCATATTTTAAGCCACGTTCACAAGGAAAAACTGTTATACAAAGGACATCGCGTCTCACCTTATTGCCCTAGCTGCCAAACTTCCTTAAGCTCTCATGAGGTGGCACAGGGCTATAAGGATGTCAAGGATTTATCCGTCACTGCAATGTTTAAGCTAGAGGATCGAGACGAATATATCTTAGGCTGGACAACGACGCCTTGGACATTACCAGCCAATGTAGCCTTGGCTATGAATCCTGCTCTTCGATATGTCCGTGTTAGGCATGCAAACAGCATCTATATACTAGCCAAATCGTTGGTATCAAAGGTTTTTTCAGAGCCTGTAGAAATATTAAGTGAGCATGACGGACAGGAGTTTGCAGGTGTTTCCTATCGATCGCCATTTTCCTATGTAACCGTCCATAAAGGACATATCGTTGTCATGGCAGATTATGTGACAGAGCATAGTGGAACAGGAATTGTACACATAGCACCTGCTTATGGAGAGGACGATTATAAAACGGTGCAGGAACATGGCTTGTCCTTTGTCAATGTAGTTGATCATAAAGGTTGTTATACAGAAGCGGTACCTGAGCTTGTTGGACGTTTTGTGAAGGACTGTGATGTCGACATCATTAAAATGCTTGCAGCAAAAGAGCTTTTATTTGCTAAAGAAAAATATGAGCATAGCTATCCACATTGCTGGCGCTGTGATTCACCATTATTGTACTATGCAACAGATAGCTGGTTTATCAAAATGTCGGCATTAAAAGAGCAGCTTTTACAAAATAATCAGCAGGTGACATGGTATCCTAGCCATATTAAGGATGGACGATTTGGCAACTTCCTAGAAAACTTAGTGGATTGGAATATCAGTCGTAATCGTTATTGGGGGACACCACTCAATGTGTGGATCTGTCAGGATTGCAATCATGAGGAGGCACCTAAAAGTGTTGCAGCACTACAACAATTAGCCAAAGGAGCTGTCAATGAACAATTAGAGCTCCATAAGCCATTTATAGATGACATTGTCTGTACCTGTCCTGTTTGCCAAGGCGACATGAAACGTACGCCTGAAGTTATCGATGTTTGGTTTGACAGTGGTTCGATGCCATTTGCCCAACAGCATTATCCATTTGAAGATGTAGCGAACTTTCATCATCAGTTTCCAGCAGATGTGGTCATTGAGGGAATCGACCAAACGCGAGGATTTTTCTATAGCTTATTAGCAGTATCGACCTTGTTTACAGGAAAACCACCTTATAAAAATGTGCTATCGTTAGGGCATGTACTCGATGAGCATGGACAGAAGATGTCCAAAAGTAAAGGCAATGCATTAGAGCCTGTTGAGTTAATCGAGGAGTATGGAGCAGATGCTCTACGTTGGGCATTTTTAGTTGATAGCTCCCCATGGAATCCAAAGCGTTTTTCAAAGAAAGTTGTCTTAGATGCGAAATCTAAGCTGGTAGATACACTCGACAATACGTTTAGATTTTATGATATGTATGCCCAGATCGATGGTTTTACGTATGATGCTACAAATACAGGTACACGTTCACAGCTAGATCATTGGATATTGTCCCGCTTACATCACACTATCCAGCTTGTCACAACCTCCATGGATGATTATCAATTTACACAGGCTACACGGGAAATTGGTCAATTGGTGGAGGAATTAAGCAACTGGTATATTCGTCGTTCGCGTGCTAGATTTTGGGCAAATGGAATGACAGCAGATAAACGAGGTGCATTTAGCACACTTTATGAGGCACTGACATCCATTTGTCAATTAATAGCACCGTTTACACCATTTATAGCAGAGGATATCTACCGTCAACTATGTGGAAAAAGTGTTCATCTTGAGAAATACCCACTATTCGACGATCAACTAGTGGATGTGAGGCTTGAACAAGAAATGGCAACAGTCTTAACAGTTGTGGAACTTGGACGTAGCATTCGCAATAGTCAGGGAATAAAGGTCAAGCAGCCTTTAAGTGAACTCATTGTTGCCCTAAAAGGTGAACTGTCGGATTACCAAGCCTATAGCGAACTCATTCAGGATGAGTTAAACATCAAAGCTTGTAGATGGACACATGATTTTTCTGCCTATGAAAGCGTGCATTATAAGTTAAACTTTAAATCAGCTGGCGCGGCATTTGGTCCAAAGGTTAATCAAGTAAAAGAGTATGTGTTGGCATTAACAGATGAAGAGAAACAAAGGCTACAACACCATGGAACAGTGGATCTCATGATGGACGGTCAACAGCTAACATTATTAAGAGAACATGTAATAGCTGAATCAATCGTCAAGGACCATTATATTTTAGCAGAGGATAGCACTTGCCGTGTCTTGATGAATGTTCAACTCACAGAGAGCTTACTACAAGAAGGACAAATACGAGAATTAATTCGTACAATACAAGATGCACGGAAAAAATGGCAGCTACCAGTGGCGCAATATGTATCGATTGCCTTTATTGGTAGTGCAGAGGTAATTTTTAATATTCAGCAGCACGAAGCGTTATTACAAGAAAATGTATTAGTTAAAGCTATTCATTATGGTGAGGAATGGCCTCATGCAAAATCCATTGAGACGGCATTGTTTAATGAAAAGCTTACTTTATTTGTTTCTCTATAAAAGAAAAGCTCAGGGTTACCTCCTGAGCTTTTTCTATGTACGTTAAAATAAGCCACTTGCGAGATAACATGCTGTTGCCCAAATAAAGACAGCGGAGCATTTATTAAATACTCGCATCAATTTTCCAGAGCCGTCTAGTTTTTTGAACGAGGCGCCAGTCAAAGTGAGACCGAAAAACCATAGCCAGGAAATGAACACACAAGCAATAGTGAACATCATTTGCTCGGCTCCACTATATTTTAATGCGCTTGTACCAATAACACCGATTGTATCTAAAATAGCATGTGGATTTAGAAGTGACACAGAGAGGGCAAAGAGAATTTGTTTTTTAATAGGCAATGCTTCGCTATTTTCAGTGTTGGCTGGATTTGAACGCCAAATGCTATAGCCCATGTAAAGTAAAAAAACGATACCAATACCCATTAACGTGATACGCAGCCACTCAAACTGTAGAACAATTAATGACAGACCGAATACCGCAAGTAGAATAAGCAGTGTATCACAGATCGCAGCTGTCACACTCGCTGGCAAAGCGCGTAATAAATTTGGTTGTGTAGCACCTTGTGAAAAAACAAAAACATTTTGTACGCCTAATGGCAAAATGAGTCCAAATGCTAAAATGATCCCATGAAGAAAAGCTTCCAACGATCATTCCTCCTTTCTTTACTTATTTTAGATATGGTATAACTAAAAGAAAACGACCAATTGGTTGGTTTTTTATCCACCCAATTCTATAGCATGGAAGGAGAGGGAACATGAGCTGGCAGCCGAATAGACGAAGTGATAATACATTACAGCAGCAGATTGTACAGTGGGTAACGGCCAATGTGGAACGAGGAGACTGGGCAGCAGGGACAAAACTACCTACCCAAAGACAGCTGGCCATGCAGTTCAATGTGAATCGTAGCACAGTTCAGCAGGCTTTAGAGGAATTAAAAGCAATGGGCATTCTTGAAGCAAAAGTAGGCTCTGGTGTTTATGTTACGTACAATTCCTGGCATGCATTAATCCAACAAACACAGCCGAATTGGCAAACTTATATCGAAACAAGCATCCACAAGCCAAACTACCACACCATCCAATTAATTAACGAATACGAACAGCGTGAGGATGTAATACGTTTAGGAACGGGAGAGCTAGCACCCAGTTTGTTGCCTACCGAGGAAATAGAAGCTTCACTGCGAGAGCTATCCTTTCAACCCAAAGCATTAGGCTACTCTTCGCCACAAGGCAATGATCAGCTCCGTAAAGCTATTTGTAAATATGTTCAAAAAAGAGGCATTCCCGCTGAGCCTCAAAACGTCTGTATTGTCTCAGGGGCTCTTCAGGCACTACAATTGATTGCTGTTGGCTTATTAGAGCAAGGGTCTATTGTGTTTCAGGAGCCAACCTCCTATTTAAATTCTGTTCACCCTTTTCAGTCGGTTGGCATGCAAATGATTAGCATTGATCGTGATGAACAGCTTGCTCAAACATTGGCGCAAAGGAAACGAAAGAAACAAGCCGTGTTTTATGCCATACCTACTTTACATAATCCAACAGGTCATGTATGGACAACACGAGAAAAAGAACAGCTATATGAAGCCTGTCAGACATCACGCATTCCGATTGTAGAAGATGATGTTTATCATGAATTGCTTTTTGAAGAGGCATCACAGCCGCTTAAGGCCATGGATAATAGCGGACAAGTTCTTTATATTGGCAGCGTCTCTAAAACCTTAAGCCCAGGGCTACGCATTGGTTGGCTCATCGGTCCAACCACTGTCATTGAGCGGTTAGCTGATATAAAAATGCAAACAGACTATGGCTCAAGTGCCATTTCTCAAGAAATTGTCCTACATTGGCTGCAATCAGGAAAATATGAAAAGCATCTCGCAGGATTACGTCAACAATTACAGGAGCGAGCCGATTTTACGGAACAGCTTTTAAAGGAGACATTTACAGATGTGGCGAATTGGAGCAAACCAAGAGGAGGCTTTTATATTTGGCTCAAGTTTCATGAGCCGCTTGTAGATAAAGACTTCTTTATGAAACTGTTGCAGCAACAAGTATTAATCAATCCAGGCTATATCTACGATCCACAAGATCATCATCATATTCGTCTATCCTACGCCTATGCAACCTACGAAGAATTACAGGAAGGCTTACAAATCCTACATGAATGTGCGGTGGAGGCTATTGGACGAATAGTAAGTAAGGGCTTGTCCTGAAGTTAGGGAAACGAGAGGAGGTTGCTCTAAATAGGTTGAGAAGTGATCAAAGAAGTGAGAAACCCGCTCTAAAGTGGTTGAGAAGTGATCAAACAAGTAAGGAACCCGCTCCAAAGTAGATGAGAAGTGATCAAACAACTGAAGAACCCGCTCCAAAACCAGTGAAAAGTGATCATATAGCAAGCTCCTCTCTCAATTAAATATCCAGGCTTAGCCACCCAACCCACTGATAGAAAAGAAAGTGAATAATCCAAGCCGTGTATCCATACATTTTAGAAGAATAGAAGTATTTTATTTTGATTACGAACATAAAGAGGTGAACGATTGGAAAATTTGCCACCGGGTTATTTTCAGGTGCCTCAGCCTATTCGAGGTGATGGGGCTGGAGGGGTGGATAAGGGGCCACGGGATATTATGAGGGACTTAGAAAATCCTGATATGCTGGTGCCACCAACGACTGATGCGGGTTTGATTCCAAATTTACGATTCTCGTTTTCAGACACGCATATGACCTTAAATCAAGGTGGGTGGTCACGGGAAATTACGGTTCGTGAATTACCGATTGCTACGACTTTGGCGGGTGTGAATATGAGTTTGGCACCAGGGGGCGTACGTGAGCTGCACTGGCATCAACAGGCGGAGTGGTCTTATATGCTGCTTGGTCATGCTCGCATTACGGCTGTCGATCAAAATGGTTGTAACTTTATAGCGGATGTGGGACCTGGTGATTTATGGTATTTTCCGCCTGGCATTCCTCATTCCATTCAAGGACTTGAGGACGGCTGTGAATTTTTATTAGTATTTGATGATGGGCATTTCTCTGATCTGAATACACTGTCAATTTCGGATTGGTTTGCTCATACGCCAAAAGAAGTGTTATCAGCTAATTTTGGGGTTCCTATCCATGCTTTCGATCACATCCCGAGTGAACAAGTATATATTTATCAGGATCGGGTTCCGGGGCCAATCGATTCTCAGAAAGTGCCATCTCCTTATGGGGAGGTTCCGCAAACCTTTAAACATCGTCTGTTGGCACAGCCTCCATTAAAAACACCTGGAGGCAGTGTGCGCATTGTCGATTCGACTAATTTCCCAATCTCTAAAAATATCGCGGCTGCACTGGTGGAAATTGAGCCAGGGGCGATGCGAGAGTTGCATTGGCATCCAAACAACGATGAATGGCAATATTATCTGCAAGGAAAAGGCCGTATGACAGTTTTCACAGGAAATGGAACGGCTCGAACATTTGATTATCGGGCAGGAGATGTTGGCTATGTCCCATTTGCGACGGGGCATTATATTGAAAATACTGGGACAGAGCCATTATGGTTTTTAGAAATGTTTAAAAGTGATCGATTCCAGGATGTATCCTTAAATCAATGGATGGCGTTAACTCCTAAAGAATTGGTGCAAAGTAATTTGCAGGTTGGTCCTGAGTTGCTTGAGGTTCTCAGAAAAGAAAAATGGCCTGTAGTAAAATATCCTGGTTTTTCCTATTATCCGAAATAATCAAAGCAGGTGAGGAAGTTCTCACCTGCTTTTAGTTTAATATTGATATTTTTTGCGTGTCAGGAGCAAAATAGCGATGGCTGGTATTGTACAAATGAGCATGGCTGCGAAGGACAGACCTGGCGATATTTCGTATAAATAGCCACCTAAAAATGTAAGGATGGCGGTACTTAAGCCCATAGCTAATGCAGAGTATAAACCCTGTGCATTGGGTATTTGTTCCTTAGGTAGCGCTTTTGTTAAGTAGCGAATAAAGGCAAAATGGGCTAATGCAAAGGATAATGCGTGCAAGGTTTGTGAAGCGATAAATACCCAGACATTTGGGAACATAAAGATTAGTAACCAACGTAGGGAAGAGCCGCTCGCTGCTAAGAGTAATAAGGACGATGAGCGCCATTTCGTCAATAACGTATCAGCCTTCATAAAGTAAAGAATTTCACAAATAACAGCGATATTAATAATCATACCCATATAGAATGGATCAACCTGTAAATCTTCTAAATAAATATAACCGTAGCTATAATAGGAGGCATGTGCACCCTGTAGCAAGATGACGATGAATAAAACAATGGGGAAGCCTTTGATAGTCCATAGTGTTTTCATCGACAATGATTTTGCACGCTGTTCTTTTGTTGGGACTACCAGTAATTCCTTTGGTGTTGCAAATTGCTGCATAAGTAACATGCCCATCAACCCTATAATCATGCTCCAAAAGATGATGTTCTTTCCAAAAACGCCTGTCAGCATACTAATAATTAACACAGCGATGACAAAGCCAAATGAACCATAGGAACGGCTTTTACCATAATGAATATTGCCATACTGGACAAGCGTAGCTGCACTGCTTTCCACAGCAGGTAATAGCGCTGGGTAAAAAACACTAAATAAAATGGTCACGATTAATAATGCTGTAAAGCCTGTGCTTGGAATATAGAGCAAGGCAGTTAGCAACGAGCCTATTGCTAAAATAGTAATGAGTCGTTTATTGTGTACATATTTTGCAAGTGTTGGGAAGAAGAAAAGATTGGATGTGGCACGAGCTAGGAGCCCACAGCCCATCACTACACTTGCCTGCGAGACGGTTAGATGTTTCGCATCCACCAGCCAACCTGTCCAGTAGGGTAAGAAAATGCCCCAAGTGATAAAAAATGTAAAGAAATTCTGAGAAAGCCATCGTTGATTGTTCATATAATTTCCGTACCTCCATTAACTATGTTGAATAATAGCATGTTCATCGCTACAATAATGTGAGATATCTCATATTTTTTATAGGAGAGAGTAAAAAATGCATATTTTAACAGCTGAAGCCCGTACCCATTATCTTGAAAAATATCCAATCGATGATTTTTTCTCATTTGATATCAATCCCTATTTAGAAGTCCGCCAGTTTGACAAGGGTGAGTGGATCTTCCAGGAAGGCTCATTTCCAGACACCGTGTATTACATGATAGAAGGAAAGGCGAAGCTCTATATGACACATAAAAATGGGAAGGTTTCACTTATTGAATACCTAGAAGCCCCTCTATTTATGGGGGAAATTGAATTGTTAAATGAGGCTAGGTATACAAAGGGGATACAAACCGTCACCAAAACAATTTGCTATTCGATTACACAGTCATGTAAGGAGAAGTTACTTGCGGATGCCTTATTTTTACGTAGACTTTGTGTATTTTTAGGTGAAAAAGCGACAAAAATGACATCTAAATATACACAAAATCAGGCATATCCATTGGAAAATCGCTTAGCAGCCTTTATCCAATTATCTGCCGACCAAGGTGTCTACAGGGAAAAACATACGGAAATCTGTGAGTATTTAGGAGTTTCTTATCGCCATTTATTATATGTTTTGGCACAGTTTTGTGAAGAGAAGATATTAGAAAAGCGGAAGACTGGCTACCAAATTATTGATAAAAAACGTCTCGCGCAGCTTGCACAGGAAATACTATAAAAACAACCAATCCATAAAGGAGGGTCTCAAAAATTATTTGAGATCCTCCTTTTTTTCTTTGAAGAGCAGAGCGTAATTGCCTAATTAAAAATAATTATTCTAGACAAACTAAGTATTCTTTCACTGTACAGAATTGAACTGTGATAAAACTCCTGTATTTTTCAAAAAGTAGAATAGTAAAAATTAATAGGACTTTTATAATGGTTCTTTAGAATTTAATTTGAACTAAAATCTTACATTTTATAGATTGTTTTTCTTAGTACCTGTGTTTATACTATTTTTAGTTATGACAGCTAAGAAAACACATGAGAAAAAATAAGAATAATAAAAAGGAGGGAGTTGCAACGCCTTTAGCCCATTTGCTAGAGCTATGCAGCGAGTGAAAAATGTTTTTTTCTAGGAAAGTAGCTGGAGATTATAATTATTTTTCTGCAATAAACTATTCAGATATAGAATCCAATGAGCGATTTAAAGAAAAGTTAGATTTTTTAGCCTTTTCGAAAAATAGGAGAGAGCTAGTTCGTTATTTACGTACTATCTATGAAAATAATCGAAAGGAAATTTTAGACAACCTAACTGAACGTTTATATGACGTACAGGACTTTGCAAAAATAGCTCAGAAGTACCCGGAGTTAGGAGGAGAAAAGCAATTAATCGATGACTATTTTGAGAGCTTGTTTGAGGACGAATTAAATCTTCAATATGTTTTTAAAAGAAGAAAATTATCATCCATACTTTTAAGTGTGGGGATATTACCTAATCAAATTATTGCTATCTATATGTTAATCAATCAATTGATGATCCCGCTTATCGTAAAAGAATTAGCTCGAAATCCTAAAAATATGCTGGATGTTTTGCTTGCATTCGAAAGCCTATTGAATATAGATCAGCAAATTATCTTTGAAACCTATATAGAAAACCAGGCTAATTCTGTTGTGACAGGATTAGGGGAAATTATTAAATATAATACACAACTCGTTTCAATCAAAGAACTAATTGAGTTTCAGGAGGTGCAGCAAAAAGAAATTATTGCCGCCAATCAATCGATGCAGGTTTTAGAAAACAGCATTGAAGAAATTGCTGTTTCTGTAAGTGATATTTCCGCTCAGACTAAAACAGCATTGTTTGAATTAAATGAAGATCTCGCCTCTTTAAAACATGTTACGTCTATTTTGCAGGTAACGGATGAAAACCAAAAATCAATGCAAGTAAATATCGGTCTTTTAGTAAACCATGTAAACAATGTGGCGAAGTTAATGGAGTTAATTAAATCGATTGCTGATCAGACGAATCTTCTGGCACTCAATGCAACAATTGAGGCAGCAAGAGCAGGAGAGGCAGGAAAGGGCTTTACAGTAGTTGCTGAAGAAATACGTAAATTGGCTGATGATACAAAATCGTCCGTACTTTCTATTCATACGGACATCAATGAATTACTGCTCATAACAGCAGACATACAAGACGTTACACAGCAGTTCGCCAAAGACTTGCATAAAGGCGTAGTCGATACAGCGATGATTACAGAAACACTTACAAATTTAAACGATACCATTCAGCAGCAAGGTATTCGTTTTGGGGAGATTGCAGAAACAGCTAAAAGTCAAGCTGCATCGGCTAATTATATTGCTGAGTGCAATCAAAATATCACTGAAAGCATGGAGAAAAGTAAGGAAATTGTATTTCATATGGGCTCCTCCATTTACCAACTAAGCAATATGATTGATGATTACCGTACCAAAACGATTTCAAATAATTACATCATTAGTCAGGAAGATATTATCGAATTAGCGATTACAGATCATTTGCTCTGGAGTTGGAAAATTTATAATTTACTATTAGGATTTGAAAAAATGTCCGAAGAAGAAATAGCCTCCTATCAAAATTGTCGTCTCGGTAAATGGTATTACGGGTTAGGAAAAACATTGCTTGGAGATAAAGTTATTTTCAAAGAGCTCGAAGAACCCCATATGCTCATCCATGAGCTGGCAAAAAAAGCTGTACAGGCATTCAACCATGGCTACAAAGATCAAACGGAAGCTTATCTTCGTGAAATTACTTTGGTTTCTCATAAAGTAGTGGATAAGTTACAGCAATTAAAAGCTCTTTTAGTGAGTGAAAAACAGCAATATGAACGTTAAAAGGGTCTTAGGTTTTAAACATTTCTGGAGGAATAAAAATGGGCATAATTAAACTTAAATCAGTGCGTCAGAAAAATTTATTTGGTTTTTTGCTTGTCTTACTGCTAATGATTATTCTTTCTATTTTTACCATTGAATCGATGAAAAAAATTCATAGAGATACCGATCATATCATGCAAGAGCAGCTACCATTGCTTATGCTGGATCAATCAATGGCCTTTAACACAGCAGAAAAAATTGCATTAGCTAGAGGCTATATTTTGACAGGTGATAGTTCTTATAAGAATGAGTTTCAGAAATATGCTGAGCAAGCCAGTATTCTAGAAGAAGAGTTGCTACAACAAACGGAATCTCCAAAGACCGAGGAGCTTCTATTGTTAGGAAGAAAATGGAATGAAATGATTGTTGAAAATGTTTTTCCGCTTTTTGAGCAAGGAAAAATCGAACAAGCTGAAGCGATTTTAAATGGGGAGGCTCAAGACTACGCAAGAGAATTAATGAGTGGTTTTACAGCTATGGCTGACGAGCGTAAAAAGGAGGTATTACAACAAGGTATCCAAGTGATTGAAATAGGTAATAAAAATATTCAATTCAACTCAATTTTCACTATTCTGATAGTTCTAACAGGAATTATTATTGCCCTATTTGTAACAAATGGTATAGTGAAACCTATCAAATTGGTTATGAAACGTTTACAAAAAATTGCTGAAGGTGATTTAACTGATCCACCATTAAAAGTTAAATTTCAAGATGAAGTGGCAGAACTGATGAAGGCATCTAATTTTGTTAGTGAAAATAATAATCAGTTATTGCAGCAGGTAAAAGTATCTGCGAAGGAATTACATCAACAAATTGGCTATATTGCACAATCTGTAAAGGATGTATTTAATGGATCAGAGCAGATAACTGAAACGATGATAGAACTTGCCTCAGGCACCGAAGCACAAGCAAATTTAGCAAGTGAAATGGTTTCTAAAATGGAAGTATTTTCTAAAAATATTTGCGAAATGAATGAAAATGGTCAGCATATATTT
This sequence comes from Lysinibacillus sp. K60, assembly GCF_019731275.1. Taxonomy (NCBI): domain Bacteria; kingdom Bacillati; phylum Bacillota; class Bacilli; order Caryophanales; family Bacillaceae; genus Lysinibacillus; species Lysinibacillus sp. K60. Next base: position 46,574 of record NZ_JAASJR010000012.1, on the reverse strand, counting down.
CAGAGGTCACATGATATCTTAGATATGACTGGTCAGGGAAAAGAGTTAATGGATCAATCCTTGTTACAAATGTCCATCATCCATGAGGTATTTGAGGGGACAGTAACGAATGTCAACAATTTAGAAAAGCAGTCTCAAGAAATTAATCAGCTTGTCACTGTGATTCGAGAGATTTCTGACCAAACGAATTTATTAGCATTGAATGCTGCAATTGAAGCAGCTCGTGCAGGTGATGCGGGAAAAGGCTTTGCTGTCGTAGCAGAGGAAGTAAAGAAATTGGCAACTCAAGTTTCCTATTCTGTAGTTGAAATTACAGGCATTGTGGAGAAAATTCAACAGGAAACCAACACAGTGACAGAATTTCTGCAAAAGGGGTATGTAGAAGTCGCGAGGGGATCAGAGCAAATGAAAATGACTGGGCATACCTTTGAAAATATTAATGAAGCCGTTAAAATGGTGACGATTACTATCCAAGATACATCTGAAATAATTGAAATCGTCATGAGGGATAGTGAAAGTGTAAGTAAAATGATTGAGGAAATAGCTGCTGTCACAGAGGAGGCTGCAGCTAGTGTGGAGCAAACCGCTGCATCCGCAGAGCAATCCAGTATCTCGCTTCAAGTTGTTACGAGCAGTTCAGATCAGTTAACCCGAACAGCCGATCAACTAGAGGAATTAATCCAGTTTTATAAGTTATAAATTAAAAATGGGTTTGACTTCTTTAAATGAAGTCAAACCCATTTTTGTTGTATTCACTTTTTTTAATGAACCAGCGAGCGATATCCTTTCCACTATGGTAAAAGTCCACTTCATTTACCTTGTTTTTTTGGATGGAGAGGTCAGGGATGTTTTCTAAAACGTCAAAAGGTAAAACACCGATACATAAATGATTATTTGTTAGATAATCTCCTTGTTGCTTACTACCACTTTGTATCGATTCACTATGCTTGTTCATTGAGTTTTGTGTCATATGGAATGCAAGTAGTTCTCCTTGTGCCAATGCTGTGCTTGATGAGTAACCAGTACTTTTCATTCAACATGCCCCCTTTTGTCGTTACATTTATTGTACAAGACTAGATGGGAAAATAGCCGTTATTTACAAGGCTTTTACAATAACTTTAAGGTACATGGAAGATTTAGTAATTTGTAACCGTATTCATACCGTTATGGGATATAAACCATAGAAAACTGATATAAATTCTTTTTAAAAAACTCATACTCAAACTATTGTGAATTTTTCTAACACGAAGTATTATTGTAATTAGATTTAACGTGAAAGTTTTCACAAAGTCGCGAAATCGTTAGGAGGAATTTTTAATGAGTGCAATTCGAGTAGGTATTGTAGGATATGGAAATTTAGGACGTGGTGTGGAGTATGCCATTTCACAAAATCCAGATATGGAATTAGTAGCAGTGTTCACACGACGTGATCCTTCAACAGTAAACGTAGCAAGCAATGCGAGCGTATATTTAGTAGATGACGCTGAAAAATTCCAAAACGACATTGATGTTATGATTTTATGTGGTGGTTCTGCAACAGATTTACCAGAGCAAGGTCCACATTTTGCACAATGGTTTAATACAATTGATAGCTTCGATACACATGCGAAAATTCCTGAATTTTTCGATGCTGTAGATGCAGCGGCACAAAAATCTGGTAAAGTATCTGTTATCTCAGTTGGTTGGGATCCAGGTCTATTCTCTTTAAATCGTCTACTTGGAGAATCAGTATTACCAGTTGGTACAACATATACATTCTGGGGCGATGGCCTAAGTCAAGGACATTCAGATGCTGTTCGTCGTATTGAAGGCGTAAAAAATGCTGTTCAATACACATTACCGATTAAAGAAGCGGTAGAACGAGTTCGTAACGGTGAAAACCCTGAACTAACAACACGTGAAAAACATGCACGTGAATGTTGGGTTGTATTAGAAGAAGGTGCAGATGCAACAAAGGTTGAACAAGAAATTGTCACAATGCCTAACTATTTCGATGAATATGACACAACAGTGAACTTCATTTCTGAAGATGAATTTAAAGCAAATCATACTGGTATGCCACATGGTGGTTTTGTCATTCGCAGTGGTGACAGTGGTGCAAACGATAAACAAATTCTCGAATTCTCATTAAAACTGGACAGTAATCCAAACTTTACATCTAGCGTATTAGTGGCTTATGCACGTGCAGCACACCGTTTAAGTCAAGCGGGTGATAAAGGTGCGAAAACAGTATTTGATATCCCATTCAGCCTGCTTTCGCCAAAATCAGCTGCTGAATTACGTAAAGAATTACTATAATCATAGCTAATGATCCCGATTATCATATAGTTGATAATCGGGAATTTTTTTAAGCCTAATTTATTTGCTAAAGTTCGTTGCCAATAAAACGGTACGGTTGTATTATGATATTTCGTCCATCTTAGAAATTCATCTACATGTCGAATGCCAAATTCTAAGACTGCTTGATAAATAAAAATGGAGGCGTATTGTGTGGGAAGATGAAGTAATGCTTCCTTTATAGCAAGAATAGTTTTTCTAGTTGCCGCTGTTAAATTTTCTTTCATAAATGATACTAAGTCTTTGACATTGCCCCTTTTTGGCTATTGGAAAATAACCACATATCCATATTTCACTCAAGTTCCTCCGCTCGGTAAAGCAGTTTAAAATAATATCCATTAAAATCGGAACTCGTATAATCTCTATATTTAAGTTCAATGACGTTCTTATTCAGTATAAGCATGGCTAATTCGCTCATTATGATGTGAGGATTAGGTACATCACAAAATGTTTCAAGGTCAATATCGGGGGAAACCATCAAATTATAAGCAGCTGCCCCTACTACAAAGCAATCGCCTACAGTGCGCCATTTCTGAATCAATTGTAAGTCAGTTAAAACTCTTTCTGCTTTCTGTTTCCTTTTCATTGCTCTATCAAGACTATTCATTTATCCACTTTTCTTCTAAATTTTAGTAATATAACAGAGTAAAAAAATTAGGAAGAAAATACAAACTAAATTCTACTTCCATTCCACAAACAAAAAATGGGGATAAAATCTATAAAAATACATAAAAAATATGGTAAACTGTCAATAATTTAATAATCTGAATTTTTGTAGAAATTTTTGTAACCTTACAAAATATGGAGGTTATGTTTAAATGACAGCAGATATTGTTATTCAATCAAAATGTATGGCGCCCAATCCATCCACGCATTGCATTAATAGAGCAACACTAATGCGAACGCTAAAGAAAACTCGTCATCATACTTGTACTTTTTTGCATAGCGGTGCAGGGTATGGTAAAACAACCATTCTAACTCAATTTCTTGCAACCGAATCAAGTACATTTTCTTGGTACAGTATTTCTGATGAAGATGATAATTTATTACCCTTTTTGAGACATCTCTTTTTTAGTATACAGCGCGTCGTACCGAAGTTTGGTCATACATTTGGTGGATGGGATCAATTATCACGCTTTCCTAAGATGGATGAGCTCAATCGTTGGTATAAGCTATTTATCAATTGCCTCTGTGATATAGAGGAGCCTCTTCTCATCGTGATTGACGACTTTCACCTAGTAGACCATGTTTTTCCTATTAATTATTTCATGGAAAAAATCATTGAATTTGCTCCACCTAGCATTCATTTTATTATTGCTTCAAGAACACTACCCAATTGGGATATTATGAGGAAATTAAGGCTGCAAAAAAAATGGTTGGTTATGAAAGAGGACGAACTGGCCTTTTCAGCTGAGGAAATTGCGGTGTTTTTCGAAGAATATGTAGATGTACATTTATCCGAAGCTGAAATAAAAAAGGTTTTAGAGATCACTGAGGGCTGGGCCATTAGCCTCTCTTTATTGGCAGAGCAATGGCATCATGCTTCGTTAGATCATTGGCTGAGAATACCCACAAATGAGCTATTCACATATTTATCAGAGGAAGTTTATAGTAGAATGACTGCTACTGAGCAGGAGACTATCTTAAAATTAGCGATTTTTCCAACTTTTTCTGCGGAGTTATTGGAAGCGTTTTATGGCACTGAGATTGCGCAAATGCTAAATGCATTAACTCAGCGTCATTTATTTATTCAACCTGTGACAACAGATGGCTTATATCGTTTTCATGCATTGTTTAGTCGATTTTTAGAAATGAAATGGCGACAGTTTCCAACTCTACATGCGGATCTTCATAAACAAGCAGCTTTGTATTATGGAGAACTTCAAAATATTCAAGCTGTCCTGTATCATGCCTTTAAAACGAATGATCATCATTTTTGTGGAGAGCTACTACAGCTTCATGCAGAATCAATCGTACATGCTGGTCAATTTGAATGGTTGCTCGAAAAAATCAATCGATTTAGTGCACAGGAAAAAGATAAATTTTATAAATTATATTATTTTGAGGGCGAATGTCATCGCTACCGAGCTTATTATGAAAAAGCAAAACAATCCTATGAAAAATGTGCAATCATCGCACAGCAGCAGCGTGATCACCTATTTATGACAAAGTCTCAAGCTGGGATAGCCCATATTTACTTAGACACTATTCAACCAGCTTTAGCAGAGCCATATCTTGAGAAAGCATTAGAGCTTGCGAAACATACACCATTGCGCAAAGAGGAACTACTAGAACTTCAACGGCAATACGCTGAAAATTTAGTGAATCTAGGGAAGGCCAAGGGTGCACAGCTCTTTATGGAGGACGTTGCATTGCCAGAGAATGTCATACAACGAGCGAATGTCGATGTGCGTGTTTTACTACGAACAGGACAACTACAGGAAGCCAAGGAGTTATTAGCGCAGCGACTTGAATTACCGCCTCAGCTTGTTGCAACCCATCGCGAAAGTGAACTGCTGGCAGCTTTCGTTTATGCATTGTTAGGTCAGGGCAAAGAAGCCTGGTATGCTGCCCAACATGGAATTCGAAGAGGAATAAAGGAGAAGTCTATTTTCATAGAGGCGGTTGGGTATATCAGAAAGGCTCATGCACTGCTGTTAATGGATTATCCAGATCATCAGGGGGCATGTCAAGCCTATGAAAAAGCATTGACCCTCATGAATGCCATTAATATTTCTCGTGTGAAGGCTGAGCCATATATGGGGTTAGCCATTGTCAAACATTCGTTAGGAGATATGGTAGCGGCGAAGAAATACTTAGCACTGGGCTTACAGGAAACCGAGCAAGTTCAAGATGCTTGGATGACTGCGCTTATTCTTTTAGCAGAAGTAAAAATCATCCTTACTGAGCAAGAAATGGGGAGAGCGAAGCAATTATTAAAGAAGACACAGCAACTATTTCAGGAGTGCGGTGATCGCAATGGCTTGATGCATGTGTTATTTTATCAATCAATGATTGCCCTGAAAGAGTGTAATAAGAAGCCGTTTCAACAGTATTTTCAACAGTTTGCACAACTATGTGTTTCAAATGGCTATGAATACTTCTTACAAAGACCAACGATACTTGGTCCAAGCAATCGAATGGTTTTTTACGAGCTATTGCAATTTAGTCAAATATGTCAGATGGAGCATCCAGCTATCTTATCATTGCAAAGTCATTTTCAGGTCGAGGATAGTATTAGTTATCCGCATGATGAAGTACAGATGAATCTTTTTGGAAGTTTACATTTAATTCGTACACAACGAAAGCTGGAAGACAAAGAATGGCAACGTGATAAATCGAAGGAATTATTCGTTTACCTCTACTGCCATCGCCATCGCTTTACACCAAAGGAAGAAATAGCACAGGCATTATGGCCCGAGCGTAGTGTCGAGTCCTTGGATCGAGATTTTAAGGTGGTCTTAAATACGTTACTCAAAGTGTTAGAGCCACAACGCCATGCAAGACAAGAGGGCTTTTTCATTCAGCGGAAAAATAATATGTATCAGTTACAAAATATTGCTTTTCTCCAAATTGATGTTGAACGCTTTCACTATTATTACAGCTTAGGAATGAACGAATTTGATCCACAGCTGTCCAATGAGTGGCTCTTATTAGCAGAAGCAAGCTATACGGATGTGCTCTATGCGGAAAAAAAGCAAATCGACTGGCTAACGCAGGACCGTGAAAAGCTACAATTTTTATATATCGAAGTTTTGGAACGATTGGCACAAAATGCAACAAGGCAACAGCAATATAAAAAAGCCATTTTTTTCGCAGAAAAGATGCTACGCGAGGATGCACTTTGGGAGGAAGCGTATCGCCTGCTCATGTACAGCCACTACCAGCTCCAAAATCGCTCTCTTGCCTTAAAATGGTATGAAAAATGTGTCCAGCAATTACAACAGGAGCTTAACACAACCCCAATGGAATCCACCATGTCAGTTTATGACTTGATAATGGGTTAGCCAGTGTTGTTTAGGCTAAGCGAAGTGTATTGAACCGTTCCTAAGTAATATGAAAGTGCTCCTATTGAGGGGGAGGCCCGCTCCTAAGAGGAGACAAAGCGCTCCAACAGAGGGAAGAGTCGCTCAAAAGTGAAGTGAAAGGGCTGTAACTAAGGATGGAGGCGCTCCTAAGTAGCGTCAAAGCGCTCCAACTGAGGGTAGGGCTGATCCTAAGAAGAGTGAAAGCGCTCCAACTAAGAGAAAAACCGCTCCTAAGTAGCGTCAAAATGGGCAACATGCTCATAAACCATGTTAACTCGCTCCAACAGTGGCGTAGTCTATATAAACTAAAAAATGTAACCTATTTGGAGGAACAACAATGCCATTTTGTCAGACGAAAAAAGCGAATATATACTACGAAATAATTGGAACAGGGATACCTATCATCATGCTACATGGTTTTTCTCCTGATCATCGTTTGATGAAGGGCTGTATGGAGCCTGTATTTAAAGAAAGTGAAGGGTGGAAACGTATTTATGTGGATCTTCCAGGAATGGGGAAGACAACAGACTATACATCGATTCAGAACTCGGATGAAATGCTAGAAGCAATTATCGAATTTGTACACACAATCATTCAGCAAGAATCGTACCTGTTGGTTGGTGAATCTTATGGTGGCTATTTAGCGCGCGGTATTATGAGGAAATCAGTGGATCAACTTTTAGGTACGGCCTTTATTTGTCCTCTCATCATTCCTGAAAAAGAACAACGTACGGTGCCACCGCATTGTATTGTACAAGCAGATACTGCTTTTTTATCAACATTAAGTCAGCAGGAGCAAGATGATTTTATGTCTAATCAAGTTGTCTTAGATGCCTATAATTGGGAGCGCTATTCAACCGAGGTGTTGGCAGGGTGTAATCTAGCAGATCAGGCATTTTTAGAAAAAATTCAGCAAAGCTACGGATTTTCCTTTACCGTTGACGAAAAGTCCTTTGATAAGCCAAGTCTCTTTTTGCTTGGTAAACAAGATTCTGTGGTTGGCTATAAGGACGCGTTTTCACTTCTAGAGAAGTTTCCCAGAGCAAGCTTCGCCATTTTAGATAGAGCTGGCCACAATTTGCAGATCGAGCAACCTGGATTGTTTACTGAGCTGATGAGTGAATGGCTGAGTCGTGTAGAGGGAGAGATGGATTAAAGTGATACTTGCAAATGATAAATTACTTTTAAGAGAATTTAGGCAGCAAGACTGGGTTGATGTGCATAAATATGCCTCCCAGGAGGTTGTTAGTAGGTATCAAACATGGGGACCGAATTCAGAAGAGGATACAAAAGAATTCATTCAGGATGCTCTCGATGAAGCCACACAAACACCAAGGGAACGATATGTTTTTGCTATTATTCATCAAGAAACGGTAATAGGTGCAGTAGAAATGATGATTAAGGATTTTACAAATAAAGTTGGGGAAATTGGCTATATTGTAAATCCAGACTATTGGGGTAAGGGAGTAGCAACGCAGAGTGCTAAATTATTGGTCACTTTTGGCTTTGAAACATTAAAGCTCCATCGTATTTATGCAACTTGCGACCCTCGAAATATTGGATCATCTAAAGTGTTAGAAAAAATAGGAATGTCAAAAGAAGGAGTATTACGTGAAAACATGTTAATGAAAGATGGCGTTTGGCGAGATTCATTATTGTATAGTATGTTGAAACAAGAATGGTTATCATGAAACGTACGATTAAAAGTCATCTTTACGGTATAAAACTAGGCAGAAGGAAAAAAGCAATAAGAATCCAATGTATCACTGCAATAATGAGAAACAAATTATAAGAAATAAATGTGAACTCTAAAAAGCAAGAATGTTGATTTCTAAACATTCTTGCTTTTTGTTTTAAGAAATGTTGTTTAGTTGCCATTCTGGTTCGCTGCATTTTCGGAATAGAACTATGTTTGTCCCTGTCGTTACGCTTCGCTACACTTTCGGGACAGAAAAAGCTCTGCACGAAATGGCATAATCTTAAAATCTTTTGTCCCTGTCGTTACGTTCACTACACTTTCGGGACAGAGCTAGGTGGCTCATATTTGAGCCATCTAGCTTGTAACTAATTTGTAACTGAACTTTTATATAGTGTTGTCATAGCAAGAAAGCGCTTTCTAGGTAGCTTATTTTGAAGGGGGATATTGGATGAGGAAGCAGTGGTATTGGTTTCTTTTAGTGATGTTGGCTGTGTTGTTGGTGGCTTGTAATGGAAAAACGAAAGACGGTGCAACGGAAGCGGATTCTTCTGATGGGGAGACGAAGGCGGTCACTGCGGAAGGTGGCACAATTAAGATTGGTGTGCTTGCATCGTTAACTGGGGCACTTGAGTCATATGGGAAGCAGACACAGCGAGGATTTGATTTAGGCATTGAGTATGCAACAGGCGGCACGATGGAGGTCAATGGTAAGAAAATAGAAATTGTATATGAGGATACAGAGACAAAGCCAGAGGTGGCTGTGCAAAAAGCGACAAAGCTTTTAGAAGATGATCAGGTTGATTTTTTAGTCGGCTCTTCAAGCTCGGGTGATACGCTCGCTGTTCTACCGCTTGCCGAGGAGTATGAAAAAATTATGGTGGTAGAGCCTGCGGTGGCTGACAGTATTACAGGTTCAGAGTTCAATGAGTATATTTTCCGTACAGGTCGTAATTCATCACAGGATGCCTATGCAGCGGCAGCGGCTATTGCAGGTAAAGGTGTGAAGATCGCTACATTTGCGCCAGATTATTCGTTTGGCTGGGATGGTGTGAATGCCTTTAAAACAGCAGCGGAGGAATTAGGGGCTGAAATTGTACTAGAGGAGTATGCAGATCCTGCTGCAACAGACTTTACTTCCAATTTGCAAAAGGTGATTGATGCGAAGCCAGACTATTTGTTTGTGGTCTGGGCAGGGGCAAATTCACCATGGAATCAAATTGCAGATCTTAAAATTCAAGAAAAGGGCATTAAAATTTCGACGGGTGCGCCGGATATTATTGCGCTTCAATTTATGAACCCATTGGTTGGGATGGAAGGCTTCTCGGTGTATTATCATACACTTCCTCAAAATGATGTCAATCAATGGTTAGTAGATGAACATCAAAAACGTTTCAATGAAGTGCCCGACTTATTTACTCCTGGCGGCATGTCTGCGGCAATTGCTATTGTGGAGGCATTAAAACAATCGGATGGGGATGCAGACGCCAACAAGTTAATCGACGTTATGGAAGGTATGTCCTTTGAAACACCAAAAGGGACGATGACATTCCGTGAAGAGGATCACCAAGCTCTACAATCCATGTATTCGATTCGCTTAGAGCAACGAGATGGTGTGGATTATCCAGTACCAGTACTTATTCGGGAGCTAAGTCCTGAAGAAACAGCACCTCCCGTTATGAATTAAAGAATTGAGAGGCAGCATGGCTGTCTCTCTACATAAACGTGAGAAGGAAGGGAGTAGAGAATGGAGCCTATATTATATACAGATAATTTAACAATTCGTTTTGGGGGACATACGGCTGTGGATAGCGTTAATTTTCAAATGCCTGAGAAGCATTTAAAGTCCATTATTGGGCCGAATGGTGCTGGGAAAACAACCTTCTTTAATTTGATTAGTGGTGAGCTAAAGCCAACTGCGGGTGATGTGTATTTTAAAGGGCAATCACTAGCCCAAAAGTCAGCCATCGAAAGAACTCGAATGGGATTGGGACGATCTTTTCAAATTACCAATGTATTTCCAAACTTAACAGTTCTCGAAAATGTTCGTTTAGCCGTCCAATCCAAGGAGAGAATTCGTTATCAGCTATTCCGCCATTACAAAAGCTATCAGGCAATTACGGACAAAGCGGAGGAGTTATTGGCACTTGTGCTACTCGACAATAAACGAGATGCCCAGGCAACAATGCTATCCCATGGAGAGAAAAGAAAGCTTGAGATTGCCATGCTACTCGCGTTAGATACAGAAATTCTACTGCTCGATGAACCAACTGCAGGGATGTCATTAGAGGAAGTACCTACGATTTTAGAAATTATTCGAAGCATAAAACAGCAGGGGGATAAAACCATTTTGCTCATTGAACACAAAATGGATATGATTTTGGATTTATCGGATTCTATTATGGTGTTGTTCAATGGTCAGCTATTAGCAGATGGTTCACCAGAGGAAATTATGAATAATGATACTGTGCAACATGCATATTTAGGAGGGCTGTACGATGACCACCTTACTGACATTAAATGAGGTTCACACGCATATTGGTCAATATCATATTTTGCAGGGCGTTAATTTTGAAGCGAAGGAGGGGCAGGTTACTGTACTGCTCGGACGCAATGGCGCAGGGAAAACGACCACCCTAAAAACGATAATGGGTTTAACGCCTGCAACAAAGGGTGACATTGCCTTTCGCTCCCAATCGATAAAAAAAAGCCCTACCTATAAGGTGGCTAAATTAGGAATCGGCTATGTACCTGAAAATCAAGGGATTTTTGCAGATTTAACGGTAGAGGAAAACATGAAGGTAGCGATGCGCAAGGAGGATTCAGCCACATTAGAGCGACAGCAATATGTGCTAGAGCTGTTTCCTGACTTAAAGAAGTTTTGGAAAAAGGCTGGTGGGCATTTATCGGGTGGTCAAAAGCAAATGCTGTCCATGGCAAGAGCCTTTATCAATGATAGCCAATTAATACTGATAGATGAGCCTTCCAAGGGACTTGCTCCGATAGTTGTGGAAAAAGTGATGGAAGCGATTGTGGAAATGAAAAAGAAAACGTCCATTGTTCTAGTGGAGCAAAACTTTATCATGGCTAGTCGAATTGGTGATACCTATTCATTAATTGATGATGGGAGAACAGTAAATTCGGGCAATATGCAGGATTTGATTTATGATGAAGAGCTAAAACGCAAGTATCTTGGTATTGGATAGAGGGGGGTGACTAACATTGGAGCTATTGGTCAATTTAATCATTAATGGTTTGGCCACTGGGATGTTAATTTTTTTGCTAGCAGCTGGTTTGACATTAATTTTCGGTTTAATGGATGTATTGAATTTTGCGCATGGTGGGTTATTTGTTTGGGGGGCCTATGCGGGCATCTTTACCTATATGTTGACAGAAAGTTTTATCGTTGGGATTATAGGCGCGATTGTGACTGGAGCGTTGCTTGGACTGCTGACAGAGAAATTCATTATTACGCCTGTTTACGGCAATCATATTCAGCAAATTTTAATTACCTTAGGGTTGATGCTCGTTTTGCAGGAGCTTATTAAGGTGGTTTTTGGTCCAAATGGGGTGGCAGTAAAAACACCAAGTTATTTAGCAGGAAGCTGGGAAATTGGTGATGTGATCATCATTAAATATCGTTTATTTATTATTGTCATAGGGTTTGTGATTTTTGGTATTTTCCAATATATGCTGAAGCGCACGAAGATTGGCTTGATCGTTCGGGCTGGTGTGCAGGATAAGGAAATGGCGCAGGCTCTCGGTATTCATATTAAGCGTGTATTTTTATATATCTTTATGGTGGGCGCTGCTCTGGCGGCACTTAGTGGGATGTTGATGGCTCCCTATTCAGGTGTGATTTATGCAGAAATGGGCATGGAGTATGCCATTTTAGGCTTTATTGTTGTGGTAATTGGCGGTATGGGTAGTTTTTCCGGCTCCTTACTTGCAGCGATTTTAGTGGGGCTAGCAGGTAGCTTTATGGCTTATTATGTCCCTGTGCTGTCACTAGCGGTCAATATGATTTTAATGGCAATCGTTTTAATTTTCCGTCCTCAGGGGCTGTTTGCGATGCGAAAGGAGCGAACATCATGAACCACAAAATATCCTTACGCGCTTTCGCTTTTTTCCTGTTACTTGTCATTTTTATTATCCTTCCTTTTGTCAATGATTCAAGGACACTACTTATTTTACTCACACAAATCTTTATTTTTGGGATATTGGCAATGAGCTATGATATTTTACTAGGCTATACAGGCATCGTCTCCTTTGGGCACGCCATGTTCTTCGGTATTGGTGCCTACACAACAGCAGTCATGCTTAAGCAGATGGATCACACACTCTTGATTTTTGTACTGTCTATCGTGATAGGCATGATACTAGCAGGCTTCATTAGCTTTTTAGTAGGTTTATTAACCTTACGCTTAAAAAGTCATTTTTTTGCGATGCTGACGCTAGCTTTTTCGGGGTTATTTTTAGTCTTAGCTGAAAAGTGGCGCTCTGTTACGTATGGCAATGATGGCTTTACATTCAGAGCACCTGATCTATTTAGAGATCGAATGACCTTCTATTTCTTTGTGCTAGCAAGCTTGGTTGTCATCTTTTTGGCGCTCTACCGCTTTGTTAATTCACCAACAGGTCGTATTTTAATTGCCGTCCGTGAAAATGAACAACGGACGAAATCTTTAGGCTTTAACACGTTGCACTATAAAGTCATTGCCTCAGTTGTGGCAGGCATTGTAGCAAGTTTTGCAGGCTCCTTATATGCAGTGTCATTGCGCTTCGTTAACACGAGTGTCATGGCCATGGATATTACGCTGGATGCATTGTTAATGACGATTATCGGTGGGGTTGGTACTTTAGTGGGGCCGCTATTAGGCTCGGCAGTGATTGAATATGCGCAACATGCACTGTCAGGGCTTGCAAGAGATTATCCTATTTTTGAACGTTGGATTATCTTCTTCGGGATTCTCTATATTTTAGCCGTTATCTTCTTCCCAAAGGGTATTATTGGCTCACTAAGATTGCTCTTTTGGAAGTGGCGAGGAAGGCTAAAGCAACGAAAAACGACAGGTCCCCTGCCTCAGGAAAAGGAGCGATTTGAATGACAGTCGGTATTGTAAGTACGGGTATTTATCTACCCCAACAGAAGATGACATCGCAGGAAATTGCGGCTGTTTCCAATATTCCTGAGGACATTATCCGTCAAAAAATGGGCATTCATGAAAAGCCAATTCCTGATAAGTCTGATCATACAGTGCAAATGGGTATCTGGGCAGCACAGGAAGCGATTCAAAAAGCAAATATAGACCCTAAGGATATTGATGTTATCATCTATATGGGGGAGGAACATAAGGAATATCCACTCTGGACAGCCTCCATTAAAATGCAGGAGGAGCTTGGTGCTGTTAATGCATGGGCATTTGATGTGCAATTACGCTGCGGCACTACAATCATGGCGTTGAAAGTGGCAAAAAGCCTAATGGCCTCAGATGACACGATACGAACCATTCTGTTAGCAGGTGGTTATCGCAATGTTGATTTTATCGATTACAGCAATCCACGAACGCGCTTTATGTACAATTTAGCGGCTGGGGGAGGCGCCATGTTATTACAAAAGAACTATGAAAAAAATCTGCTATTAGAGACAGATATTATAACGGATGGTTCTTTCTCAGAGGATGTAGTCGTGCCAGTTGGGGGAACGAAAAATCCTTTAACCCCAACCCATTTAACCGAAAATTTATATAAGCTTGACGTTTTGGATCCCATTGGGATGAAGGAGCGGCTAGAACAAAAATCTTTAAGCAATTTTTTGAAGGTCATTCGCAGTTCTTTAGCGAAAAGTGGATACAGTGACGATCAGCTAAATTATTTAGCGATGTTGCATATGAAAAGATCTGCACATGATTATATTTTAACGGAGCTTGGCTTACAACAGAAGCAGTCTAATTATTTGCAAGACTATGGACATATTGGTCAGATTGATCAAATTTTGTCCCTACAGCTAGCACAGGAGCAAAATCAAATTCAAGCAGGCGATATTGTGACGCTTGTTAGTGCTGGCATTGGCTATGTATGGGGCGCTATCACAATACGTTGGGGATGAGGGGGAAATGGCATGGTAAAAACGATTCAACTAGCAAATGGAGAGACAATGGCCTATCGCAAGCGATCAGGTGGAGGTCATCCTTTAGTGTTGGTACATGGCAATATGACATCTTCTAAGCACTGGGATATTCTGATGAATGCTTTAGACGACAAATATACTATTTATGCGATAGATTTACGTGGTTTTGGTGAATCATCCTATCTTAAGCCAATCACTGCTATTAAAGATTTTAGTGATGATGTCAAGCTATTTGTGGATGCCCTACAACTGCAAAGCTTTGATATGATTGGTTGGTCAACAGGTGGAGCTGTCTGTATGCAGTTTGCAGCAAATTATCCAGGATACTGTCAACGACTGATTTTACTTGCGTCTGCTTCTACACGTGGCTATCCATTTTACACGGATTTAGGAACAGGCAATCCAGCCTCCTTTAAGCGAGCCTATCATTATGAGGAGGTATTGGTGGATACATCCAAAACAAAGCTTATTCAAGGCTTCTACGATGCAAAAAATGTGGATGGCTTACAGTCTATATGGAATGCATTAATTTATACGCATCATCGACCAAACGAAGGGAAATATCAAGAATATGTAGAGGATATGCTTACACAGCGCAATTTAGCAGAAGTATATCATGCACTCAATACATTTAACATAAGCGCTGTTGACAATGAGGTGGCAAAAGGCTCTCGGGAGGCCTTGTTGCTTCATATCCCAATTTTAGTGCTACGAGGGGATCGTGATTTGGTGATTACAGAGGAAATGAATACAGAGTTATTACAGGATTTAGGCAAAACAGCACAGTTTGTAGGTCTAAAAGACTGTGGGCATTCACCGTTAATCGATGATTTAGCACAATTGACAGCTGAAATTGAAGCCTTTTTAGAAATTGGAGGAAGACAGTATGCGTTTGAACAATAAAGTGGCTATCATTACAGGCGCTGCAAATGGTATTGGCTATGCGGCTGCTGAGCGTTTTATCGAGGAGGGGGCATGGGTGTTTATCGCCGATTATGACGATAAAGCAGGCATTCTAGCAGCACAACAACTAGGCGAAAATGCTGTATTTATACAAGTAGATGTTGCAAGTAGAGAGAGCGTTAATCAGCTGGTGACGGCAGTGATCGAACAGGCAGGACGGATTGATATTTTAGTGAATAATGCGGGGATTACAAGAGACGCGATGCTGACAAAAATGACGGAGGATCAATTTCAGCAGGTACTAGATGTTAATTTGACAGGTGTCTTCCATTGTACACAGGAGGTCATTCCCTATATGGTGGCAGCAGGTGGAGGCAAAATTATAAATACATCCTCAGTTAGTGGAGTATATGGCAATGTTGGTCAAACCAATTATGCAGCGACAAAAGCAGCGATTGTAGGTATGACAAAAACATGGGCGAAGGAATTAGGGCGTAAGGGCATTAATGTTAATGCAGTGGCACCTGGCTTTACAGAAACAGATATGGTCAAAAAAATGCCTGAAAATATTTTGGCTCAAATGCGATCAATCGTCCCCCTACAACGCCTAGGGACACCACGTGATATTGCCAATGCCTATTTATTTTTAGCATCTGATGAGGCCTCCTATGTTCATGGGCATACTCTGCATGTGGATGGCGCAATTATGATGTGATAGGGGGTAGTCAAGATGTTTGTTGAGCAAGAATGGATTTTAAAACGTGCAGCTTTAACACCTCACCACATCGCCTTGATTAATTTAACATCAAAGGAACAATGGACCTACCAGCAATTATCTGAGGAAATCGGCAAATGGAGTCAATTTTTCGAACGGCAGCAGCTACAAAAGGGAAGTAGAGTCGCTGTTTTTGCGAAAAATCATATCCAATTGTTTGCTGTTTTATTTGCCTGTGGGCTACGTGGGCTCATTTATGTACCTTTAAATTGGCGCTTAAGCAAGGAGGAGCTAATACAAATTTTGGAGGATGCAACTCCTGCTATCCTATTATACGAAGAGGATAGTCATTGTCCCTTAGTTTTAGAAAAAATGTTTTCACTTCATGCTAGCCAGCATGAGAAGGAGATACAACCAAGTAGGCAAGACGTGGATGTGGATGATCCATGGTTAATGATTTATACAGGAGGCACGACGGGTCAGCCAAAGGGGGTAGTGTTATCCTTTCAGTCGGTCAATTGGAATGCCATGAATACTATTATTAGCTGGGGTTTACATGCTCAAGATCGGACATTAAATTATATGCCGATGTTTCATACTGGTGGCTTAAATGCTTTATGCATTCCCTTACTTATGGCGGGAGGAACCGTCGTTATTGGCGATAAATTTGATGCAGAAGAGGCACTACAAGCAACGAACCAATATCAAACGACAATTTCTCTTTTTGTGCCAACTATGTATCAAGCAATGATTGCTACGAAGTATTTTCAGGAAAATCAATTTCCTTCCATGAAGGTATTTTTATCTGGCGGTGCCCCGTGCCCTCATCCTATTTACGATGCTTTTTATAATAAGGGATTATTTTTTAAAGAGGGATATGGTTTAACAGAAGCAGGACCCAATAATTTTTATATTGACCGAGAGCGTGCCTATGCAAAAAAGGGGGCTGTCGGGAAAAGTATGCAATTCAATGAAGCTAAAATCATCAATCATATAGGAAAAAGTTGTGCACCTGGAGAAGTAGGAGAGCTATTGGTAAGAGGGAAGCATATGTTTCGCTTTTACTGGAATAACAAGCAAGAAACTGCCAATATCCTGCAAGATGGCTGGTTGAAAACAGGGGATTTAGCGATGATGGATGCGGATGGCGATTTTTATATTGTTGGGCGTAGAAAAGAAATGATTATTTCAGGTGGTGAAAATATCTATCCTCAGGAAGTAGAACAATGTCTACTACGGCATCCAGATGTGCGGGAGGTGGCCGTGATTGGTGTAGGTGATGACTATTGGGGTGAGATCGTGACAGCTTTTATTGTTTGTCCCCACCAGGTAGCCTCTCTATTAGATGATCTTAATGAGCTATGTCATCAACAATTAGGTCGTTATAAGATTCCAAAACAAATGATTTTCTTAGACGAACTACCGAAAACAAGCGTTGGTAAAATCGATAAAAAGGCATTGTATAGGCTTGTTGACTCATCTATCTGTTAAGTATGATGAGAAGGAAGAAACGCTCGTCTTTCTAATTCCGAAATAAGAGAGGGACACATAAATGGCCCACGCATTAGTTATTGGTGGAACAGGGATGTTGGCAGACACCTCCCTATGGTTAGTGAATAATGGCTACCATGTCTCAGTAATTGGACGTAGTGCCCATCGAATGGAAGATTTGCGAAATAGAACAACCAAACCCGCCCTTCTAACGCCGATTTTAGTTGATTATTGTGATATAGCCTTATTAAAAGAGGAGCTAGAAGAAACGCTCGCGCATAATGGGGCCATTTGAATTGGTCGTTGCTTGGATTCATTCCTATGCGGACACTACATTAGAGAACATCTCCAATGTAATTTCAATAGAGAATAACGGGGAATGGAAACTGTTTCATGTGTTGAGGAGTAAGGCGAATTTAAGTGAAGTCCAAGAGAAATTGAAGCTCCATTCTCGTTCGCAATACAGACAAATCCAGCTAGGTTTTATGATGGAAGAAGGTCATGCGAGATGGCTGACACATGAGGAAATATCGCAAGGTGTCGTTGTTGCTATTCAACAGGATCAACCTATTCATATCGTCGGGACGCTACAACCTTGGGCAAAGCGACCGTTATAAACTAACTAACCTTCGTCTAACTAGATGGACGAAGGTTTTTACATATTTCCATTAGCAGTTTGTTTTAGATGTCTACATAATTGTGAGGGAATGTTAGGTTTGTGTGAAAAACGTCAGAATCAGCCAACTTTTTTCTCCTTACATTTTACTTAGTATAACAAAATCATTTCTATATAACTTATCCTTATTTATTCACATCTCTTCCCATCAGACCGACATATCAGTAAAATAGAGTAGGTTAGGGGGATTACATGTGAAAGATCAACGCTTTAAAATAGCGCATCGAGAGGCGCTTATCGGAATTGGACTCGTCCTTGTCAACTTTGCAATTTGGTTTGGCTTTGCCTATGGATTAGGTTCAGGAGATCCAAGAAATTATACGTATGTATTTGGTTTTCCTGCCTGGTTTTTCTATAGCTGTATCGCTGGGACAGGCTTTATGATCCTTCTTATCTGGATTGTGATGAAACTCTTTTTCAAAGAGGTACCATTTGATGATGAGGAGGTGGATCGCTAATGCATTGGCAAGTTGTATTTCCATTGCTATTATTTTTAATTATTATATTTGGAATCGGTATTTGGGCCAATAAGCATGTACGCTCCTCTAATTCATTCCTACAGGAGTATTTCCTAGGTGGTCGTGAAATGGGTGGTTTTATCCTTGCGATGACGATGATTGCTACATATGGCAGTGCGAGTAGTTTTATCGGAGGACCGGGTGTAGCCTATACAAAAGGACTTGGGTGGGTATTACTGGCAATGGCTCAGCTACCAGCAGGTTATTTTGTGCTCATGATTTTAGGGAAAAAATTCGCCATTATTGCTCGTCGTTACCAGGCCATTACGTTAATCGACTTTTTACGCGAACGCTACAAAAGCCATGTCATTGTTATTTTATCAGCCATTAGCATCATTGTTTTCTTATTTTCGGCTATGATGGCTCAATGGGTTGGGGGTGCACGCTTAATTGAGTCGTTAACTGGCTTAAGCTACACTGCAGCATTGTTTATTTTTGCGATTTCCGTGTTAGTATATGTGATTATTGGAGGTTTCCGTGCGGTTGCGCTAACAGATACGGTCCAAGGTTCCATTATGGTGATTGGTACAATTATTTTATTAATCGGCACGATTGTGGCAGGTGGAGGCATCGACAATATAATGGCCTCACTGGTTGCTGAAAATCCTGACTTTGTGTCACCATTTGGCGCACAAGGAGATTTAACACCTTTGTATGTCTCGACATTTTGGATTCTCATCGGTGTAGGGGTTGTAGGACTTCCGCAAATTGCGGTCCGTGCGATGAGCTATAAGGATTCCAAAAGTATGCATCAAGCGATTCTTATTGGCACGATTGCCATAGGGACAATCATGTTTGGCATGCATTTAATTGGTGTGTTAGCCCGACCTGTCATACCTGGCATTGAAATTGGTGATAAAGTCATGCCGCTCCTGACATTGAAGGTATTACCGCCATTTTTAGCAGGAATCGTTTTAGCTGCACCAATGGCTGCGACAATGTCTACGGTTAATGCTTTACTAATGCTTGTCAGCTCTACAGTTGTCAAAGACATCTATTTAAATTATATGAAGCCGAAAGCTAGTGATGCAGAGATTAAGCGTGCAAGCTTTATTGTAACAACAGTCATAGGCCTAGCGGTTGTCATCTTTGCACTCAATCCACCTGATTTATTAGTGTGGTTGAACTTATTTGCCTTTGGTGGACTAGAGGCTGTCTTTATTTGGACAGTCGTTTTAGGATTGTATTGGAAAAAAGCCAATAAATACGGAGCGATTGCGTCGATGATTACAGGCATGTTGTTGTACATTATGATTGATCGGTTTTATCCTTCTGTCTTTGGTATGCATACAGTCACGATACCAATTGTCGCATCCTTCTTTATTTTTGTGCTTGTCAGTTTGTCCACTAGTCATAAATTTAAAAACGAAAAGCTTATGATTTAACGCCAAAACGCCACAGATTTCAAATTCTGTGGCGTTTCTTTTAATGCATCATAAAATCATAGGCATTTTTCGCAAGTAATGTCATTGTAACGACAATAAATAGCGTGCGGACAAAGCCACTTCCTTTTTTGATTGCCATGCGTGAGCCAAGCATAGCCCCACCAATTTGCGCAATGCCCATGACTAGACCATAAACATAATGAATTTGACCTAAGTAAGCAAACATACAAACACCAGCCACATTACTCGCCAAATTTAAAAACTTCGCATTACCAGCCGCCTTTAAAAAATCAAAGCCTACCAGTAAGAAGCTAAAGATTAAAAAGGACCCTGTCCCAGGACCAAGAAATCCATCATAAAAACCAATAGCAAATAATAGCAGCATAAATAAAAACAAATGTTTTTTAGATAGATTTTTTACGGTAGCGACGGCACCCCAATCCTTTTTAAAGATCGTATATATCCCAACAGCCGCCAGCATAACAAGCATCAATGGCTTTAGTAATGCTGGATTGATTAGATGTACAGTCCATGCACCACATAATGATCCGATAAATGCTAGCGGAAAATATTTGAGGACAGAGCGAATGTCCAGCTGGCCAGAACGATAGAAAGAAATAGAGGAAGTGAGCGAGCCCATAGCTCCTGCTAGTTTATTTGTGGCAACAGCAGCGGCTGGATTAAGCCCTACAAATAGTAAGGCTGGTAGTGAAATTAAACCGCCCCCTCCCACTACTGAGTCAACAAAAGCCGCCAGAAATCCAAATGAAATTAATAGTATGAGAATATGTAAATCGATTTCAAACAACATATGACACCTCTTTAGAATTAGTTACTACTGAAATAGTAACTAATTTTATTTACGCTGTAAACCCCATTTTTTCATTGGCAAATCTTCACAAAGGTAGCCTATAATAAAGATAATGGAGGGATTACATGGAGGAATTAATCACCCAGCTGAAAGAAATGGGTTTTACAGAATATGAAGCGAAGGCCTATACGGCACTTGTTCAGCAAAGTCATGTCAGTGCCTATCAGGTTAGTAAAAATTCTGGCATACCACGTGCAAGAGTGTATGATATTTTAAATATCCTTGTAGAAAAGGGCATCGTGTTAAAAGAAGAGACCGCAGAACAAACGACCTATTCGGCAATGCCTGTGTCTGTGTTCTTACAGCAAATGCAACAGCGCTGGGAGTCGAATTTTACGTCTATAAGCGGGAAGCTAGAGAAATTAGAGGAAAAAGTGCAGGAAGCTGAGCCTAAAGTGGTCATGCTGAAGGGCAGGGAATCTATTATCAATTATTGTCAGTCACTTCTAAAGAAGGCGAAGAAAAAAGTGATGCTGTCGATGTGGGAAGATATGTATGAGGTCTTACGTGAAGATTTGCAAGAGGTGGCGCTGCATGTTCCTGTTCATGGCATTACGTTATATGTAGGAGAGCATCTAGCCTCAATTGACCAGCATAGAGCCACACATTATACAAAAAAAGCGTCGACACCGCATTGGTTTATCTTATCGGTAGATGGTCAGGAAATGATTTATGGTCATTCTCCATCTACCCAAGAGACGGCCTTTATCACCAATGATTCCGTTCACATTTATTTGTTAGAGGATTATATATGGCATGATGTACTCATTAATCGGTTAGTAAAACGGGATGATCAGGAGTTAGAAGACTGGATTGCTAAGGAGCGGAAAGCTTTTTTCTTAGAATAGTCTTATAAGGGAAGGGGAGTAACTTGAAAAAATTCGTGTTGCTAGGTTTAATGAGCTTACTCATGCTAGGAGCCTGTAATGCTACACCACCAACCAATCCACCAACGATTCATGAGCTAACGGTTGTCCCAGATAATGTCCAAAAAAATATTGTTTCTAATGACAGAATACAACTATTACATGAAAATGATGCTCCATATTATCTTGTTTATTATTCAAAAGGGAATGTATTGGCAAGTATTACAGCTGAGGGAAATAGGCTTATCATCCAGTTAGAAGAAGGCAGCGAGCAAAAGAAAGAGGCTCAGCCCTATGTTTTTCAAATCACCGTCAAGAATCCTGAGCTTGATACCATTGATTTGCGAATAAACGGTCAGAGTACGCCCATTGATCGTATGACCATTATGTGATAAAAGAAACCGAAATCTTTAGATGAGATTTCGGTTTCTTTATGAGATGTCTAATAAAAGACTTTGTCTACGTTATATTTAGAGCGGAAAGTATTAATCGCGTATGTTTCGTAAATTTCACGTTCCATTGGATCTTCTACTTCATAGACTTCAATTTTGAACACTTCATCACGATGGTTTTTCATCGGAGATACATTATCCTCGAAATGTTTTTTAATACGTTGACGAATTTTACGTGCTTTCCCAACAAATAATAGCTCATTCTTGTCATTATAGAATAAGAAAATGCCGCCTTTATCACGTGTGATTTTATGGAAGTCAATAAAACCGAAGTAAGGTGTGATTGGCACATCACCTGGTTTTAAATCTTGTTCACGTTGACGGATTACTAGATCTGGTTTTGGAAATTCAATTTTAATCAAACTATTCACGTTCCTCTCTCTTACTAAAAGTATATGGTAACATAATTACGGCATGTTTACCATAAATTTTAAATGCAGAAACACCACATATAGCAAGCTTAGTGTACATCAATTGAGCAAGGAACATGCACATGAATCACAAAATATTCTATGAATTATTGATATTCTAACTAGTTCGTGTTACAATTCAAGATAATTAAATAATCTTATCAAGAGAAGCTGAGGGATTTGGCCCGATGACGCTTCAGCAACCTCTAACAATTGTTAGAAAGGTGCTAATTCCAGCAAAGGATTTTTTCCTTTGAGAGATAAGAGTGGACGTGAAAAAAATCCTTCTCATTCTATCTCGTATGGAATGAGGAGGATTTTTTAATTTCGTTGCATCCTATGCAAGCAAGGTTTGCTAAAAGAGAGTGATTATAGAGAGGGGAAAGCAAGATGCCAATTAATATTCCGAAAAATTTACCAGCTGGAGAACATTTACGTGAGGAAAAAATCTTCGTCATGGAAGAAGATCGTGCGAAAACACAGCAAATCCGTCCATTAAATATATTAATATTAAATTTAATGCCTGAAAAAGAAAAAACAGAGCTCCAATTATTACGTTTATTGGGGAATACACCATTACAGGTGAATATTACCTTTTTGAATACAGCCACACACGAGTCTAAAAATGTGAGTAAATCCCATTTGCAGCTTTTTTACACAACGTTCAATCAGATTCGACACCGCCGCTATGATGGTATGATTATAACTGGTGCGCCAGTAGAAAAAATGGCTTTTGAAGAGGTCAACTATTGGCAGGAAATTTCAGAAATTATGGATTGGTCTAAAAAGAATGTGACATCCGTGCTACATATATGTTGGGGGGCACAGGCTGCATTGTATCATCATTATGGCATTGGGAAGGTCGAGCTTTCTGCTAAATGCTCAGGTGTCTATTCCCATGTGATTACAGATTTAACTGTAGATTTGGTACGTGGCTTTAGTGATTTATTTACTGCGCCCCACTCACGCTATACATCTGTTTCGATTGACGAGGTTCGCAATCATCCAGATCTACGATTATTATCCTATTCAGAGGATGCAGGGGTATTTATTGTACAATCAAAAGATAATAAAAATATTATGATTACGGGGCATCTAGAGTATGATGCGACAACGCTAGCCGATGAATACAGTCGCGATGTGGCGAAGGGCATAGATATCGCTGTTCCTGTAAACTACTTCCCGAATGACGATCCGACACAAGTGCCGATGAATACATGGCGTGCCCATACGCATCTATTATTCTCTAACTGGTTGAACTACTATGTTTACCAAGAAACACCATATGAATGGGATTTTGTAGATGAAATCGAATATCATATTTAATTAATAAAAAGTCTAATTTCTTTTCTAGCTTTAAAAGAAATTAGACTTTTTGATTGTCATTTTCTGTTTCCTGCTGAGGTGTTTCGTTTTTTTGAGCTTTGGATTTACGATTTCGAATAACTACCACAATCAGCAATAGTATGGGTAATAAAATGGTGAAAATAAAGGAAAAGATTGGCCAAATTTCATTATTATAATTAGTAGAATGCACAATATCTGGATGAACAATTTGAGAAAGTCCAATAACAATTATCCCCATCGGTATAATGAGTGGGCGATGATCCTTGATCTTTAAAATTTGTGCGAGGCCAACAACGGTCGTATAGAAATACATAAATGTACGAATATAAATAGACGAAATCCACATAAATGCCATAATGATCTCTATACGCTGTAAAAAATTTCCTATAGATATTCTTTGTGCTAAGGCATAGCTAGGAAAAGTCCTTGATGCTGTGTTTTCAGGACCTAATACAAGAATCGATAGGACAATCAACGTAACTAAGACGATTCCACCAAAGATTGCCCCAATATATAGCCCTTTCTGTGCAGACGGCTGTACATTGACACCAGTAGGATAGAGCATCATTAATACAAGTAATGGAAAGGAAAAGATACTCATAAAGCGTGCAATACTATAAAACATAGATGTTTTGGTTGCTTCTAGTAGAGGCTGAATATTCTCAAATGTAATTTGAGGGGTAATACTAAGGACGAAAAAAATAAAAATAAAGATAAACAATGGGAAGAGGATTTCTGCCGAACGGGCAAAGGTCTCAATTCCTAAATAAGCGGCATACATAATAATGATACTGAACAGTAGGGCAAATGCTAATGTCGGTGTCTCTGGCATTACTTCCGTTTTCATGAAAATACCTATAAAATAGAGTAATTCTCCAGCCGAAAGAAAGGTCATAATCAGGAAACAAATTGCTGTGATTTTCCCAAAAAAACGCCCAAGAATTTTTTCATTAGCCTCGATAAAGTTTAGAGATGGTGTTTGATTGGCCAGTGTTAAAAATAATTTTAGTACCAGTAAACTAAGGAGAACACCAATGCTTGCTGCTATCCAAGCATCTTGCTTAGCGGCACCAGTAATACTCGAAGGGATAATTAAAATCGCTGTACCGATAGAATAGAGGAAGGTAACGATTGTAAACTGTCTTGAACTAATTATCTCTTTTTCCATCAAGCTACCCTCCGTTTCTCAGTCCATCTTTCTATTTTGTGAATGACACAATGTAATCCCTAATTGGTGTGAAGATAAAGGTAATCAAATCTAATGGGCTAGGAATATGGATTTTCAGGGCAATCCCCATATTTAAAGCCGTTCCAATAAGAAGCAAAAAGGAGAATACAATCATGGCTTTTCTATCCTGTTGCTTTTTTAGCTTTGGAATAAAAATAAGCGCAATGATTATCGCGATGATCAAGATAGCTACGGCTAGTACCATTGCATTTATTCCTCCTTTGGCTTGTTTAATAATGAATTTTGCATCGTACCTGAACCTTGGGTAGTTACCTTTACATGAACTACCACTGCTAAATCTGGAAAAATGGAAGTCCAATCATCCTTGATTTTTTTCCACTGCTTAGGATCTGCCCGATGTAGGGCATCCCCAAATCCAAAAACATCTACTTCATATTGCTGTTGAATTTTCTCTACTGTTTTTTCTATGCGTTCATCAATTCCCTGGGCTGTTTTTTTGTTAACGTAATCAATCGATTTATTTTTGGTAAGATCGATATCACATTCGACCTCTCCAACATTCTGCTCTACATTAATATGAACATCGATTTTCGGTTTCCCGTTTTTAAATGACCCTTTCACCTTTGTAGTGGATTGGGTAATTTCAGTAGACAAGGTCCCTTTATTAGGACAGGCAATGATTTCTATCGTACTTTGAATTTTGTCATTAAGAAAACTAACACTTTTGCTTTCACTTTCAGTCAGTAGCCCTATATATTTATCTCCTTTAAAGACTGCTAAACCTGTATAACCTAATAGCACAGGTGCTTTAACACGTTGCACATTTGTTTGATCTACCCCTAATTTCTTATCGCCATGAATTTCAATAGCAGAAATTAATGCCCCTTTCTGCTTATTGCTTAACGTATTGACTAATTCATCAATATTAACAGCTATTGTGGAGCCCCAAGCCTTTTCAGAGACATCCAGGGAATTTAACATTTTATTAGCAGGAACTTTTTCGATGGGTGTTAGTACATTTAATACTTCCTTCGCTGTTGCTTCGTGAGACATAATGACGTCGAAATCCTTACGAAATTCATGGTCCCTTACAATTAAATCAAGTGCATCACTCATGCCTTCTTTAGCAAGATCTTCCCCTAAAACAACCACTTGAAGGTGGGCAAAATAGGGCTTTCGAGCAGCGATGGTCGTCATTTTTCGAATCGCCTCAAAGATGGTTTCGCCTCTCGAATGATAGCTAACGACAGGTGAGCGTTGAGTGGAAGCTTGTCGCACTGAGACTTCACTAGGATCGACAATTTGAACTGTAATTTCATATTCCTCATCTATTTTGTCAATGCCTAGTGCTACGACAATGGCTAATTCATTTAATTCTCGCTTACTCCAGCAACCACTTAACAGTAAAGTGAGGATACATAGTAAGCAAATCCAGTTTAATTTTGCCATATTCTATTCCTCATTTATCCTGAAGTTATTTCCTGCCTTTTACATTGATATAGTTATGTCCTCTAACAATATTTTTTTGATTGACTAAACGAGGTCGTGTAAGTAATTTTCTGCGCGGGAACAGCACAAATGCATCCTTCTGATCCTGTAATACCAACGGTGCGAATGGACTTAAATAAGGTACACCAAATGAACGAATGCTACATAGATGAAGAATAATTAGCATAATGCCAAACATTACACCGAATAAACCAAACATAGCAGCTAAAATCATTAATGGGAAACGTAGTACCCGAATCGTATTCGATAAGCCATAGGCAGGGAATAGGAAGCTGCAAATCGCTGTTAGGGCTACGATGATTACCATTACAGCGGAAACGACCCCTGCATCAACTGCTGCCTGACCAATAACTAAAGTACCTACAATGGATACCGCAGGACCGATTGTTCGAGGCATACGAAGTCCAGCTTCCCTTAAGACCTCAAAGGCAACCTCCATAATAAGCGCTTCTACCACTGCAGGAAAGGGTACGCCCTCCCTTTGTGAAGCGATGCTAATTAACATGGGTGTTGGTAGCATTTCTTGGTGGAAGGTAGTAATCGCTACATACAAGGATGGTGCTACTAATGCTAGACTGATACCAAAGAAACGCAATATACGTACAAGTGAGCTAATCATCCAATGCTGATAATAATCTTCTGCTGATTGTAAAAAGGATGTAAATAGCGCTGGTACGACTAAGACAAAAGGTGTGCCATCAACTAGAATCGCCACTTTGCCATCTAATAATTCACCTGCGATGACATCAGGACGTTCGGAGTTATAGACGGTTGGAAACATAGAGTTTTTTGAGTCTTGAATAAAATCCTCAATATAGCCACTTTCCAAAATGCCATCAATATTGATACGATCTAATCGAGCCAATACCTCTGCGACGATTTTGTCACTGGCGATGCCATTTATATACATCACCGCTACATCTGTTTGTGTCACATCTCCAATTACACGGGACTTAATCCAGAGATTCGGACTTTTTATTTTGCGACGAATGAGCGCTGTATTCGTACGCAAGGTTTCCGTAAATGATTCCCTCGGTCCGCGAATAACGGATTCCGTCGATGGCTCTGTGACAGCTCGATCCTTGGCACTTCTTGTACTTGTCACAATCCCCTCAGCAAAGCCATCTAATAAAATAACCGTTTCACCATTGAGAATAGCATTGTAGAGTGTTGTGAAATGCTCGATATTCGTGACATCGCCTACTGTTAAATAGGAATTCCGAACATATTGGTTAATTGTTGTTATTTCAATATCTTGTTCTTCTTCAATATTTGCCATCAGTTTATCGATAACAGAATCAGAAATAGTCGTTTTATCCGATAAGCCATCAATGGAAATTATGGCGAGGCTATGGGGGGCAGTCTCTCCAATCGCAATTTCCCGTATGATAATATCATTACTATGCCCTAGTGACTGTTGAATGATTTTTATATTTTTAGATAGGGAAGTATACAATAAATCGTTCGTTGTATGGGATGGGGAGGTCTCGTTATGGTTAGACATGGACATGTGTTTTCCTCCTCAATTGGTCGTTCATTACCTTTAGAATGGACAATTTTTTTGAGAGATAAACGAAAGAGATATGAAAAATCTAGCTATTTGTGGCAATATCACATCCCTTGCGACTTTTGTGTGTCTTGTTTGGGAATAAATAAAAAACAGTCTGTCCTTTCATCTATTGAAAGGACAGACTGCTTTATGTACGATAGTCGTATTGTAATTCATCTTTACTTGTATCAACATCAACATGTAAATTGTGATCGTTAAAGAACCAAAGATCTTTCTCATCAATATAATAGATAACACCATCAATTTCTGTCTGCACACCTATGGCAATAGGTTCCTCACGTGTCATGCCTAGTGAAAAGCCTTCATGAAACGGACTTGAGCCACCATAACGTGCATAAAAACGGATTGTATCACCAGGTTCAACTTCCATTTCATGTTTGAACCATTGTAGGGCTTCATCTGTCAATGCAATATTCATTTCAAATGCTCCTCTCTTCCTACAGCCATTTTACCTTTGGTTCGGTGCCGTTTTTAATACGAGCAATATTGGCACGGTGACGATAAATAATAAAGGTAAATAAAAAGGCTACCAAGATGCCTAATGCAAAGTCACCTGTTATAAAATAATAAACGATTGCATAGATAAGCGCTACTAAAGCGGCTATCATTGATGTTAAGCTGACGATTTTTGTGATTTTTAATGTCACAATAAAGGTAATAAATAGTAGGACAAAGAGTGGCCAAGAATAGCCTAATAATACACCCGCTGACGTTGCCACAGCTTTCCCACCACGGAAGTTGGCGAAGATTGGGAACATATGACCGATTACGGCGACAAGCCCCAGTAATAAAGGGTGGAGTGTAGTATCAGAGAAAACGGGAAGTGTCACGAGTAAGACAGCGGCAGTCCCTTTTAAGACATCCATTATCGTAACAATAATACCAGCCTTTTTCCCTAATGTTCTAAAAGTATTGGTTGCACCAAGATTACCGCTCCCGTGTTCACGAATATCGGTATTATAAAAAATTTTGCCTATCCATAATCCAGAAGGTATAGAGCCGATTAGATAAGCACATAAAATAATAAGTCCATTGATCATAGTTGGACTCCTTTCATTCATAGTCCATCACTTGGTACTAATAGTTTGTAACAAGTATTTTACACTTTTTCTTGCTAATCTACAATGTTAGAAGGAGATTTCATCCGAAGTCTTGAATCAATACAAAAGAGAATCTATTAGCGAGGACTTGGCTTTTAGACATAAATTTGTAGGAAGCGCTAAAACCTTTATAAAAATATAGGCAAAATGGCAATTTTGTCAATCGCTCATTCCTTTGGTAGAATAGAAGTCTAACTTTATCCTGTTTAATCGCAAGGCACGAGGTAGTGTGCTTCTATTTGCAAGCATCACAACTATATTTTGCAACTTAGTAGGCTTCAATGCGTCAAATGATGATGGAAGCTAGAAGCAGTCTGTCTTGCTCAAATACCAATTTTAAGCAACTGTTGAAGATGTTTACTATTGATAAAAATAATCAAAACTGTGAGCAAATTTTAAAATTTTATTGGACCTGTCGCTAGCTATTGACAGGAAATGCTATTATTAGTAGGATGAGAACATAAATAGAACATGTGTTTGTTTTTTGGAGGGGAATTTTTTTGACGAATAAACAGTCACCTAGCGTCTATAATGATGACGCTATACAAGTATTAGAAGGATTAGAAGCGGTACGCAAACGACCTGGCATGTATATCGGTTCGACGGATGGCCGTGGACTTCATCACCTTGTGTATGAAATCGTAGATAATGCGGTAGATGAAGCACTGGCTGGCTTTGGATCTCATATTATTGTCACAATTCATAAAGATCAAAGTATGAGTGTGCGCGACTTTGGACGTGGGATGCCAACCGGTATGCATAAAATGGGCAAACCGACACCAGAAATTATTTTTACTGTGTTACACGCTGGTGGCAAATTTGGTCAAGGTGGCTATAAAACAAGTGGAGGTTTACATGGTGTTGGTTCTTCCGTTGTGAATGCGCTCTCAACATTTTTAGAGGTGACAATTCATCGCGATGGTAAAAAGTATCGTCAACGCTTTGAGCATGGAGGACAGCCTGTCACAACACTTGAAAATATTGGGCAGACCAAGCAGACAGGAACGCTTGTTCATTTCCTACCAGATGAAACAATTTTCTCTGTCACAAAATTCAATTATGATACGTTAGCAGAACGATTACGCGAATCAGCCTTTTTATTAAAGGGCTTAAAAATTGAATTAATTGATGAGCGCGAGGAGGGCAAGAGCGATGTGTTCTTTTATGAGAATGGCATCGAGGCTTTCGTTGCGTATTTGAATGAGGAAAAAGATGTCCTTCATCCAGTAAAATATGTAGAAGGCGTACAGGATGAAATCGAAGTAGAGTTCGCTTTCCAGTATAACGATGGTTATTCAGAAACGATTTTATCATTCGTTAATAATGTCCGTACACGTGATGGTGGTACACATGAAACGGGTGCAAAGGCAGCATTGACACGTGTCTTTAATGAATATGCAAGAAAAATTGGCTTGTTAAAGGACAAGGATAAAAACCTTGAGGGGACAGATATTCGTGAGGGCTTAGCAGCGATCGTGTCTGTTCGTATTCCAGAGCATTTACTGCAATTTGAAGGACAAACAAAGGGCAAGCTTGGGACAAGTGAGGCTCGTTCTGCTGTGGATAGCGTAGTGTCTGAGCAAATTTTGTATGTGCTAGAGGAAAATGCAGAGTTATCAGCTTCTCTTGTTCGTAAAGCGATTCGAGCGCAGCAAGTGCGTGAAGCAGCTCGTAAAGCGCGTGAGGATGCACGAAATGGCAAGAAAAACAAAAAGGGTAGTACGATTCTATCTGGAAAATTAACGCCAGCTCAGTCACGTAATGCGGCAAAAAATGAGCTGTATTTAGTCGAGGGTGATTCTGCGGGTGGCTCTGCTAAACAAGGTCGTGACCGTACATTCCAAGCGATTCTGCCATTGCGTGGGAAAGTAATCAACACAGAAAAAGCCAAACTACAAGATATTATGAAAAACGAAGAAATTTCAACGATTATCCATGCGATTGGAGCAGGTGTTGGTACGGATTTTGCGGTGGAGGATTCTGCCTACGATAAAGTAGTCATCATGACCGATGCGGATACGGACGGGGCACATATTCAAGTCTTGCTATTAACATTCTTCTATCGTTATATGCGTCCACTTATTGAGTCTGGGAAGGTCTATATCGCACTACCGCCGCTTTATAAAGTCTCAAAAGGTACTGGAAAAAAAGAAATCATTGAATATGCTTGGACAGAAAGCGATTTACAAAAGGCCATCAAAAAGGTTGGCAAGGGTTACATATTACAGCGCTATAAAGGTCTTGGCGAGATGAATGCAGACCAACTATGGGACACAACGATGAACCCTGAAACACGGACATTGATTCGTGTCACAATCGAGGATGGTGCACGTGCGGAGAGACGTGTCACGACGTTAATGGGCGATAAGGTTGAACCACGTCGTAAATGGATCGAAGCCAATGTAGACTTCGGTATGGAGGATGATTCTAACATTCTAGAGAATGAATTCATCCAACAAGAGGAGGACCAAGCATGAGTAGTACAGAAAAGTTCCAAGATTTACCGTTAGAAGAAGTGATGGGTGACCGTTTTGGTCGCTATAGTAAATATATTATTCAAGACCGCGCGTTGCCTGATGCACGTGACGGTCTTAAACCAGTACAGCGCCGTATTCTATATGCGATGTTTACGGAGGGCAACACACATGATAAACCGTTCCGTAAATCCGCAAAAACAGTGGGTAACGTAATTGGTAACTATCATCCGCACGGCGATAGCTCTGTGTATGAAGCGATGGTAAGGATGAGTCAGGACTGGAAGGCACGTCATATGCTCATTGAGATGCACGGGAACAATGGGTCAGTCGATGGCGATCCTCCAGCTGCGATGCGTTATACAGAGGCAAGACTATCTGCTATTGCTGCTGAAATGCTACGAGATATTGGCAAGAAAACGGTCGAGTTTGTGCCAAACTTTGATGATCAGGATATGGAGCCAACTGTTTTACCAGCACGTTTTCCTAACCTTTTAGTCAACGGCTCTACAGGGATTTCCGCTGGCTATGCGACAGATATTCCGCCACATGCCTTAGATGAAGTACTGGATGCTGTGTTGATGCGCTTAGACAAGCCTAATGTTACTGTAGATGAATTGATGACGGTGATGAAAGGGCCTGATTTCCCAACGGGTGGCATCATTCAAGGTGTTGATGGCATTAAAAAGGCGTACGAAACAGGTCGTGGTAAAATCATCGTCCGTGCACAAGCAGTTGTTGAACCAATCAAGGGTGGTAAAGAGCAAATTGTTATCACTGAGTTACCATATGATGTAAATAAAGCGAATCTTGTAAAAAAAATTGATGAGCAACGTGTAGATAAACGACTAGAAGGCATTGCGGAAATTCGTGATGAATCAGACCGTACAGGCTTACGAGTGGTAATTGAGCTGAAAAAGGATGTACCAGGACAAGGAATTTTACAGTACTTGTTTAAAACAACGGATTTACAGGTAGCTTATAATTTTAATATGATTGCCATTCATAATCGTCGTCCAACGATGATGACATTGCCATTATTGCTAGATGCGTATATTGCCCATCAAAAAGAAGTGGTAACAAACCGCTCCATTTATGATTTGCAAAAGGCAAAGGACCGTTCTCATATTGTAGATGGATTAATTAAAGCTCTTTCGATTTTAGATGAAGTCATTGCGACGATTCGTTCTTCTAATGATAAGAAGGATGCAAAGCTTAATTTACAAGAGAAGTTTGATTTTACAGAAGTACAGGCAGAGGCCATTGTAAGCCTGCAATTATACCGTTTAACGAATACGGATATTACAGAGCTTCGTCAGGAACAGGATGAGTTAGATAAGTTAATTGCCAAGCTAGAGGGGATTCTACAAAGTGAGGCTAAGCTTGTGCGTGTTATTAAACAAGAGCTGCTTGATATTAAGAAACGCTTTACAGAGCCTCGCCGCTCGAAGATTGAGCAAGAAATTGAAGAAATTAAAATTACATTGGATGTCCTTGTGCCAAGTGAGGAGGTTGTCGTAACAGTAACGAAGGATGGTTATATTAAACGCACTTCCACACGTTCTCATGCCGCTTCAAATGGGCAAGATTTTGCCATGAAGGATTCAGATTATTTATTGTATGAAGCAAACTTAAATACACAGCACCATCTATTGCTGTTCACAAATCGAGGCAATTATATTTATCAGCCTGTTCATGAGCTGCCTGATATACGTTGGAAGGATCTCGGCCAGCATATTTCAAGTATTGTCCCAACAGGGGAAGATGAATCGATTATTGCGGTTTATGGCTTCGAAACATTTGAACAGCCAAATACGTATGTCTTCACAGCCACAAAAGATGGTCAAATTAAGCGCTCACCACTCGTAGACTATGCAGTGACACGTTATTCAAAGCCTATTAAAACGATGAACGTCAAGGCTGGTGATGCGATGATCTATGCATCGTTTGTAACAGATGACGTGGAGCTGATGCTCACAACGGATACAGCCTATGCAATTCGTTTCCCAATGGAGGAACTACCTGTGACAGGTGTGAAAACAGGCGGTGTGAAAGGGATCACACTAAAAGATGGAGAAGCCTTAGTTGGCGTCAATGTATTACAGCCTGATGTTACCCAATATGTAGTGATTGTGACACAGCGTGGGGCCGTGAAGAAAATGAATGTCGCTGAAGTTGAAGTAGCAGGTCGTGCAAAACGTGGACTAAAAGTATTAACAGAGTTAAAAGCAAACCCTCACCGAATTGTGGCAGTTGTTCAAGCAACAGACGGGGAGCAGGTTGTGATTGAAACTGAAAAAGGTGTTCAAGAGGTGATTGACGTGCAAGCATTGTCTCGTGCGGATCGCCATTCCAACGGTTCATTTAAAGTAGATATTGCAACAGATGGGGCAATCTCTCATGTTGTCACAGCCAAAAAAGAACAGAAACCAAGCTAAAAGAATGCCCAGTCTCTTAGGAGTGCTGGGCTTTAAGCTCATTTCAAAAATAGCACCTTGTCATTTAAGTGAAACTATGGGTATAATAATCATCGAAAAGTTCATAGCGAAAGAATGTAGGGGGGCTAGTAATTGCTAGCTGAGATTGTGTCCGATAGACGCTGACCCTTTGAACCTGATTTGGCTCGTACCAGCGTAGGGAACATCTATTCAAAAA
The DNA here is from genome assembly GCF_019731275.1 of Lysinibacillus sp. K60. NCBI lineage: Bacteria > Bacillati > Bacillota > Bacilli > Caryophanales > Bacillaceae > Lysinibacillus > Lysinibacillus sp. K60. Next base: position 12,252 of record NZ_JAASJR010000012.1, on the reverse strand, counting down.
AGCAAAGTTTTGAAGATTGATTGCGATACGTCTGGGAGGAATCCTAGGCGTTTTTTTATGTTTCAAGCAACAGCTTGCCAACATTGTATACGCTTTCTTCTGGTGACAACATTCATTCATGAACACTTTCATATTACAAACTGGGAGGCTTTCGCATGAAAAAATGGTTATTTATTCTAATGGTAGCACTATTAACATTAGCAGGCTGTAGTGACAAGGAGGATAAGCAGGCTGCTGACAAGCTGAAAAAGGTGTCTGTGGTACTGGATTGGACGCCGAATACAAATCATACAGGACTATATGTTGCAAAAAAACTCGGTTATTTTGAGGAACAGGGCTTAGATGTTGATATTATTATGCCTGGTGAGGCGGGTGCAGATCAGCTTGTTGCTTCTGGAAAGGCGGATTTTGGCGTGAGCTATCAGGAAGGCATAACACAGGCACGAGTACAGAATGTGCCGCTGGTCTCAATCGCAGCAATTATACAGCATAATACATCTGGCTTTGCTTCTATTGCTTCAAAGGGCATTACATCGCCGAAGGATTTTGAAGGTAAAACCTATGGTGGTTGGGGTGCGCCATTAGAGCAAGCCGTCTTACAATCACTAATGCAAAAAGAAAAGGCAGATATTAATAAGCTAGATATTGTCAATGCAGGGGATTTAGATTTCTTCACAATGATGGAAAAAGACATTGATTTTGCTTGGATTTATTATGCATGGACTGGTATTGAGGCTGAGCTGCGTGGGGAAAAGATTAATATGCTATATCTTACAGATTATAGTGATCAATTAGATTATTATACGCCCGTTTTAGCTACAAATGAAAAAATGATACAGGACAACCCCGATGTAGTCAAAGCCTTTGTGGCAGCGGCAGCGAAGGGCTATGAATACGCAAGTGAAAACCCAAGTGAAGCGGCGGATATTTTAATCGAAGCGGCCCCTGATTTAGATAAAGCGTTAGTGCATAAAAGTCAGGAATGGCTGGCTGATAAATACCAGGATGATGCCAAGCAATGGGGAGAGCAAAAGCTTTCTGTGTGGGAAAATTATGCGAAATGGATGTCTAGCAATCAAGTACTAGAGGGCGAATTTGATGCGAAAAAAGCCTTTACTAATGAGTTCTTACCTAAAAAGGAGGGCAAATAAGATGGCAAATTCATTAATCAGTGTACAAATCATTCCGAAGACAGAGAAATATGAAGATGTGATACCGTATGTAGATGCAGCAATTGCGGTGATCGATGCTTCTGGGGTGAAATATGAGGTTCATCCATTGGAAACAACGATGGAGGGTGAGCTTTCAACATTGCTCCAAATCATTGAAAAAATGAATGAGAAGATGATCGAGCTTGGTGCCATCAATGTCATTACACAAGTGAAAATTTTATATCAGCCAACGGGGATTACGATGGATACATTAACGGAGAAATATCAGTAATGAAACATGCATTACACAAGGGAAGGACGATAATTTTTATCGCCTTCCTCTTATTCATATGGGAACTAATCGTGCGGTTCGCTGAAGTTCCTCATTGGTTATTACCCGCACCCAGTAGTATTTTGTCGGAGTCCATCCAGTCGTATCAAACCTTTCTACCACATGCATTTGCTACGGTACAGCTAGCTCTACTAGGTTTGGCCATTGGCATCGCTTGTGGGCTAACGGTGGCAGTAGTGTTGCATCGATTTAATTTTATTCGAGAACTGTTTTATCCAATTCTTATTATGTCGCAGAATGTTCCTATTCTAGTCTTGGCACCGCTACTTATTATTTGGTTTGGCTTTGGCTTATTACCGAAGCTTATCATTATCTGTCTTGTGTGCTTTTTCCCGATTGTCATTGCAGCGATGGATGGATTTAGACAAACAGCTCCAGCATTAAAGCATTATTTTGCCATGGTTGGTGCTACAAAGGCACAAACCTTTTGGAAGCTGGAATGGCCTTATGCCTATCCTGCGATTTTTTCAGGCATTAAAATTGCGGCTACATATAGTGTGATGGGGGCTGTGATTGCGGAGTGGCTTGGAGCAAAAAAGGGTATTGGTGTTTACATGACCCTAGCCCAGTCCTCCTTCCGTACAGATCGCGTATTTGTGGCAATTTTTGCGATTGTTCTCTTGAGCTTACTATTGTTTAGCGGTATTCGTTTAATTGAAAAATTTATGGTGAAGGGAAGAGGCTATCATGCTCAGCATTCAAAACATCGCTAAATCCTTCGATGCACTAAAAGTACTTGATCAACTTTCTTTTGACGTAAAGGATGGCGAGTTTGTGGCCATTGTTGGTCCTTCAGGCAGTGGTAAGAGCACACTTTTTCAATTAATTGGTGGTGTTTCGCCAATTGATCAAGGAGCCATTTTACTAAATGGAGAGGATATCCAACGAAAAAAAGGAACGATTGGCTATATGCCACAGCAGCCATGTCTATTACCCTGGCGCACAATAGTAGAAAATGTCACGCTTGTAGAGGAATTACAGCATAAACCGAATGTTGAACGTGCCAAGGAATGGTTAGAAAAGGTTGGTCTTGCCTCCTTTATCCATGCCTACCCGAACGAACTGTCTGGAGGTATGCAGCAGCGTGTGTCCTTTATTCGAGCAATGGTCAGTGAAAAGCCGATTTTATGCTTAGACGAACCATTTTCTGCGTTGGATGAATTTACTCGACTGGAAATGCAAGCATGGCTTTTATCTATCTGGGAAGAGTATCGCAAATCCATTCTATTTGTTACACATAGTATTGAGGAAGCTCTCTTTTTAGCAGATCGCATACTTGTTTTAACCAAACGTCCAGCAACCGTTAAAAAGGAAATCATCGTGCCATTTGAGAGACCTCGGAAAGAGGAAATTCGACATTCTGCAGCATTCACAGCGTTAAAGCAACAATTATTTATGTATTTACAGGAGGAAAAGGGTGATATGTATGTTGATTGATGCGCATATTCATTTGGATCAGTACACCGATGAGGAAATTCCCTCCTTATTAGAAGAGGTGAAAGCTGTAATTGCGGTTAGTATGCAACTTTCCTCTTGTGAAAGAACGTTGCGTTTATCGAATAGCTATCAGCAAGTAAAGGCTGCTTTTGGCTTTCATCCTGAACAGCCTTTACTAAGTCCAAATGATGAGGCAGCATTATTCGATTGGATTCGTTCGCATCAGGATGTCATGGTTGCTATTGGTGAGGTGGGTCTACCTTATTATTTAAGACAAGAGCAAGGGATTGATGAACGTCCCTATGTGGCGTTATTAGAGCGTTTTGTTGTATTGGCGAAGGAACTGAACATGCCAATTGTGTTACACGCAGTATATGAGGACGCCCATGTTGTGTGTGATTTGCTGGAAAAGCATCAGCTTCACGAAGCCCATTTTCATTGGTTTAAAGGGGATGAAGCTATTGTGAAGCGCATGATAGAGCGTGGTTATTTTATTTCCATAACCCCAGATTGCTTGTATGAAGAGGAAATTCAACAGCTAATTGATGCGTATCCGATTGATTTGATGATGGTAGAAACGGATGGTCCTTGGCCGTTTGAGGGACCGTTTACGAAGAAGCGTACATCTCCCTGGATGATGCACTCAACGATTGAGGTGATTGCCTCCATCAAAGGGCTATCAACACAGGAAGCGGCCAAAATTATTACGCAAAACACGAAAACATTTTATCGGCTTTAATAGGACAAAGCAGTATAGGTACGAGTTATTCGTCCTTATACTGCTTTTTATATTTCGTATAATCATGCGCTAATTTTTCGTTTTTTGTTTTCGTTAGACGTTCATGTGTACTAAAAGAGATAGATTGTCGATTTTTTTCAACATCTTTACCAACGGTGCGTTTAATGTGCATCCGCTTCTTTTTAGCTTTAGATTGTGACATGAGCATCGCCTCCAATTCATTTTTAATTCTATAGTAGCGAAAAGGGAAGAAAAAGTAAAACCTCGTAAGCAAGATACTTACGAGGCTGTCGAGTGTATTAGTGAGATACGTCCTGTACAGAAATACCTGTGTTTGCTTTAACGTCAACTTCACGATACTTCGCATCATCTGTTTCTTTAGAAATTAATGTGCCGATGAAACCACCAAGGAAACCAAGTGGTACAGAGATTATGGCTGGGTTCGTTAACATAATTAATGGATCACCAACGAAAATTGCCTTACCTTCAACTGGATTCCAAACGTTTGGAGACATAGCAACTAATACTAATGCAGAGATTAAACCTGTTAACATCGCAGTAACAGCACCTGTTGTATTGAAGCGTTTCCAATAAATTGTGTAAATAATAACTGGAAGGTTAGCAGAACCTGCAATACAGAATGCTAAAGATACTAAGAATGCCACGTTTAATGTTTGTGCACCAAGTGCTAATAGGATAGAAATAACAGCGATTGTAATCGAACCGATACGAGCTGCAAGAACTTGCTCTTTTTCTGTAATTTTACCCTTTTTGATAATTTGTCCATAAATATCATGAGATAGGGCAGATGCACCAGATAGTACAAGACCTGCTACTACCGCTAAAATTGTTGCGAATGCTACTGCACAAACGAATGAGAATAGAATGTCGCCACCAAGTGCTTCTGCAAGAAGTGGGGCAGCCATGTTACCAGCAGCGTTTGCTGCGATAATATCTTCTTTCCCAACGAATGCTGCTGCACCGAAGCCTAAGAAAATTGTTAGAACGTAGAAGATACCTACGATCCAAGTAGCCCAAATAACAGATGAACGAGCTGTTTTCGCGTCTTTTACTGTGAAGAAACGCATTAAGATATGTGGAAGACCCGCAGTACCTAATACTAACGCAATTAACATAGAGATTGTATCAAGTCCATTTGTATATTTAAGACCTGGGTTTAAATAAGCAGCGCCACTGTCAGTAACCGTTGTCATTTCTTTAAACATTGTAGAGATACTGAAGCCGAACTCTTTTAATACTAAGAACGAAATAATAACTGTACCCAACATTAAAAGACAAGCTTTAATAATTTGTACCCAAGATGTTGCAGTCATACCACCGAATAGTACGTAAGTTGTCATCATAAATCCTACGATTAATACGGCGATCCAATAGTCGATTCCTAAAAGTAATTGAATAAGTGCTCCTGCACCAACTAGTTGTGCAATCATGTAGAATAAAACAATTGTAATAGTGCTTAAAGCAGCTGTTCCACGAACTTTGGCGTTATCAAAACGCGCTGTAATCATGTCAGCTAATGTAAATTTCCCAAGGTTACGTAATGGCTCAGCAACGATATATAATACCACTAAGTAAGCTACTAAATAACCAATAGAGAAGAAGAATCCATCAAATCCAAATAATGCTACAGCACCAGCGATACCCAAGAAGGATGCTGCTGATAAATAGTCACCTGCGATAGCTAGTCCATTTTGCCAGCCTGTTAAGCCACCACCAGCAGTGTAGAAATCACTTGCTGAAGATGTACGTTTAGATGCCCACCATGTAATAACTAATGTTAAACCAACAATGCCTACGAAGAAGAATATGGCTGTAAAACTCATTCCGTTACTCATCGGCGGCCACCTCCGTTCTCGTATTCAGCGATAATCGCTTTTGCTTCTCTATCGAAGCTGTTTGCTTTTGCTACATATAAATGACATAACCCCCATGTCATGATGAAGAGACCTGCTGCATAGATCCACACCCAAGTAATTTCCCCAAATGCCTTTTGGTGTAGAATTGTCGTGTACGATGTCAGAATTGGTAACAACATGTATGCCGATAAAAATATGGCAGTTATAGACCAAAGAAAAGAGTTCTTTCTTCGTACAAGAGACTTAAATGATTCCTGATTTGCAATTGAATCATAGTCAATCACGATACCTTTTTTTGCTTGATTGTTCGCCATTAACATTCCCCATTTTGTGTATATTTTTTCTACCTCAAGACTTGATTTTGCTAGTTTAGTGAATTCACATTTTCATTTTATGAAACAGTTCACAAAATTGCAATACATTTCAGAAAAATTATGTAAAAAAAATTTTTCAGAAAATACTCCTAAGAGAGAAAAAATGGCGCAAAGCCAAGAATATAAAGGGTTTTAGAAAATTCAGATAAATAAATGAAGTGAAGAGAAATCTAGATTCTTGACAAAAAACCAAGGGTAAATTTACAAAAAAATCTTGTTTTTTCAATTAAAAATAAACACTATTTACCTAGTGAAAATTGGATTTTTTCTGTTTTTTGGAAGTAAAATAATATTGTTCGATAAATAAATTGGTAGATATTGAATAACAAAAAAGGCGAAAAACTCGACCAAAAATCGAATTTTTTGCCTATTTTTTTGCATTTTTTGAATTAGGATTCATTATGCAGGAGGTGTATAAATATTAATGTGAAATATCAGAGACAGACACACCTGTATTTGCTTTCACACGAATTTCTTTATAAATACGTTCTGCTTCTTCCTGTGGTACTTTGTTAGATGAAAGGACAGTACCTAGGTATCCAGCAATAAAGCCTAATGGAATTGTAATAATCGCTGGAACAGCAAGTGGCACAAGTGGTTGTCCAACAAAGATTGCTGCACCTTCAACAGGGCTCCACACATTTGGTCCCATTGCTCCTAAAATTAAACATGATACTAGCCCCGTTACCATCGCAGTTACAGCACCTGTAGAATTAAATTTCTTCCAATAGATTGTATAAAGGATCACAGGTAGATTTGCTGATGCACCGATACAAAAGGCGAATGACACTAGGAATGAAACGTTTAAGTTTTGTGCAAACAGAGCAAGAATAATAGACACGATCGCAATGGAGATAGAGCCTGTACGAGCTGCTACTACCTGTTGCTTCTCTGTTAATTTACCACCCTTAATGATTTCTCCATAAATATCGTGAGAAATGGCAGAAGCTCCTGTTAGTACTAAACCAGAAACCACAGCTAAAATAGTCGCAAATGCCACTGCGCCGATAAACGCCATCAATACATCTCCACCTAAGTAATGCGCAAGAAGCGGAGCAGCTGTATTACCAGCCTTACTTTCAGCAAGAATTTGATCTAAACCTACAAAGTTTAATGCACCGAACCCTAAGAAAATTGTTAATGAGAAGAAAATGGCTGTAATCCAAGTTGTCCAAGAAATAGAGGCACGTGCTGTCTTTGCATCCTTTACTGTAAAGAAACGCATTAAAATATGTGGTAAACCAGATGTTCCTAAAACTAAAGCCATCATCATCGAAACCGAGTCGATTGTGCTTGTATACTTAATTCCAGGTACAAGGAACTTTTCGCCATGATCTACTGCAATTGTGTCGAACATCTTCATAAGAGAGAAGTCAAATTTCATTAGCACTAAAACCGCTAATAGACCTGTCCCGAATAATAATAGACTTGCTTTAATAATTTGCACCCAAGAAGTCGCTGTCATACCACCAAACAATACATAAGTTGTCATCATAACACCGACAATTAAAACGGCAATCCAATACTCAATACCGAATAATAGCTTAATCAATGCACCAGCACCAACTAGCTGTGCAATCATATAAAGAATTACGATAATAATGGTACCAGACGCTGCCACACCACGAATTCGTTTTTCATTGAAACGAGCCGTTAACATATCTGCTAACGTGTAGCGGCCTAAGTTTCGCATTGGCTCAGCAATGACATAAAGCAGTACTAAATTCGCTACTACATAGCCTACAGAGAAGAAGAAACCATCAAAGCCAGTTAAGGCAATTGCACCAGACACCCCAAGAAAGGCTGCTGCAGATAAATAGTCACCAGCAATCGCAAAGCCGTTTTGCCACCCCTTTAAACCACCGCCAGCAGTGTAAAAATCAGCTGCAGAAGATGTACGCTTTGCTGCAATATAGGTAACAACAAGTGTTAAGCCAACAATAGCTAAAAAGAAACCTATGGATACGATGTTCATTTATTTTCCACCTTTCGCCTGATACTCTGCAAGAACAGCAGCTGCAGCTTTATCGAATGAAGCAGCTTTTTTTACATATACTGTACAAAGCACAATGGTCATGATAAATAGTCCTGCAGAATAAACCCATACACCCGTTATATTTCCGAAGAATTTTTGTTGTAGTACAGGCTGGAAAGCAAGAATCGGAAGCAGGATATAAAGAATTAAAAACACTGCTGTAATCGAGAAAAGAAAGGTATTTTTCTTTTTTACAAAGCTATTAAACGATTCCATTGCTTCAATTGCATGATAATCAATTGATTGGGCCTGTTTTTTGCTTGAAACATTCGCCATTATTATTCCCCCTAAAGTTATATATTTCTGTTTTAAACGACATATTTCTTTTTCATTCGTCGTTATATTCACTTATTTTATGGGGGAGATTCCTATAATGCAATACTAAATTTTGAGTTTTTATAATTTTTAGTCACTTCTGTTTTGAGGAAATAACATAGAAATATTAAGGATTTATTAGAAAAATTCTGTTTAAAAGAGCGTGTGGTTTTCTGATGAAATAATATTGTTAAAATAGTTTGTTGTTGATAAAAATGAATGTAGGAGAAAATACAAACATAAAAGAGAATTTTCTGTATTTTATTATTCTGCTATTAAATTCCAGAGTAGCTATTTAAGTAGAAATAATTTGTTATATAACAATAATCTGAGATTTTGGGAAATAACGAAAATGATAAAAAAAAGCTATGAAAAAATTTTTAAAAAGGATGTGTCATTTGGAAGAATTAGTGAGGCGGAATTCCAGAATCAGTTAATGTTCACATGTTATACAAATAGCCATCTGGGTGTAAGTCCATTATCTTGTGTTTAGCTTCTATAATGAATAAAATAAGGTGATGAAATGAAGGGAAGTGGGCACCACTAATGACAAAGAAAAGTATATTGCTAGTTTTAGTTCTAGCATTTAGTAGCATTCTAGCTGCTTGCGGTAGTTACAAGTTTGAACCAACATTAAATCTCGAGGTTCAAGATTTCACAGTAACGAATCAAAAAAATGAACAAGTGACCCTAGATGATCTTAAAGGTAAGCCTTGGTTAGCCATGTTTATTTTTACAAACTGTACGACAATCTGTCCACCCATGACATTTAATATGACAGAAGTTCAACAAGCACTACAGGATGAAGGCCTTGAAGATTATCAAATTGTGGCATTTAGCGTGGATCCAGAAGTGGATAAGCCTGATGTATTAACAAATTACTTAAATACGTATAATGTTGTAGATGAAAGCAAATGGCAGCTACTAACGGGCTATCAACAAAAATTTATTGAACAATTTGCACGTAAATCATTTAATTCCTTAGTTAAAAACGATCCTAACTCAGACCAAGTCATACATATGTCGAGCTATTATTTAGTAAACGCAGAAGGCACAGTTGTAAAAGACTATGATGGCGCGACAAACGTACCAGTTGAAACAATCGTTGGAGATATGAAGGCTCTTATTAAGGAGAGCAAATAACACAGAAGTCCATGTGACTTCTGTGTTTTTTTATTGAAAGAGGGGAAAGTAGGGTGTACGCCTTTAAAAATCATTCGTCTCGATTTACTTTCCCAATATTGCAGCAAATACAGCAATATTATATCGTTATATGCATCAATGGTTCATTAACTTAAACTATTCAACTGATTAGTAAAAGGAGGGATTTAAATGAATAAACAGGACCAGCTTAACTTGATTAAGGACGACTTTATAAATTCTCAAAAGGTACTATTAGCAATTGGTGATGAAACCAGACAAGCCATTTTAATGGTTTTAATGGGCACAGATTGTCAAACGGGATTGCGTGTAGGAGAAATCACGGAACAAACACATCTTTCTCGACCAGCTGTGTCACATCATCTTAAAATTTTGCGAGATGCTGGTGTTATTTTAATGCGCAAAGAAGGTACAAAAAACTTTTACTATATAGATATACGGACAAAACTAGGTTCGTTAAAAAATCTTGTTTTGGATATTGAGACGTTGTTAACGGAATTTTATTGACAATATAATAGATTATCTGGAGGAAAAAACAATGAGAGCAATGGTGATCGATCAATATGGCAAAGCCCCAATGCGCTTGGCAGAAGTGCCTACACCTGAAATAAATGAATATGAGGTGCTTGCTGAAATCCATGCAGCAAGTATTAATCCAATTGATTTTAAAATCCGTGATGGGAAAGTGAAGCTGTTAATCCAATATAAAATGCCACTGATCCTTGGAAATGATTTTTCAGGGGTCGTCGTAAAGGTTGGCGAAAAAGTGACGCGATTTAAAGTAGGAGATGAAATTTATGCACGTCCAAGGAAAAGTAAAATTGGTACTTTTGCGGAATATATCTCGATTCATGAAGATGACATAGCCCTAAAACCTAAAAATTTGAGCTTTGAGGAAGCCGCATCAATCCCACTGGTTGGCTTAACGTCATACCAAGCTTTACATGACATCATGCAATTACAAAAAGGTCAAAAGATTTTAATTCATGCTGGTTCTGGTGGTGTAGGTACCTTTGCTATTCAACTAGCAAAGGTAATGGGCGCCACAGTGGCAACAACAGCTAGCGAAGCTGGTGCAAACTTAGTTACATCTTTGGGTGCAGATAAAGTGATTAATTATAAGAAAGAAAGCTTTGAAGCTATACTGAAAAATTATGATGCCGTCTTTGATACGCTCGGAGGAAAGACCTTAGAAAAATCTTTCGAGATTATCAAGAATGGTGGGAAAATTGTATCCGTATCAGGTTGGCCGAATGCTCGTTTCGCCAAAGAATATGGTTCAGGATTTTACAAAACATTGTTATTTTCAGCAGCCAGTCATAAATTGACCTCACTTGAAAAGAAATATCATGCTCAATATTCCTTCTTATTTATGAAACCTAGTGGCGAGCAATTACGCATAATCGCCGATTTAATTGAAGCTGGTAAAATCAAACCAGTCATTGATAGAACTTTTTCATTTGAAGATGCTCAAAAGGCGATGGAATATGCGGAGTCAGGTAGAGCAAAAGGGAAGATCATCGTAAAAATGAAATAGCCTTTATGTTGTATTTTAGCAAGGTTTAAGTGAAAAGTTCGTAATAACCACAAACCTCCAATAAAATAAGAGGCTTCTGCTTTTGAAGGATAGATGTAGTCCAATAGTGAAATGAGCGAAGGTTCACCACTTGCGTTCTTTGAAGGCAAATATAGCAAAGTTAGTCAGCCAATAAGCTTATAATTACCTATCTCCTAAAAAATAGAACCATCGTTTGAGCATTATTTGTTCGAACGGTGGTTTTGTCTTTGTTTTAAGTGGAAAATGGATTGCTTAATTGCTGTAGTTATGGACGTTTTTATTCAATCCAAAGGTTGATAAAATCACATCATACTACAAGTAGGAGTGATAACAATGGATAAGGTACGTTATAAAGTAAGAGAAGTGTTGGACAAGAACAAAATTGATGCATTTTTGCAGCAAGCTCGCATTGGGCATTTGGGTATGGTTGATGGTCATCTGCCATATGTTGTCCCCCTTAATTTTGTGTGGACAAATGGAGTGCTTTATTTCCATGGAGCCACTGGCGGTAGACGAAATCAAGTGATGGAAGAGAATCCAGAGGTTTGCTTTACGGTTTGTGATGAATATGGAACCATTACAAATCCAGTACCTGCAAAGACGGACACCGCTTATATGAGTGTCATGGTTTTTGGCAAGGCTCAGCCTATTTTCGATTTGGATGAAGCGACACACATGTTGCAAGAAATGATAAATAAATATGTACCTGGTTACTATAATCGCCCATTATCCCAGCAACACGTGGACAAATATCGATCAGCCGTTTTCGGAGGGCCTGTTCAAGTTTACCGTATTGATCCTCAACATATTACCGCGAAAGAAAATCCAATTGCCTTAGGGGAGATGTTCAATATTGAGAAAATCCCACATACATAGTATTGGTTTTCAGAAATTAGTACATCAAATCCCTGCAAGCACCACTAACTCTAGTCAGATATGTAGCTTTGGAATAAAGATGGATTAACAAATAGCCCTTAATCCTTATCTAATAGCAAATAGCAACATCAAAACCTCCATTTTGAAAAATTGATCAAAATGGAGTTACTCTCTTTAAATAAGTATGAGATTTTTATAAAAAAGTTTGATCATTTTTCAGCTATGTTGTTCCACAATTGCGCCCTATTATTGAATAAGCTATTGCATGATGTCCTCATATTGTTCTGTAGTTTTTGGATTAGTAAACTCGCTATGCAAATCTAAATTAATAATCGAAACCGTAATTATATGTTAAGATTGACTTATATAAAATAAAA
>NZ_JAASJR010000011.1:0-134036 GCF_019731275.1 Lysinibacillus sp. K60 | reverse complement strand
GAGCCAGGATCAAACTCTCCATAAAAGAAATTTGATTAGCTCAAATTGTTTTGCTGGCATCATGTTTGATGTCCAAATTATGTTTCGTTCACTAGTTAAACTAGCTACTTAAAACTTTATTGATTACGTTTTGCTTGTTCAGTTTTCAAGGTTCATTATTTAAGTCGTTTTTCAGCGACTTCTTTATATTAACATCTCATTCAAAACATGTCAACAACTTTTTTAAAAAGTTTTTTGTGTTTTTCTGAGTTATTCGTTTATGTCTTAGCGACAATTAATATAATACAATACTAAGATATTATTCGTCAACTACTTTTCTAAAAAAATATCGAGGTATTTTTAGATACCTCGATTACAAGCATACTACAGTCATTGCCCCATTTCTAGAGCATCTTTATTTACCTTGTAATGACGGTGAAATATCCTATCATTTTTCGCTGCAATTGGTTCAATTTGAATATAGCCTTTATCCACTAAGTACTCCACAAACACTTCTAAATCCACTGAGTAGTTCACAAGCTCATGATGATCGTGTAATTCCTGAATGGTCCACATTTCTTTTGTTTGCATGACTTCTAATATATGTTGTGCTCCATCTCGTGTACGAGAATGAATTAAAAACTCACTTGCTAAAAACAACAATTCTAAGCGCTTTTCTATTGGCTCATTACTTGTCACTAGCTCTTCATACAGCTTATAGATGGCTGGCTCAATTTTTTTTACCTGTGCCCAAACAGTTACTTCAGGATACAGGCCACTATCGATAATAGATAAACGACCTAGATGATGCAGGGAGTCCACAACGTGATTATAAGCATCCAAGTAACTTCCTTTATCGAAGTATTCTTTCCCTTCCAAATAGCGACGAATTAACTTTGAAAATTGAATACCTGTTTTAATTTTACGACCACTATACGGAAATTCCTGCAATTCTATTTTTAGTTTATGCAGAAATTCATTCCGATCAAATAATACTCTACCGAAGAATATCCAATCAACAACCTTTCTATTTGAACCGATTAGTAACCATTTTCGAATTAATTTCTCCGTAACAGTATGTAGAGCGATTTTATTTCCTTCATATAAGTAATGTTTTGAAAAGACTGGTTGCTCTGCTTCTTTTACGATAATGAGTAAAACCGTATCAAATGTATCTGTAACGTTACTTTGTTCTTCACGCTTTTCTACTAAAATTACGCCTAATGTATTCGACTGACTCGCACGTTCTTGATATATTGGACGCAGTACTTGCTCCATGTTCAGCCCTCCTTTATTCATATAGGTTCTTTTGTTCCGTTAAAAATTCGACATACTCTAAAAGTATTCCTTCTTTCATTCAGTTCAAAGCTAAAATACTTTGCCCTTATATGTTATAGTAGATTTTAGATTGGGAGGCAAGATGAAATATGAAACCTTATAAAAGTAAAATTAATAAAATTCGTTCATTCGCATTAGCACTAATCTTTTTTGGTTTTATTGTCATGTACGGAGGCATTTTCTTTAAAAACAGCCCGATATTAGTTTTAATTTTCATGTCACTAGGTGTTCTTTGTATTATCGGTAGCACAGTTGTATATGCGTGGATCGGTCTACTGTCAACAAGAGCTATTCAAGTAGAGTGTCCTAATTGCCATAAACATACAAAGGTTTTAGGCCGAGTAGATATGTGCATGTACTGCAATGAGCCATTAACGCTTGATCCTGCTCTAGAAGGTAAAGAGTTTGATCAATCCTATAATAATAAAACAAAAAAATCCTAGCCCTTTTTAAGAGCTAGGATTTTTATTGTACTTTTGCAGTAGCAACTTTACATGATGGACAAGTGCCGTATATCTCTAAGCGATGCGAATGCACATCAAAGCCTGTTACCTGTGATGCAAAATGCTCTATTTCGTCGAGTCCAGGATAATGGAAATCGACGATCTTACCACAGCATTCACAAATCATATGGTAATGATCGTTTGTCACGAAATCAAAGCGACTTGAAGCATCCCCGTAAGTTAGCTCTTTCACAAGACCTACTTCACGAAATACACGCAGGTTGTTATAAACAGTCGCTACACTCATATTAGGGAACTTACCCTCAAGAGCTTTATAAATTTCATCGGCAGTAGGATGTGCCATTGATTGAATTAGATATTCCAAAATAGCATGACGCTGAGGAGTAATACGTACACCAGTTGTTTTCAACGTGTCCAGTGCATCTTGTAAATGCGTTGCAGACATCGTCATGCACCTCTTCCATAAGTATTATTAATTTATAATTGTTATAAATAGTGTATCCAATTCGTACTACTTCGTCAACAATCACACATTGCTTATCCTCAATAAATCAATGGTATTTTCCTTAATAGCCTCTTGATAAATCCATAACATTTTCTAAATCCGTGTCACCCTTTAGCCATTTTGTTAGGCTTGGCTTGAAAATTTCTAAGCTACGCTCAACATAACGAGAAGAATGACTGGATACATGAGGTGATACTATGACATTTGGTAATGTCCATAATGGATTGTCAGATGTCAGAGGCTCCTCTTCAAATACATCTAAAACTGCATGTCCAATTTGCTTTGTTTCAATCGCTTGAATGAGTACCTTTTCATCAACTAAATTACCTCGACCAAAATTCATGAAGATCGCATTGTTTTTCATCACAACAAAATGCTCTTCTTTCAATAAATGGGTCGTTTCTGTTGTTTTTGGTAATACAGAAATAACGATATCTGCATGAGGTAGGGCTTCTTTCAATTGTGTAAAACTAATCACCGTATTCATATAGGCCGCTTCTTTACCGGAGCGGTTACAGCCAATCGTCGTAACACCAAAAGCTTGCAATAAACGTCCAACTTCTGACCCAATGGCACCTGGCCCCAAAATAAGTGCCGTACTATCACGTAATTCCGTTTGTTGTGTTTTTTTCGACCATTCACTTTTCTTTTGCTGCTCATACATCCAAGGCAAAGCTCGTTTAATGGCTAAAATATGAGCAAGCATGGATTCAGCCATAGGCGTTTTATGAATGCCACGAACATTTGAAACTAGAATCCCTCGTTCAATAATAGCCTGAGCTGGCATTTTTTCTACACCTGCCGATGCAACAAAAATCCATTTTAGCTTTGTCGCAGATTGAATACTCTCTTCTGTTAAATCTTCACCATATGTAACTAATACATCCGCTTGTTGAAGCTCTTCATTTGATAAACTCTTTTCAAAGATAAATTCAAGCTGTGGAAATTCTGCTACTAATGGTTCTCGTAAATCTGGTCTAGGTTCAAATGTAAAATAGATTCTCATTATTTTGCCTCCTGTTCTGCTAAATAAGCATATACTTCTTCAATATGATTTTTCACTCGAACTTTGCGCCAAGCTTTTACAAGCATACCCTCAGCATCAATTAAAAACGTTGAACGCTCTATGCCCATATATTCACGTCCATACATTTTCTTTAAAACCCATACACCATATGCTTCAGCAATAGCATGGTCCTCATCCACTAATAGTGAAAATGGCAAACCATGCTTATCAATAAATTTTGTATGCTTGCTTGCGTTATCTGGGCTAACACCCAGAACAACAGCGTTTAAATGACTGAAGTCCTCAAACTTATCGCGAAAATCACAAGCCTCCGTCGTGCAGCCTGGTGTCATATCCTTTGGGTAAAAGTATAAAATAACATTTGTTCCTTTAAAATCAGCTAAATGCACCATCTCGCCCTTTTCGTTCAAGAGAGAAAAATCCGGCGCCTTTTGTCCTTCTAGTAATGTCATACAATCTCCTCCTCTGTAGGTCCTATTTTACTCTAAGTAACAAATCAAGTCATATCCCTTAATTTCTTTGGATTTCTTACACCGATAGGTCTACAATAGATTACGTATAAAAAGTTAGGAGGCAATTCTATGAATCATGCAAAATCTGAAGCAATACATGCAGAGGCATTACAGCATATTGTTGGTGGTGTAAACAGCCCATCTCGTTCATATAAAGCAGTAGGTGGCGGTTCTCCTGTAGCCATGGCGCGAGGAAAAGGCGCATATTTTTGGGATGTAGATGGCAATCGTTATATCGACTATCTAGCAGCATATGGTCCAATCGTTACTGGTCATGGTCATCCTCATATTGCAAAGGCTATAACGCACGCAGCGGAAAATGGCACATTGTTTGGGACGCCGACTGAATATGAAGTTACTTTCGCAAAAATGTTAAAGGAAGCCATTCCGTCGATGGATAAAGTACGTTTTAACAACTCTGGTACAGAAGCTGTTATGACAACGATTCGTGTGGCACGTGCCTATACAGGACGTACAAAAATCATGAAATTTGCTGGTTGCTACCACGGGCATTTCGATTTAGTATTAGTGGCTGCAGGATCAGGTCCAGCAACATTAGGAACACCGGACTCAGCAGGCGTAACAACTTCAACAGCTGAAGAAGTTATTACTGTACCTTTTAATAACCCAGAAGCCTTTACAGAAGCCATGAATAAATGGGGCGAGGAGATTGCAGCTATCTTAATCGAGCCAATAGTAGGAAACTTCGGTATTGTTGAACCTAAGTCAGGCTTCCTTGAATTAGTACATGCTACAGCAAAGGAAAAAGGGGCCCTAACGATTTATGATGAAGTCATCACGGCCTTCCGCTTCCACTATGGTGGCGCTCAAAATTTACTTGGCCTAACACCTGATCTAACTGCACTTGGTAAAGTTATTGGTGGTGGTTTACCGATCGGTGCTTATGGCGGACGTAAAGAGATTATGGATACTGTTGCACCACTCGGCCCAGCATACCAAGCGGGTACGATGGCTGGAAATCCTGCATCTATGCAAGCTGGCATCGCTTGCCTAGAAGTGCTACAAACACCAGGTATATACGAGGAAATGGATAGATTAGGCTCAATTTTAGAAGAAGGTATTTTAGCTGCTGCTAAAAAACATGGCGTAACCATCACGTTAAATCGTCTTAAAGGAGCGCTTACTATTTACTTTACAGATGTGAAAGTAGAAAACTATGAGCAAGCTGAAAGCTCTGATGGTGAAATATTTGGACGCTTCTTTAAACTCATGCTTGCGCAAGGTATTAATCTAGCTCCTTCTAAATATGAAGCATGGTTCTTAACAACTGAGCATACAGAAGCGGATATTCAGGAAACAATTGAAGCAGTAGATATTGCGTTTTCTCAATTGTAATCTTGACAAGAAAAAGGCGACTTGCAGGTAGAAGTCGCCTTTTTCTTATTCATCCATGCAAATCTATGTATTTTATGAGCACTTCCTTCTATAATGTAAAGAAGCTAAAAAATATTAGACAGAAAGGACATCTTTATGAAATTAGGTGCCCGTGTATTTAAAACTGGTGTAGCTATCGTATTTGCATTATTTATTGCAGAGTTGTTAAAATTACCTTCACCTGTTTTTGCTGGAATTGCAGCTATTTTTGCTATTCAGCCTTCTATTTATCGTTCTTACCAAACCATTGTGGAGCAAGTACAAGCGAATATTATAGGTGCGACAATTGCTGTCATTTTCGGCTTACTTTTTGGCCACCATGTCGTTGCCATTGGTATAGCTGTCATAATAGCTATTGGTCTCATGTTGAAATTTAAACTGGAAAAATCACTTTCGCTAGCGTTGGTATCAGTCGTAGCTATTATGGAATTTCAAGGGGATGACTTTTTAACGTTTGGTTTAATACGCTTTGTTACGATATTAGTCGGGGTATTAGCAGCGTTTGTCGTAAACCTTGTGTTCTTACCACCTAAATACGAGGTAAAACTATTTCGCAAAATTTATATTTTACAAGATGATATTATTCGTTGGACACGACTGGCTGTACGTCAAGCTTCTGAGCACACATCCACAAAAACAGCATTAAGTAAGTTTAAAAGCCGTATGCTACGAGTGGATACGCTATATGATTTATATAAGGAAGAGCGTAATTATTTTAAAAATAAAAAATATGTGAAAGCACGCAAACTAGTAGTCTATCGTCAAATGATTTTAACTTCCAAGAAAAGCTTGGAATTGCTACAGCGTTTGCATAATCACGAAAATGAATTAGCTCAGCTCCCTACACAATTTCATTTAATGATTCAGGAGAGACTTGATTCCTTGTTAACGTACCATGAGCAATTGCTCTTAAAATATACAGGAAAGCTAAAGCCTGAGCATTCGGAGTGGAGTAAAAGCATTGACTATGTCCAACGTAATGAGCTGATGGAAATTTTCATCAAGCAAATCAACTTCGCTCGTGAAGAAGGCGATACGGAGTTTTCTAGCTATCACCTACTCTATATTTTATCGCGTATTTTAGATTATGAGGAAAACTTAGAACATCTTGATACACTTATTGTTTCTTACCAAAGCTATCATGGACATGAAATCAATGTAGAATTTGAAGAGGAATTCATATAGCTAACATTTTGGCGACAGATTATCTTGATTCAGGGGGCTTTTGATCACCCATTGAATGAAGATAAGTCTGTCGCTTTTTTTATACAAAAAACCTCCAAGTAGTCATCTACTTAGAGGAAAGAAGCTAAGAACGCAATGTTAGCAATTGTTGCTCTGCTTGTTGGCGTTTGACCATTTGTTCATCACGTAATTGCTGATAATTGGCAATGCCTGATATAATAGTATCCCACATTTCTTCAAGAGTCTGGGTAGTGCTGGATTGTTGAGCCATGGCAGTACTTAATTGCACCGCTTCCTTACTAGCTCCCCCAAATTGCTTCATACGATCTTCAAAGGCAGAGGCTGATTGACTTTGTAATTGTTGACGTCTTTCATTAACTGCATTCATCAAACCCATTTTAAAAACAGGAATGGTTTTAACAAAAGCCCCATTAATTTGTTCAATCAATTCACGGTTACCATTACGTAGCATATCGATTTGAGGGGCTGTGATAATAGCCACCATACGTGATTTTTCTAAATCATCTATTTTTTGCTGGAGCATCTCTGCAATAGCTTGCAAACGATTTAGCTCCATTTTCGCCAGCTGATTACCTGCTTCACTCTGTTTTTCATACATCGGAATCAATGTTGTTTGGACTTCATGAAGTTTCATGTCAGTTGCTACGATATACTTTTCTAGCTCAAGATAGTACATGAGGTCTTCTTGATATAAGCGTGCAAGTACTTGATTATCCTTTGCTAATTCCTCTTCCATCAGTACAAATTGATAATGGATTTTCTCAATATCTCTCCCCAGTCCATTGTATTTCGTAAATAAATCGCCATCATTTTTGGACTTACGTGCAAATAGCTTTTTAAAAAAGCCCTTTTGTTCTGTAAAATCTTGTTTGTCGAATGTCTGCATAAGGGCTTCAAGCTGCTTAAATAATTCATTTGATTCGAAAGATGTTGACTGAGTGATGATGGCTAAAATTTGATCTGCAAATGTAGCTAATTTTGTAGACGGCTCTTTTCCCAAAGCTAATAGCTCTATCTGATTTTTTATATTGATTTGATTGGCAATTTGCCGTACCTCTGCATGATCCCGTAACTGTTCTTTGAAGGCTTCTGCTGTTTCCAGTGTCAGCTGCTTCAGCGTCAACGAGTTATTTGACATTCATGCCGCCTCCTTTCTATCATCAAAAAAAACGATTAAAGAGTTTTTTTATGATTTTGTCGGGTGCAGTTTTCTGTGGCTTTGGTTGTTCATAGTACAAGTCAAACAGCATATGCTCTAAACGATGCACATCGTAACTATCTTCTTGTAAATGTTTTTCTAAATCTAGTTGACCTGTCGGATTATAAAACACAATATCCACACCAAATCGATTTAAAAACCCTAATAATGCCATATCCTCACGTGATAAAGCTGGTTGTTGAGGTGCTTGATATAATACCACCTTGGGTACCTCTTGTGAATAATCAAAGCTTTGTAGTAAACGAAGGATCTCCTGTGGAATCATCGTCATCTGTTTAAATAAAAATAACTGTAAATCATATAAGGTCTCATTTGGCTGCTGTTTCAACATAGGCTGCTCACAGGAAGTTTTTATCGTGTGTGCAATCGCACGCTGTAGCTCCAATGTTAACTCACCGTATTGCCACCAATCACTTTGCATAATACGCTCTACTGACAGTTCTCCATTTACTAGGCAATGCTTATAGTGAAAGTGAAAATTGGCTTTACTCGTTGGTGCATAGGGGAATTTCTGGACAAAAACCGTTTGCGGACTTGCTAATAACTGATGCATATAATACCAGTATTCTTCCCGTCTGCTCGAAACCCCACTAATTTTGGCAAATATGACTGGAATGACAATCTCATCCCCAACTACTTCAAACTGTGGTCGAACCAAAGCTTTCTCTTTTGCATAAATAAATATATCATCATATGTCATCCGTAATGTTAAGGAGCGTGGCATAAAATCTTTAAACTGCCAAGGCTTATAGACACCTGATTGCTGATCATGCATTAATTGCTCAAAATGCTGACTAGATCGATATCCAACCGTTGCCTGCCGGTCACGCAACTTATCAGGAAATGGCTGTAAAGTTGTTTGATTGGCATATGCATATGTGATAGAGAAAGTATCATTAGGATCAATCTCAGCAAATTCATCTATTTTAGCTGGATGAAAAATTAACACATCACAACCGAGCTCCATTAATAACAATAAGAAATAGCGCTGACTTAGAGTTGCTTCCCCATACCAAACTACTTTAGGAAAATCATCTGTTGGTTTCATGGATTTTGTCCATAGAATCCAATGGTTTTTTAACCATTTCACCATATCAATTAAAAACCGGCGAAAGTCATTTGCTAGCAAACCTAACGATTGCTGTTTTTGAAAGAGCTCTACTACTTTAATGGTTGCTAACTGTAAATGGCGATTCATTACACTGTCATCATGCTTAGGAATTAATTGATAACCATACATCATTGCCACTAAACGATTTATAGATAGTCCTTGCGGAGTTTGTTGATGCTGCGAAAGGATTGTTTGTATAGCCTGAAAGTCTTTTGGTTCAATATGTTTATTTAATTCTTCACTTAAAATATGGATGTTAGTGTTCTGTGACAATGTAAATAATGAATTGAAATAATCATCTTCTTCGATTGGTATGCCCAATACACGAACAGCAATTCTACTAAAGCTCACTTGCTGCTCTGTTGTTTCATAAAATGCACGATCCTTTGGTGAATCTTGAAACGCCTGTAGCCAATCATCAGGATGACGCTCCAACACTGATTTAATTGTGATTGTTTGCATACAAACGCACCTCCTAAAAATCATCCTCAGCCTATGCTAAAGCATTCATTTGTCATAGGATGTCTCACCTAATGACAACAAAAATATTTGAACATCTATACGATCGTTTGTTGTGATGCCATCTGTAAAACTGTTTCCAATAAATTCTTTGTAAATGCTTCACCATTGTGAGGCGAGTAAGTTGTATTTTGTAAAAACTTTGGCTGTTTATCCTTTAAATCTCCATGATTTGGTGTAAAAGCTAAATCAGCCATTGCAAGCATGCCATAATCCATAATAGAATCACCTGCTGCTATATGCACATCGTATGTACAGAACTCTTTTATATATTCTATAGCCGCTTCCTTTGTCAGCACCTTAGGCATAAAATACAATTTTTTCCCTTGTAGCAGAACATGCCAACCATGCATATCAAACTCTTGAATCATCGCTTGTAATTCATCGGATGGTAAAGCATCAATATCTACATGATGTACATAAAAAAGCTCATCTATATACAGAGATCGTTGTAGCCATGTATCAGATTTAATCGTCTGAAAAAGCTTTAGCATATCCATACGAGGGATCGAGGAATCTTCAATACGTCTAGATAATGTTTGTGTCCACTTTTCATATGGCTGACCCTTTTCTACTATTGTACCCCCATTGCTTGTAATTGCAAAAGCAGGGCATAAATCATAAATAAAATGGATTCTTTTATATTGATGTAAAGCTCTTGTCGTAACAGGTACAAATAAAGTTTGTTGGTGTACCTGTTGCAATAGAGGTGCTGTTGCCTGTGTCATCATACTCATTGCTGTTTCGACCTTGTGTTCAACGACAATTGTCTCTGTAGCTGGCGGAAACATCTCCATCATGCGTTTAGAATAAATAAGGGTTCTATCTAAATCAGATGTAAATAATATCATCATATTCTCCTCTATAATTCTTTGATCAAACCACAACATGCATAGGACATATTCGAATACTCTTCAACCATTACATTTTTTTCCTGTGCTAATAATAAAATATGTTTCAATTCATGCATGTACTGTGGATTAATTAAAATCTTCCAAGGTATCCTTCGCAGCAAAACTCTTGTCGTTTCGCCAACACCTGGTTTAATGAAATGAATATTATCAATACCAAAATCTCGTTGAATTGTTTGCACGGACTTCATACCCTCCCAAGTAATTGGAGAGATTTCTTGCTCTTGAATTTGTTGCACAATTTTATTCTGTACTTGTTCAAAACATGTGACGATACGTTCTATGTACAGCTTGGAGACATCTACGGCCTCTAATTCTTTGTAGTATTTTGCACCATGAAAATCGTTTGCATCCATAAACTGCAAATTTAATACCGTTCTACTCACTAATCCAGATACAGTCGAATTTAAACAAGCAGATGGTATTAAAAAATCCTCACGAGTTCCATAAATAGCGGCACAATGCCCTGGATCAGCCAAAACAGCTAAATCAGCACTTAACTGTTTTTGATATTGTAAATTAAATTTTTGGCAGGATTGAATTAATTCATTGGTAATTGCCCCTTTTCCTGTCCAACCATCAATAAATTGAATACTTCCTAGAGGATGCTGTGTCAAAATATAACGAATTGCCGTTTCATCAAACCCACGACCTCGCAGTATAGAAATGGAGTAATGTGGAACATTCACATGATAATGCATAGCTATATACCGTTTGATTAAAATACCGATGGGTGTACCTGCACGAGCTAAACTCACAAGAATTAAATTTTCTAACCCTCTATTTTCAATGATTTGCTCTGCCACTACTCCAACGGCGATTGCTATTCTTTCTTCATGAGCATCTAGCGCTTTATAAAAAAGATTCATATAGGTATCAGATGGTTGCTTCTCCACTGGCAGCATTTCAGAATAATGTATGCCCGATTGAATGAGCTGTTCACGTTTCTCATTATCCATTTCAAGGAATGCACTTCCAATATCACGCAATAAAAAAATAACGTCCTCCGATGCATAACTCCCCATTTTATCTGGCTGCAAAGTCGATATCATCGTTCTACCTCCAATTCATGCATACTAATTACGTATACTTTGGCGTTAGTGGCTTCTTGCAATGCCTTTACCACACGAGCAACTACCTCTTCACTTGCTATACGTTCCACTATGAAAAAAAGTTCCGTGTAAGACTGGCTTTGAAGATTATATAAAAAATTAGTCACCCCGTTATTTTCTGGACTTTCGAAGGCTATTTTTTCGTTAATCGTATATCCTAAATCATCCGTACAATAGATTGGACTACGAGTAGTCGACTGAAAGTAAACATCATTTCCCAAATAAGAGGCAATTTGCATAGGAACATACATGAATTCACCCGTGCCAATAACAAGCGCTGGCCCATTTGTTCTTAGTTCTTGTAATTGCATAGCAATAGCTTGAATCGTTTGCTTTTGGTCAACATGCTGTTTTGACGTGAGCATAAATCTCCCTGTTGCTAGTAAATAGGGG
The DNA here is from genome assembly GCF_019731275.1 of Lysinibacillus sp. K60. Classification (NCBI taxonomy): domain Bacteria; kingdom Bacillati; phylum Bacillota; class Bacilli; order Caryophanales; family Bacillaceae; genus Lysinibacillus; species Lysinibacillus sp. K60. The sequence continues at coordinate 122,345 of NZ_JAASJR010000011.1, read as the reverse complement.
TGCTTATTTATTAATCCATTCTCCGCAACAGATCGATAGAATTTGCGATCAACAGATACTTGAATTGGACAAATGTCCATATCTCGTGCAACTTGTGTTAGTAAGTTTGGTTGTGTACTGGTTAAGCTTGGCGTGCCTGAACAGCTAAAATTCCCACACATAATGGAGATGAATTGTATAGAGATATCCCATTGTACTTCTAATTGTTGAAAGATTGTTTGCTGCTGTTGGGAACGCCAATCTAAAATAGATAGTACCGCATATTGTCTCACTAAAGGAAATTTCTGTCTTAATGTCTCAATAATATTAATGACCGTATTTCCAGTAGTAATTTCATCATCAATTAACACAATGCGCTTAGCTTGCAGTAAAAATTCTGGTTCCTCCGTATAAATTCTATGGCTTGTCGCATGTGAATGTTCTTCCTCAAACGTAACAAATGGCTCAAAATCTGGCAACACTTCACGTGTTGTGTGGATATACATAGCATTCGAGTGAAAGGCATTAAATACTGCGTGACCAAGTGCTGTTGCCGTCTCAGCAAAGCCAATAAACAATGTTTCATCCGTTAATTCTAGGGTTCCCTCTATGGATTTTTGTACTTCATCCAAATTAGCTCCGTCCTTTAAAGCTTTAACGACAGACGAAGCCATTGCCTTTTGCCCAGTAAGATGCTGATGATACAGCATAGCTAAAAGAGTTCCTGTCAGTAAAGGGATTTGCGGACGGACAGCCAAATGTTTGCCTAGTACCGTGCTTACAAACAAAAATTGTCTCTTCTTATTAATTCGAGCCGCCATTCTAAACAAGTCGGTTAGCGCAAAATTATGCGGATTGTTGGTAATTTCAATATCAATTGAATAATTCGGTAAAATGCTTAATTTACTCATTTGTTGTTGCATATACACTACCACCTATTTCAGACTGTAATAAAAGTGAGGCAAAATCGACAGATTCATGATAAACACCATAGACATGAGCCTGTTTTAAAATCCGTTGTGCCCATCTCATATGTGGCTTAATTTCATTCATTTTATTAGCATAGTGACTTTTCATAACACCTTTTTGTCCATCATTATTTTCTATAATACTTAGCGCATCTAAGTATTCCTCATACGAAATCGCATAGAGGGCATGCACAACACGGATATGGCTCGGATGAATAATTGTTTTTCCCACTATGCCATTTTGTTTATCCATTAAAACTTCTTTCATTAATCCATCTAAACAATCGTCTAATAACGCTTTCCTTGTATCAAGCGCACCTTTCTCACTAAATGGTGTCACTCTAAGTGCGGGCTTTAATACACGCTGATTATTAAAATACTCCCACACAGGCCCAGAAATAATAAAACCATCTTCCTCACGCCCTAAGATATTGACAATATCTGCAATACAATCTCGAATGACACTAATATCATAAATGGTAGAATCCATACGGCGGCGAATTCCGTAAATACCACAAAAATCGGTAGCTCCAATTCGTACATTTAATACACGGGCTTTGTATTGATGTAGAACTGCTTTAATGTCTAATAATGCTTCCATGCGAGTTTCCTTATATAGTACCTCACGACTTTCTAAAATCGGCATACCATATAAAATTAAATCATTTTCTAAAATGGTTTGTTCAAGCAACTCAAAATAACGGGCACCCTCTTCGGCTGTAAACTTTGGAAAGACATAGCCAGTTAATATTTCTTGCTTTTTCCCTAAAACAGTTGTTAGCTTTTGAAACTGCTCAACATGACGTACTCGAATAAAAAGTAATGGGAGCTCCTGAAGTAATAGCTGTTTTTGCTGATAGAGTGCATATAGTTCACTAATATCCTCTATCAACTTAGCTTCACAATCTACTAACTCTGCATCTCCAACTGCATCCTCCAAATCAATGACAAGTGATGTGAGTTCCTTATATTTTTGTGATCGGATTAAGCTCACAATCGTAGGCATGGAAGCTGGCATATACAAAGTCGCACCTAGGGCATATGACAAAATTTCCGACGTTTCCCATTTTGTAAACGGCTGTGGCTTCTTATAAAAAATCGTTTCTGCTTCTGTTGCAAAGTGTTGCATCTAATCCTCTCCCCAGTAACTATGCCTTTTGTGAAAAAAGCACTGTATCAGCCTGTTCCATACAGACTAATACAGTGCCTTGTTTACACTGCTGTTTTCTTTTTCAACTTGTAAACAACAAATATCAATAAGAATGCAGCTATTAAAATAATAACAAAAATTTCATGCGAAGGATGGTAGCCCCCAAATACTAACACACATTTTCGGTGCATTACGATAAGCCCCTGTTACATCTGCTAGTTTAAAAACTGTGCATATGTATTTACTATCTCATTTAATACATCTACATCAGATCCTCCACCATGCACCTATGTCCCATAGTTACTGTAGGCCATATGCATTGATTAAAGCAGCTAGTCCACCCTGGTAACCTGAACCTACTGCAGCAAATTTCCACTCACCATTATGTCGGTACAGCTCACAAAATACTACAGCCGTTTCAATGCTGAAATCTTCGCCTAGATCGTAACGCAATACCTCTGATCCCGACTCTTCGTTCGTCAATCGTACATAGGCATTTAAGACTTGCCCGAAGTTTTGATGACGTCCCTCGGCATCGTAAATAGTAACCGTCACTACAATTTTTTCAATTTGAGGTGATACTTGCTTTAAGTTGACAAGAATTTTTTCATCATCCCCATCCCCTGCACCTGTACGATTATCTCCTGTATGGACAACTGACTGGTCTGGGCTCGATAGATTATTATAGAAAATAAAGTCCTGTTCATTACGACATTTACCTGAAGCATCTAGTAAAAATACAGATGCATCCAGGTCAAAGTCTTGTCCACCATCAAATTGCTTTACATCCCAGCCTAAACCAATGCCAATGCTATTTAAGCCTGGATCTTGCTTTGTTAAATCAATACGTTGCCCTTTACTTAATTGTATAGCCATTCAAAAATCTCCCTTTCTGTCCAAAGATGAAATTTTAGTTTACACTTAAGCCATAATCATTACATAAAGCAGCTAAGCCACCTTGATAGCCTGCACCAATCGCATTAAATTTCCATTCTCCGTTATGACGATATAATTCCCCTACAACAATAGCTGTTTCGATACTGAAATCCTCGCCTAAATCATAGCGAATAATTTCTTCGTTGGAAGCAGCATTCATAATACGAATATAGGCATTAGACACCATACCGAAGTTTTGACTGCGAGACTCTGCATCATGAATTGTTACAGTGAAGGCTAATCGCTGAACATGAGCAGGTACTTGAGTTAATGCCACTTTCACCACTTCATCGTCACCTTCGCCTACACCTGTTAAATTATCGCCTGAATGCTCTACTGAACCATTGCCACCTTTAGTGTTGTTATAAAAAATAAAATCATTTTGATCTGAAACTTTACCTGTATCAGCAAGTAAAAATACAGAGGAGTCTAAGTCAAAATCATGACCACCATCATATTTATTTGTATCCCAACCTAAACCTACAACAACATTCGTTAACCCTGGATTTGTTTTAGTTAAATCTACCTTTTGACCTTTTTGTAATGAAATGCCCATAATTTTTATTCCTCCTATTTAGTCAATTATTTATTGATATCTTCGAACAACGTCGCCAAGCTTTATGTCATTTGTTCCCGTACCAACCGCAGCAAATTTCCATTCGTTATTATGTCGGTAAATTTCTCCACATACTAACGTCGTTAAATTTGAATAATTATCAGTTAAATTATAGCGAATTAGTTCGCTTCCTGTCCTATCATCATACACACGAATATATGCATTATGAATCATACCGAAGTGTTGATTGCGACCTGCCGCATCATAGATGTTTACAACAAACACAAGCTTGTTATATTGCGAAGGTACGGACGATAGTTCAATTGTAATTACCTCATCATCACCATCGCCGTCACCTGTTAAATTATCACCTGAATGTCGAACAGAACCGCAGCTACTTGTTAATTTCCCGAAATAAACAACATCGTCACCCGCTACAACCTTATCATCTTGTAACATTAATACCGAAGCATCACAGTCGATACTTCTGCCACTGCCACTATTTCTGCTAGAAAATAAACCACCTAAAAAGCCGCCACTTTTCTCTTGGCCTACAGGGTCCCACCCTAAACCAACTTTAATTTTATTTAATCCTGCGTTACCCTTTGTTAAATCCACTCTTTGTCCTTTTTGTAAATTAATCCCCAATTCTAACACCCTCCTAAAATATGTATTTCAGTCGAAAGATTTTATGGTAAGCAATAATCTACTAAGCTATAAGATTTCTACTTAAAATTAAGTCTAAAATAACGTGACAAAAAATTCAATTAATGGCTCCGAAAAGGTGTTTTCACTTATTTTAGAAAGCCCCTCACGCCTTTTTCTATAACATAGAACGTTTTTGTAGTAAAAATGTTCCTTTTATATCCATTGGTCCAAGCAGCTAAAAAACCTTCTAACTTGTAGAAGGCTATGTTTCTATTTACTAACTTTTCATTTTTGGATCTAATGCATCTCGTAGTCCATCCCCCATTAGATTAAAGCCTAATACGGTTAACATAATAGCTAAACCAGGGAAAATCATCGTCCACGGAGCATTTAATAAAAACTTCCGTGCATCCGCTAGCATTTTTCCCCATTCTGGTGCTGGAGCTTGAGCCCCTAGCCCAAGGAAGCCTAATGCTGCCGCTTCAATAATAGCTGTCGCAATTGCTAATGTCCCCTGTACAATTATTGGCGTTATGGAATTCGGCAAAATATGCGAAAATAGTATTCGTGCATCACGCATACCAATTGCTTTTGCCGCTACTATATACTCCTCTTCCTTGACACTTAAAACTTTAGAGCGGATTAAGCGCCCAAAATTCGGTACGTTAATAATAGCAATGGCGATTAATGCATTTTGTAAAGATGGACCCAGCACTGATACTACTGCAATCGCTAGTAGCATACTAGGGAAAGCTAGCATAATATCAAAAATACGAGAAATTATCGTATCGACCCATTTTCCATAATAACCTGCAATGATGCCAAGTAAACTACCAATTATCACGGACAAAATAACAGAGAAAAAGCCTACCCATAGTGAAATCCTTGCACCGTGAATGATCCTCGAAAAAATATCCCGCCCAAAATCATCCGTTCCAAACCAATGATCAGCGGATGGTGCCAGTAAACGTTTCGTTAAATCTTGTTCATTGATGCCTTGTGGTGCAATGAACGGACCAATGACAGCTAGTAAGATAAAAAATATAACAATTCCTGCTCCAACAAGGGATACTTTGCTCTTTTTAAAACTACGCCAGCCTTCGAGCCATGGACCTACTGCCTTTTCTCGAACTGGTGCTACTTCTTTTTTTATATCGATTGCTCCAGTCATCATTGCAACTCCCTTCTATTTGTATTTAATCCGTGGGTCGACTACTGTATACAGTAAATCCACGATTAAGTTAATCATGATGAAAATAAATGCAACGATGAGAATACCTGATTGAATAACAGGATAATCCCTGAAGCCAATCGCATCATAAATATAACGACCAATTCCTGGCCAACTAAAAATCGTTTCTGTTAAAATGGCCCCACCTAACAGTAATCCTGTTTGTAGACCAATTACCGTTAACACAGGAATAACCGCATTCTTTAATGCATGCTTATAAACAACGATAAACATTTTTTGTCCTTTTGCTCTTGCAGTCCTTACGTAATCTGAACGCATAACTTCCAGCATGGAGGACCTTGTGATTCTGGCAATGATAGCCATTGGAATCGTGGCAAGTGCTACTCCTGGTAATATTAATCGCTTTATGACTTCGATGAATTGATCAAAGCGTCCTTGAATGAGCGTATCTAGTAAATAAAAATGGGTTATGGCGGTAATTGGATTTCGTACATCTTCTCGACCAGATGTAGGTAACCAACCAAGCTTACTACTAAATGTCCACTGCTCCATCAATCCAAGCCAGAACACAGGTACAGATACACCGATTAACGCTATAATCATCGCTGTATAATCAAACCAAGAATTTTGGAACCATGCAGAAATAATGCCAGCATTCACACCAATAACGATCGCAATGATCATCGCAAATAGTGCAAGTTCGGCCGTTGCTGCTAAGTATGGGAAAATTTCTTCTGATACAGGTAGTTTCGTACGTAGGGAAACCCCTAAATCCCCCTGAAAAATACCTGCTAAGTAACTAAAATATTGTGTATACCACGGCTTATCTAATCCTAAACTTGCGTTTAACGCCTCGACCGCCTCTTTTGTTGCCTGTTGTCCTAAAATAACCTGTGCTGGATTTCCAGGGATTGCCCGTATCAACATAAAGACGATAAAAGTCATTCCAAGCAAAACTGGGATTAGTTGAAGTAAACGTCTCCCCATGTAGTGAAGCATTTTCATCACCTCTCTATGATTTTCATAATCTACTGTGAAGTCTTTATATACTGTTGAAAGGTTGAGCCTTCACTAAACGGTTTTGAATGTTTAGTTGAATTCTTTCATACAGGAAATAATCATGATCTTTACTTGAAAAGAATCTGCGAGATTTCCACGGCTTACCCGCAGAAAAGCAAGCAGATTCTTCACATTCCTTTGTTCAATTAAAAATGATGAAATTTACTATTGAATATCTACTGCATCTAAACGGTCAGAGCCAGTAGGATGCGCAATGTAATTTGTAACTTTCTTGTTAGCAGCTAAAATTGGAATAGAGTGAGCAAGTGGAACCCATGGAGCATCCTCAGAAATAATTACTTGAGCTTGCTTATAAAGTTCATTACGCTTGTCTTCATCGATCTCAGTTTGAGCAGCTGTTAATATCTTGTGTAATTCTGGATTATCATAGAACGTATAGTTATTAGAACCAATATTATCGGCGTCTAATAACGTGTATAGGAAGTTATCCGCATCCCCATTATCGCCTGTCCAGCCAAGTAGGAATGCATCCGCTTCACCATTTTGAGCTTTTTCTAAATACGTAGCCCATTCAAATGACACAATTTTAGATTTAATACCTACGTCTTCTAAGTTCTTTTGAATCGCTTCAGCCACTTTTTGTCCGTCTGGCATGTATGGACGTGGTACTGGCATCGCCCATAGCTCAATTTCCTTGCCATCGTAGCCTGCTTCAGCAAGTAATGCTTTCGCTTTTTCAGGATCATACGTATAGCCTGTCACTTCATCGTTATAACCAGAAATTACTGGTGGCATTGGGTTTTTCGCTGGTTCAGCTAGCCCTTCATAAAACGCATCCACTAATGCTTGTTTATCAATTGCATAGTTGACTGCTTGACGTACTTTTACATTATCAAAAGGTGGACGTGTAACAGTTAAACCAAGGTAACCAACGTTCATAGATGGACGTTCGATTAACTGTAAATTTGCATCGCCTTCAATTGTTCCTTTATCAGAAGGACTTAAGCCATCAGCTACATCAATATTGCCTGCTAATAAATCATTTAAACGTGCTGAGTTTTCTGGAATAGAACGATAAATTACTTTATCTAATTTAGGATACCCATCAATATAGTAATCTGGGTTTTTCTCAATTGTGATTGAGTCATTACGTACCCAGCTAACAAACTTGAATGGACCTGTTCCTACAGGATTTGCAGATAAACCTTCTTCATCTGCTTCAAATGCTGTTGGAGAAGCAATTGCAAATGGAGACATTGCTAAATTTTTTAAAAATGGTGCTTGAGGTTGACTTAACTTAAAGACAACTGTGTAGTCTCCCTCTGCAGTTACTGATTCAATTACTTGCTTGTCACCAACGACAAATTGTGAACTAAAGTAAGGATGTTTATCTGCACCTGTTTTCCAACGTTCAATATTCTTAACAACAGCCTCAGCATTGAAATCTGTGCCATCATGGAATTTCACACCTTCTTGTAGCTGGAAAGTATACGTTAAACCATCCTCTGATGCCTCCCATGATTTGGCTAAGCCTGGTTGAATTGTTACATCTTGCTCTCCAAAGTTTACAAGTGTTTCATAAATATTAGCTGTCACTGTGAAGGATTCACCGTCTGTAACAACAGCAGGGTCAAGTGCTACAGAATCTCCACCACGACCATAGACTAAAATTTTTGGTTCTCCACTGCTAGCTGTATCGCCACCAGTTGAAGTATCTTTACTACCCGTATCCTTGGTATCTGAGCCGCCACATGCTGCTAAGATTGTCGAGAGAATAAGGAGTAGCATTACACCTAAAGTCCAAAACTTCTTTTTCTTCATCGAATTTCCCCCTATGAGTTTTTATATCATTTAATGTTGGAGTGCCTCGTAAAGATGGCAAGCAACATAATGACCTGGTTTCACTTCTTGCATTTTAGGTATTACCTGTGAGCACTGATCCTTTTTAAACGGACATCTCGTATGGAACGTACAACCGCTTGGCGGGTTTGATGCACTTGGAATATCTCCTGAAATGATGATCTGCTCCCGTTCAAACGTAGGATCTGGAACAGGGACCGAAGATAAAAGTGCCTGTGTATATGGATGAAGCGGTTCAGCATATAAGTCCTCACTCGCTGTCAGCTCAACTAATTTACCTAAATACATAACGCCAACTCGATTACTAATATGACGCACAACCCCTAAATCATGGGAAATAAAAATATAAGTTAGCCTCAAATCCTTTTGCAGCTTTTGCAATAAATTCAAAACCTGTGCCTGGATGGATACATCAAGTGCAGATACTGGCTCGTCCGCAATAATTAAGCGTGGATTAGTCATCAAGGCTCTAGCAATGCCGATACGTTGCCTTTGCCCTCCACTAAATTGATGCGGATAGCGCTTGATATGATATTCATTCAATCCAACAATCTCAAGTAGCTCCAACACTTTCTGTTTTCGCTCTTTGGCATTACCTATCCCATGAACAATAAGAGGCTCCTCTAAAATTTTGCCGATGTTATGGCGAGGATTTAGTGAGGCATAGGGATCCTGAAAAATCATTTGAATATCTCTACGTGCCTTCCTCATTTCGTTATTGGATAATTCTGAAATCATTTTACCTGCGAATTCTATCTTACCTCCAGTTGGCTCCAGTAAACGCATTAATAAGCGACCCGTTGTGGATTTGCCACAGCCTGATTCGCCAACAATTCCTAATGTTTCTCCTTCAAACACTTCAAAGGAAACATCATCTACGGCCTTTACATCCCCGGCATGTGAATGAAGGACTCCTTTTCGAATCGGAAAATACTTTTTTAACCCCTCAACCTTTAATAACGCTTTCGACACGTTGCTCCACCTCCTGCTTCTCTAGTAAAAAACATCTCGATTTATGATTCTCTGCTGCTTCAAATAAAGGTGGTGTTTCCTGTAAACAACGTTCCATTGCATATTCACAGCGTGCCGCAAAACGACAGCCTACCTGAATACTTCCTGGTTTCGGTACACTTCCAGGAATGGAGTATAAATTTTCCTTTTTATAACGCATGTCAGGTACTGATTGAATGAGCCCTTGTGTATAGGGATGTTTAGGATTAGTAAAAATTTCATGAATCGGCGCCTCTTCCACTATTTGTCCTGCATACATAACAATCACTCGCTCACAAGTTTCCGCGACAACCCCCAGATCATGTGTAATTAACAACACAGCTGTATTCAATCGTTTATTTAAGTCTTTCATAAGCTGTAAAATTTGGGCTTGTATCGTAACATCCAATGCAGTTGTAGGCTCATCCGCAATCAATACTTGAGGATCACAGACAAGTGCCATAGCAATCATCACACGTTGACGCATACCGCCAGACAGCTGATGTGGGTAGTCCTTTAGCAATTCCTCAGCACGTGGTAGACCTACCAATTTCATGATTTCGACCGCTCTTGCAAACGCTTCCTTTTTTGTCCATTTTGGATTATGGATTAATATAGCCTCCTTTAACTGATCACCAATCGTGAACAGAGGGTTTAGCGAAGTCATGGGCTCTTGGAAAATCATTGCAATGTCTTTTCCACGTATTTTTTGCATTTGTTTATCCGTACATTTAGCAATATTTTTGCCATCTAGCAAAATTGCTCCACCCGTTATTTTACCTGGTGGTGATGGAATTAATCCCATGATGGACAGCGACGTAACACTTTTACCACTTCCCGATTCTCCTACAATCCCTAAAATTTCTCCTTCATGGACAGAAAAATCGATATCGTCTACAGCAGGAATTTGCCCATTATCTGTGAAAAAGGTTGTTTTCAAACCTTTTATTTCTAGTAGTTTTTTCCTCATGTGTAACGCCCCACTCTACCTATATTTTACTTAAATGTATAATAATATTAATAGAATACTATAACTTTCGTTAAATTCCTTATTTTCAGATAATTCTAACTAAAAATCCTTACTCTTTCAATCATTAATATTCTGCAAATTACATAGAATTTCTACAATAATCGCCTTCGATAATAATAAAATCTTATAAAGAGATAATTTTTAACATTTTTCAAAAAAAAATAGCCTTCCATTTTCGAATAAATGAAAGACTTTTTTGAAAAAAGTTCTTAAACCGTGTAATTTACGGAAAATTTTAATCTAAATGCTGCACTTGGAATAAATTATAATATGTCCCTTGACTGTCCATTAACTGTTCATGTGTTCCACTTTCGATTAATTGACCATGATCGATGACGAAAATCTTGTCAGCATGGGTAATTGTAGAAAGACGGTGCGCAATAATAATAGTTGTTCGTTCATGAGCAAGCTTGTCTAACGATTCTTGAATCAGTGCTTCACTTTCCAAATCTAATGCAGAAGTAGCCTCATCAAGGATTAAAATTGGTGGATTTTTTAAAAACACACGCGCAATGGCAACTCGTTGTTTTTGTCCGCCAGAGAGCTTTACTCCTCTTTCTCCAACCTTTGTGTCATAGCCATTAGGCAGACTCATAATAAAGTCATGGGCATTTGCCGCTTTCGCTGCTTCGATAACCTGTGCATCTGTTGCATCTGGTTTCCCCATTAAAATATTCTCTTTGACAGAGTCACTAAAAAGTATATTATCTTGCAGGACAATACCAATTTGAGATCGTAAGGAATGTAAAGTGACATCCCGTACATCTTTTCCATCAATGGTCACTTGCCCGCTTGTTGTATCATAAAAGCGAGGAATTAAACTGATAATCGTTGACTTACCACCACCACTCATCCCTACAAAGGCAACAGTCTCTCCAGGATTTATCGTTAAATCGATAGCATCTATAATAGGTGAGCCAGTTTCTTCATATTGGAAGGATACATTTTGAAAGCGAACCTGCCCATTTGCACGTGGGAGTTCAAGAGCATAGTCCTTATCCTTCACTTCATAAGGCTCATCTATTAAATCGAACATTCGATCCATTGAAGCAATTGACTGTGTTAAAGTTGTGGAAGAGCTAACAAGTCGACGAAGTGGGCCATACAGACGTTCAATATAAGCAATAAAAGCAACCATTGTTCCAACTGAAAGTGACCCATTTATTACTTGATAGCCCGCGTAGGCTATAACTAGTAATGGCGCTACATCTGTAATGGTATTGACGACAGCAAATGATTTTGCATTCCACTTTGTTTGATCAAGCGCTTTTTCTAAAAACTCACCGTTTGCTGAATCGAACAATTTTTGTTCATGCTTTTCTAAAGTAAAGCTTTTAATAATGCTCATACCAGCTACACGTTCATGTAAATAGCTTTGTACACCTGCAAGAGCTTGAGAACGTTTCCGTGTTAAATCTCTCAATTTGCCAAAAAAGTACTTCACACTGAAAGCATAAAATGGAAATGCGATTAACGCTACTAGTGTTAGCTTCATATCCATGGTTAGCATAATGGCAATCGCAATTACAATCGTCGCCAGATCTAACCAAACATTCATTAATCCTGTCATGACAAAGGTTTTTGTTTGTTCAACATCATTAATTACCCTTGAAATAACATCCCCTGCTCGTGTATTGGCATAGTACCTTAAGCTTAAACGCTGTAAATGTGCATAAATTTCCTTACGAATATCAAATAGCACCTTGTTGCTTACGTGTTGTGCAAAATATTGTCGATAATACTCAATAGGTGGACGGATAATAAAGAACACAATAATAGTGCCACCTAGCCAATAAAATAGTTCTTTTGTTTTTTCTACATCTGTTAAGTCATCTGCTGCAATAATATCGTCTAGCACAATCTTAATGAGCAGTGGAATAAATAGTGGAATAGCAAATTTTACTATACCAATGATAATCGTTAAAATAATTTCCCATGTATATGGTTTAACAAAGCGCATATATCGCTTAATGCTTCCCAATTTATCATCACATCCTTACAAAAAGAAACAGACATTCGAAGATGAATGCCCTAAGTATTATAGCAATATTTTGACTAAAATACAGTTATGATGACTTTATAGCGAACTATTTTACCTTTGCCTTACCAACACTCTGCTCCCCTCCAATAAAAAACACCTATTAGTTAAACTAATAGGTGTCATGATTGATCATCTGACTGCATATCAAGCTGGAACTTGTAACGATTTGTCCAGACATCGATGAAATCGGGTGCAAATGGTCCTCTTTTTTGTTGAATCCAGCTTATTAATTTATCGACATTGCGCTTTAAAATCTTATCTATGACATCAGGATAAGACATTTCCTTCCGATGGAGCTCATATTCATCCTCGTCTAAAAGTGTATAAGACATGTCAGGAAAAACTTTAATATCTAAATCATAGTCGATATATTTAATGGCATTATTATCGAAAACAAATGGTGAGCTTAGATTGCAATAATAATACACACCGTCTTCACGTAGCATACAGATGATGTTAAACCAGTGTTCCGCATGGAAGTAGCAAATAGAGGGCTCTCTCGTTAGCCATGTACGACCATCGGATTCTGTTACAAGTGTCCGTTCATTCGCACCGATTACGATATTTTTCGTTCCTTTTAAAACCATCGTTTCTTGCCAAACACGGTGGATACGGCCATTGTGCTTATAACTATGTATTTGTATCGTTTCTCCTTCTACCGGTAATGCCATTTTGTTAGCCCACCTTTTCGTCTATGCTACCTAAATCTAGCAGTCTCTAGTATATTATAGCAATGTGTACGCGAAAGGTGTAGTTAGAAAACCACAAATTTCACTACGCTATTTTGAATTTGTATAAAATTTAGTCAATTATAAGCGAATTTTAATATAATGTCAGCTTTGATGGGATTTTTTAGTTAATGCTATAGAGGATTTCCTTTTATGCTGACCATTTACTTACCTAAACAATTTGAAAGGGGCTGTCTTTTTCATCTTTTCGGATTTAAGACAGCCCCTTAGAGGTAAATGCAATTATGCAGTTACAAAGTGTTACTCACCTAAATCTTGGTTAGTTTTTGAGAAACGGCCAGAAGCTGGAGCTTTCTTTTGCTCTGCTTTCGCATTTTGCTTTTGCACTTCATTTACGTCCGTTTCATAACCAAACTCTTCACTTTGACGTTGCATGTTTTTATTCGGTTGGAAATTTTGGTTGTTTTGTTTTTTCATCATTCATTCACCTCCACGCTAGTTATTGTGTACGGAGGTGGTGACTTTTATGCTCATGAATCAGTGATTTTTAAGAAGGATTTATTTTCCTGCCGTTTGCTTTTTTACTTCATCCCAAATTTTTAGCATAGGCACAGGCATCGGTAAAAGTTCTATTTGCTCATAGTTTAGCCAATCACCTAGCTCAGTCGATTCGCATTTTATATAATAGCTATTTAAATGCCAAGTTAAATGTGAAAAAACATGTTTAAATGTAAGCAGTTCATATTTGGCCTGGACATTTACTGTATATTCCTTTGTAAAATTTTCTGCTGAAGATTGGCTTGTATCAATCATCGGAAATTGCCATAGATTAGCGAGCAAGCCTTCCTCAGGACGTTGTTGCATTAAAAATTGTCCTTTGTCATTTTCATATACGAGCACATCATATGTGAGATGCTTCATTTTTGTCTTTTTTGATTTGACAGGTAATTTTTCTGGTTCTCCCTCATTAAAAGCTATGCAATACTCTCTTACTGGGCATAATAAACATTTTGGAGAGGTAGGTGTACAAATAAGTGCACCCAGCTCCATTAAGCCCTGGTTAAACGATGAAGCATGATCAGGATCAATTAGTTCCTCAACCGCACTTTCAAAAATTTTCTTCGTTTTGGGAAGAGCTATATCTTCGTGTATATCAAGCACTCTACTTAGAACACGCATAACATTACCGTCAACTGCATGTTCAGGCTTATTATAGGCAATACTTAAAATAGCACCTGCAGTATAGGGACCAACACCTTTTAATTTAGAGATTTCATGGCGATTGTCAGGTACTATACCACCGTAATTTTCTAACACCTCACGAGCACCTGCTTGTAAATTGCGAGCACGAGAATAATAGCCAAGACCTTCCCAATGCTTTAATAAGTATTCTTGGGGTGCTTCCGCAAGCAAATCTAATGTTGGAAAGCTTTCCATAAAGCGATTGTAATAAGGAATAACTGTGTCGACACGTGTCTGTTGTAGCATCACTTCAGATACCCAAATTTTATAAGGGTCTGTTGTGTGTCTCCACGGTAAATCACGCTTCTCTGTGTTAAACCAGTCAACTAATGATTGTCGAAATTCTGTTACATATGGGTAATTCACAGTGACCTCCGTTGTTTTTACGATTTAATTTATGATGAAAAGGGTATACAATGAAGAAAAGAATATTCGCGGAAGATCGACAACAATCGTCGCTTTCGCACGAATGTTAGAATATTTCAATAAACCTTTTATTATGTTTGAAATAAAGTTGTATGCACATTGTACTCGATTTTAATGCATACTAGGAGTGGATATTTTTGGATTCAGGTACACATTTCGTTATGGGTATTGCCCTTGGCGGTCTTGCATTAGCTGACCCTGTAGTTGCCAATCATTCAATGACTTTTACAGCAGTAATGGCAGGTACAATTATTGGCTCACAAGCTCCAGATGTCGACACTGTGTTAAAACTACGTAATAACGCCATCTATATCCGACATCACCGAGGAATTACACACTCACTACCAGCTGTAGCTATTTGGCCTATTTTAATTACAATTGTTTTATCACTGATTTTGCAAGATGTGAATGTGTTACATTTATGGCTTTGGACATTTTTAGCTGTCGCACTTCATGTTTTTGTCGATATTTTTAACGCGTATGGAACACAAGCAATTCGACCTTTCTCTCGAAAATGGGTTGCGTTAGGTGTCATTAATACCTTCGATCCCATTATTTTTTCCTTACATTGTGTCGGTATTGTGTTATGGGCATTTGGCACAAATCCAGTATGGACATTCAGTATCATGTACGTGGTTATCGTGATTTACTATATTTTACGATTCGCTGTGCAAAAAGCGGTAAAAAACGCGGTGCATCATACTATTCAAGATGAAGAATATGTCATTGTAGCACCTACTATGCGCTTCTTCCACTGGCGAATCGCAGCCAAATCCAAAACTCATTATTATGTTGGCCGTGCTTATGGAAGGACTGTTAATATTTATGATAAATTTGAAATTAAGCCTTTGCCTAAAACTGCGCTTGTAGATGCTGCAATGAAAGATCCTAACTTAGCTGCATTTGTGTCTTTCTCTCCTATGTATCGATGGGAGATTTCCGAGCTTGAAAACGGCCTAATAGAAGTAAGGTTAATCGATTTGCGTTACCGTAGTGACAATCGTTATCCTTTCGTTGCTGTAGCACATTTAAATGATGCTAATGACATTATGACGTCTTACACAGGCTGGATCTTTACAGAAGATAAGCTTCAGAAAAAATTACAAATTGGTGCAAGTAATTAAGCAGTAAACCCTGACCAATATTGGTCAGGGTTTTATTATTGTACCATATCATCACTAGCATCTAGTAAATGTATATACTTCGAATTGCGCCCTGCAAAGGCATGTAGTTTATCACCATAGCTAGCAATTAATTGACGAACAAGATTTTCTGTATACTCTGCCCCACGATAATCATATCCTGCTTTCGCGGCAGTTGATTCAAAGTCACTCCATAACAACTCCACCCAAACCTGTGCCCGTCCAACAGACATCTGAGGATTCTTTGCAAGTAACTCTGCTGTTAATTTCTCAATTTTTTCTTCCATTTTATTTGCCCACCTTTACTGGGGAAAGGATAGATACTGGTAGTGCCTCTTGGTATTTGTCTCCGCCTAAACGATGACCCCAAGCAAAGCGTCCCTTCAAATAATCTACTTGGAAAAATTCATTATCTGAACCATCAATACGATACATTTCTCCTGGAACGATCGTATCAAGATCCACTAAATAAGCCGCAGCCATTAAAGCTTTGCGTTCATAAACAGCAAACTCATTGATGATTCCTAGCTGTTCTGCCTTTCGAGCTTTCTCTTTTAGAAAGGCAATTTCCTCTCGCAATTCATGTTCAGACATAGCTGCATAATTTTTTTCACTCATTCTTCATTCTCCTTCTCTTCTATAAAACGATCTATTACTTCTATAGGAAAACCCTTTTGATAGAGCGCCTGTTTAACCTTCATTTTTAGCTCATAACCAGTATACTTCGATACGTACTTTTTCCAAACTTTTTCGCCTTGAGCATCAAGTAGCTGCTGCCAGTTGTCATCATCCTGCCCTATCTCAACTTGGCTAAGCACCTCTTCTACAATCGAGAAAGCATACCCTTTTCTTAATAAGTAATCCTGAATTTTGGTCTTAATTTGTGTTGGGGTCTTCTTGCTCTCCGCTCGAACAATTTTCTCTGCCAGTTGCTTCGCCAGTTTTACTTGTTCCTCAAAACTATATGTAGCAAGCACCTCATCCTGCAAGTTTTTCTCAATGCCTTTTTTGATCATGTCTTGTCTAATGGCTCTTGGTCCTTTTTTCATAGTAGCTTTCTTTGTATCAAGCAGAGCCTTTGAATAGTTTTCATCATTAATAAAGCCATAGGATTTTAACTTTTGGATTGCCTCTAACACTACAGCTTCTCCAAATTCTAAGTTGAGCAGTTTTTTCTTAACCTCATGCTCACTTCGCATTTGATATGAAAGGAAGTTTAATCCCTTATTAAATGCCTTACGTATCTCATCTTCATAGGCAATCTCTTGAATTTCGAATTCATCGAGCACCTTTCCCTTTGTTAAACCAAATTGAATGAGAATGGCTTCATCAACCGGAAAAGCATATTCTTCATTTAAATAGATATTATAGCGTTCAGGATTGTTTTTTTGACGTGCAATTTTTGTAATCATACGCATAGTAAACACCTCACTATTATCATTATAGCATTTCTTTATGGGGGAACTGACAAATAGCACGGTTAATTTTCCTATGTCACGGGCATTCTTTTCCCTTCCACGGGTAAACTTCCTGCTCTGCAATAAATGCCTAAAGATGTTTACTTTTTTGGTTACATGATAAACTTATTAGGAAGCGTTTTATTCGAGAAAAGAGGTGCATGTTATGAAAATAGTGATTGCAGGTGGCACTGGCTTTGTTGGAAAAGCCCTTATACAGCTTTTGCAGGACAACGGACATGACATTTTTGTCCTAACGCGTCATGAGTCAAGGCTCGAAAATGGCGTTCACTATGTTCAATGGCTACATCAGCATGAGCAAGCTTTGACAATCTTTGAAGGTGTAGATGCCTTTGTGAATTTAGCAGGTGTTTCATTAAATAATGGTCGTTGGACAAAAAAACAAAAGAAAGCTATCTATTGGAGCAGAATGAATGCCACATCAGAGATTGTACGAATAATGGACATGCTCACGATAAAACCAAAAGTCCTTGTCAATGCTAGTGCGGTTGGTATATACCCAACTTCCACACAAGCCATCTATGATGAAGATTTTACGGATTACGCAACTGATTTTTTAGGCACTACAGTCCACGATTGGGAGCGACATGCGAAACGAGCAGAAGCATTAGGTATTCGTGTGGCTCTTGCACGTTTTGGTGTCATTTTAGGTAGAAATAGTGGCGCACTTCCACCAATGCTATTGCCTTATCAAATGCATATAGGTGGCACGATTGGCTCTGGAGAGCAATGGCTTTCATGGGTACATATTGAGGATGTAGCACGTGCTATTTATTTCGCTATTACAAATGAAAATATTCATGGACCATTTAATATAACAGCACCGCATCCGATGAGAATGAAGGAATTTGGTCAAACGATTGCAGAAGTCATGGGCAGACGTCATTGGCTGCCTGTTCCTAGCTTTGCGATGCGTTTAGCTCTCGGCGAACAAAGCACACTTGTTTTAGAAGGACAACAAGTGCTACCAACCCTATTAGAACAACAACATTTTATATTTAAATACCCTTATCTAAAGCAAGCACTTGAAAATTTGTTAAAGGCTCAAAATTAGAAAAAATTAAGTTGGATAATTTTTTAATAATTACGCATTCTAATGAAAAAGAAAGGATGCGTTTTTTATGTGGAAACAACATATTGTTGGTGCGGTAATTGCTACTTTTATTATTGCCGCAGGAATTAGCTTTAATCCATTTTTTGCTGCTGGTTCTGATGAACACCATTGGGGCTTTAAACGCGCTAAAAACGGTGAGCAGGCAGAGGCAGGAGCACAGCTCGATCAGTTACTCGACAAATATGGTGCGATTTATAAAGGGAAGGCAGATAAAAAAATTGCCTATTTAACATTTGATAATGGCTATGAAAACGGCTTTACTGAAAGTATTTTGGATACATTGAAAAAAGAAAATGTACCTGCTACTTTCTTTTTAACAGGCCATTACTTAGACAGTGCTAGCGATTTAGTGAAACGCATGGTGAAGGATGGTCATACTATCGGGAATCACTCCTATGGTCACCCTAATATGGCTCGACTTTCGCCAGATGGCATGCGTGCAGAATGGCAAAAGTTCGATGGCAAGTTACGTGAATTGACAGGCATCGATCGTACAACATATGCTCGTCCACCTGAAGGAATTTTTAATGCAAAAGTGCTAGAGGTGGGCAATGCAGAAGGTTATCGCCATATTTTCTGGTCTGTGGCCTTTAAGGATTGGATGAAGGATGAGCGTCGTGGTGCAGATTATGCTTATAATGCACTTATGGAACAACTGCATCCTGGTGCTGTTATTTTAATGCATACAGTAGCACAGGATAATGCCGAAGCATTACCAATGTTTATTGCAGAAGCTAAAAAGCAAGGTTATACTTTCTTATCGCTTGACGATTTAGTATTAGAATATGAAGATTTTCCTGTTGCTTTGCAATCGCCTGCTCCTTCGCTATAATGGGGAGATGACAATATAGAGCAGGGACGTGGAACGTTTGACGCAGCAAACAACAATGACCGTGGGACAAAAATTCCCACTGACAATAAAAAGGCTAGGCATTAATGGTGAAGGTGTAGGTTTTTATAAACGTAATGTGATATTTGTAAAAGGAGCCATTCCTGGTGAAGAGATCACAGCTCAAGTAACAAAAACACAACGTAATTTTGCTGAAGCAGAAATTTTAGCCATTCGTAAAGCTTCAAAACATCGTCAGGAAGCACCTTGCCCAGTGTACAATGAGTGCGGCGGCTGCCAGCTTCAGCATATGACCTATGAAAAACAGCTAATAGAAAAACGAGACATTGTTATACAAGCATTAGAGCGCTATGCCAAACCTTTACTCGAAACAATTGAAGTGCGAAAAACCCTTGGTATGGATGATCCTTGGCATTATCGTAATAAAAGCCAATTCCAAGTACGTAAAGAAGGCAAGCGTGTTTACGCAGGTTTATTTGCTGAAGGAAGTAATAAACTGTTAAACATTAATGATTGCCTTGTTCAGCACCCAAGTACTTCTAAAATCACAGTTGCTACTCGAAAAATTTTGCAAAAGCTAAATATCACTATTTACGATGGTCGTACGCTAGATGGTTTAGTGCGTACGATTGTTGTACGTACAGGTATTCGTACTGGGGAAACACAAGTCGTCCTTGTCACAACAAGGAAAGAAATCCCTCATTTAGCTGAATTGATTACACGTATTAAAAAAATTGATCCGAGTATTGTATCCATTGCACAAAATATTAACCGTGAAAAAACATCCTTAATCTTCGGTGATGAAACTGTTGTACTTGATGGCAAAGAAACCATTCATGAAGAGCTTGGCGAATTGGCTTTTGATTTATCTGCCCGCGCCTTCTTCCAACTAAATCCAACACAAACAGTTCATCTATATAATGAAATTAAAAAGGCTGCTGCTTTAACGGGAAAAGAAACAGTGGTTGATGCATACTGTGGCGTTGGCACAATTGGATTATGGTTAGCAGATAAAGCGAAGGAAGTTCGTGGAATGGATGTCATTCCTGAAAGTATTCAGGATGCTCGTAAAAATGCTCGAAACCATGGCTTCAAACATACGAAATATGCAGTCGGTACAGCGGAAAGTGTCCTAGCGAAATGGCGCAAGGAAGGATTTACTCCTGATGTGATTACAGTAGATCCACCACGTACAGGACTAGCACCAGAATTTATTCGAACAGTCCTTAAACTAAAACCTAAACGTTTTGTTTATACCTCCTGTAACCCATCCACTTTGGCAAAGGACTTACAACAGTTAACGAAGCTTTATGATGTTGAATATATTCAACCCGTTGATATGTTCGCACAGACTGCGCAGGTGGAATGCGTTTGCTCTATGGTTCTTAAAACTGAACATCGAAAATGATATTTACTTTGTAAATTTTGGTGACCTTGATTAGGCGCAGTCTGCATATTGTAGACTGCGCTTTTTTCTTTTTTGATAGTCTTTTCTAAAGTTTTATTGTCTAAGAAAAAATAGCTAAACATCTGAAGAACAAAATAAAAAATATTGAGTGATGTCACCGATTCACGATTGATTTCAATGTGTTTACATTATGTTATAGTCTTGTTGGGCCCATGCAATTTTAAGGAGGAAAAATGGATAACATTCAATACTTATCACAATTTAATCTGCTTAATTCGCTCTCGATGGAAGATTTAATAGAAATGGAACAATTAACTTTAATAACAACCTTTCCGAAAAACACTTTTATTCAAACACCGGAAACTTTTTCGGAGGGACTTTACTTTGTTAAAAAGGGGAAGTTGCGCCTGTATAAAGTAAATGCTCAAGGTAAGCAATTTACTTCGGATATACTTAACGAAGGTAATGTATTTGGGGAAATGGATATCATTTCATTTGGTACTCGAGATAATTATATTGAAACGATAGTGGAAAGCCACATTTGTTTGATGAATAGGGAAAGATTTGAAGGTTTTTTAATTCAGCGGCCTCAATTTATGATGACATTATTAAAAGTACTAAGTAATCGAATTATCGATATGAGTCAATTAACGCAAAATCTAGCTCTTGGGAAACTACATGACAAAGTTTTATATGCACTTATTAAGCTCTCGGATCAGTTTGGACTTACTGGCGATAATGAATATTACAAAATAGATTTGCCTCTCTCACATCAAGAAATCGCCAATTTAGTTGGTGCAACCAGAGAAGCTGTAACTGGGGTCTTACAAGAGCTTGTTAAAGAAGAAGTCATTAAGACAGGATTTAAAACAATCTATATCCATCGAAAAAAGCTTTTGGAGAGAAACATTTCATAGGCTGAAAAAATGCAGGATAGTATCAAGTAACATAGACATTTTTAAAATGAGTTGTAAACAATATTACATCTTCCTCCAAGAAAAAAATGTATCGTATAACTATATACAAAATATATACGATATGGAGATGAGATAATGGAAAACACACCATTTCAAAAATTGCAACGAGAATTAGATATAGCAGCTACACATATGGAAGAGATGCTGTCAAAGGAAGTGCTAGATATATTCGAAAAAACGATACATGATATACGAATATCTGATTCGGGTAGGGGTTTAATAGCTGGCGTCAAAGCGCCTGACTTCACTTTAGTGAATTCTACAGGTCAAAAGATAACATTGTCTGAAGAAATTTTGAAAGGTCCAGTTGTTCTTATATTTTACCGCGGTATATGGTGTCCATTTTGTAACCTTGAGTTAAAAGCATACCAGCGAATGAATGAGGACATTAAGGCAATTGGAGGCCAATTGATTGCGGTTAGCCCGCAAACCTCAAACTATTCTGCATCTGTGCAAGACAAGAACGAATTAAATTTTCATGTTTTAAGTGACTTGCAAAATAAAACAGCTGAAAAATATAAGCTTAAATTTAAATTACCTGAGTATGTCTATCCTATCTGCAGATCGCTCGATATTTCACTCGAAACATTTAATGGCGATCATTCTTGGGAACTTCCCGTACCCGCTACTTATGTAATTGATAAAGAAGGAATCATCCGTTTAGCTAGCGTGGAGGCAGACTATAAAAAACGTATAGAACCTAGTAAGGTGATGCAAATTCTCCAGTCACTTTAATAGCATCTTAGAATTATAAAAATATTATGAAAGACTGTCTCTCTGTTACCACATTCGTTTGGGATAACAAGGAATCGATTGATAATCGTCAAATTAAACATTAAAATAATCTTTACCAACTGTGATTTTACAATATATTATTAATCAAAGCTTAAAACCAATGTTGTAAAAACACATCAGTATGAAAAAGGACGTTTCTTATAGAAACGTCCTTTTTCTAATGCACAGCACAAGCTGCCTGGTGGATGATGGATGGTCCAGAAAAGTCGATACCTTAACCAATAACCCAGGATTTACATGATTATTAAATGTTAAATTTTCAGCTTTTATCCAAAGAACTTTCAAACGTAAGCTTTGTACTTTCACCTTTTACCTTTGAGCTTTCAAATCAGTTTAGTTGAAAGTTACCATTGGAGTAAGGCATGTTTTACGTTTTAACTCGCACACATGCCTTGAAGCGCGAGCGACTTTTCGTTTTCCATTTTCGCTAGGACATGCAAATCTTTTTAAACTTGTACTTCAATAAAAGTTGTGGCATTCGACTCTGATAAGACAGCGTCAACCTCTGATTCAAATTCTTCAATCCGATTGCTCAGTTTCTCAATTTGTTGTTTAATATTTAGGGGATCAATGATTTCAAACTCATTTCTTTTCATAAATGTTTCCGTATGTAATTTGACTTCCTCTGGTGATTGTTTATCTTTATTGCCCAATATGTTAATTAAATAGGTTTCCAGCTTTGCAGGTAAGGCATCATTTTCTTTGGCAACTGTATTGATAGCTAAACGATGCTGATGTTGTATAACTTCTAGCAAATTCTTTTCATATTGAATGGATTGTTTCCGTTCAATTGCCTCCGCTACAGTCATTTCCTCTTTGCCCACCAACACCTTTGTGTTTGCATTGGACTGCACAACTAGTGCCTTTATTTTATTTCGATAGGAAATTAAACCTACCACTTTATCATAGGATGCTTGCATTTGTTTTTCATATTCAGGAATGTCTACACCATTAATTTTACGATTGCTTTTTCGATTAGCTACGACTGCGCTAACCTCATTTGTTGCTGCTTCAATTCGTAGAGTCAGCATTTTTAATTCTGTTAAAGCACGGTGGATAGATAGTTTTTTCATTTCTGTCATGACAAAAACCTCCTTTTTAAGCAAGTGTTCTTTTATTATAAATAAAAAGATGGATAATGTCCAAAAATATCCATTTTCTTTTTTGTTGCTTTCATTAGAACATGTCTGTATAATAATCCTCTAGGTGCCAAACCTATGTAACTTGGACGGAACATCCTTGTTACGCAAAAAACGCCATAACAGCACGGATTTGCTGGGCGTTTTTTGTTTTTTGAGCGGGAGATGAGCCCCGCTCTTTTTATTTAGCCATCATTGGGTGTTGATGCTTGTGGCGTCCAAATATAAGTAACACGATTGCAACGGCTAACAAAAGCATTGCCACAAGTAAAAGGAAGCTATAATTTTTTACATATTCTAAATAAACCCCACCTAAAAATGGCCCTGTTAAGCTACCAATACTTAAAGCAATTCCGCAAAGTAAATTCCCCGTAGGCAGTAGCTCCTTTGGTGTCAAATCAGCCATAAATGTAATCCCTAAAGAAAACATCGAGCCAACCAGCGTACCCGTTAAGAAAAATGCGACAGCCACAGCGAATTGTGAATGCTCTAAAAAGCTTGCAATAGCGAAAATAATTGCGCCACCAAATGACCCAATCATCAAAATATTCCTTCTCCCTACTTTATCTCCTAGTGCACCAAGCGGCACTTGCGTTAAAATACCACCAAATGTAAACACAGATAAAATGATAGGAATCATGCCGACTTCAAAGCCCTTGCGTAATGCATAGACAGGAAACAAGGCATTTAGTGAAGACTCCAGAAAACCATAGACAAATGGGCCTAAAAAGGCAATCCACCCAAATAAAATAGCCAGTTTATACCGTTGCCATCCTCTGGCATTTAAGTCACCTGTTAAACGCTCAGGCTTTTCATTTTGTAAGAGAAATACAAAGGACCATGCAAATAGGCACATGATTGAAGATACGATAAACGGTAGCGCTTCAGCAATTTCAATGAGCTTCACCATAAGTGGTCCAACAGCAAAACCTATGCTAAATGATAAGCCATAGATGGCCATTCCCTTTCCTAAGCTTTTATGATCTGCTGTACTAGTAATCCATGTTTGTGTCGCATAATGCAAGGCATGATCGCCTACACCAATTAATAAACGAAGGACAAACCAAAAGGTCACACTTTTCCATAGAGGAAATGCAAGTAAAGACGCAAAAACTAGAGCTCCACCAATTAAAATAATCGGTTTATAGCCCCATCTGCGTAACGGCTGCTCGATAAATGGTGAAATCAGCAGTGTTCCTATGTATAAGCCTGTTGCATTCAAGCCATTCAATGCAGAGGATACCCCATCACGTTCAAATATTATCGAAATAAGCGGTAATAGCATCCCTTGTGAAAAGCCTGATATGGATACAATTACTACTAAAATGGTAAATCTTTTTGTGCTGTAATCTGAGAAGTACGTCATTTTTCCCTCCAATAACTAGTCATTCTTCCAAAGAACAGCATACCAAAAAGCCTTAGCGCTCACCACATGTGATTTTACGCTAAGGCTTAACTAATACTTATCCTCATTTAATTGTATAAACACGATTTTCGGCTTTTGAATATTACCGATTACTTGTTTAAACTCCCTCCTTTTCGAGTTAGCGTTGGTCAGATGACTTTTTTCAATCAGCTCCTTTACTTTATCTTAAAACAACTTTAACATACATCCTCAATATTGTAAATATTCTGTCTATTGTTTTTTTAAAATTAATCTCTTAGTCCTAGGTGTTTCCCTAAACATTGAAATTTAAGCTCAAATCGGCTACGATGAAAGGGATGAAATGAGGTGTACGAATGTCAAAGCCAATCACTGATAAAGAGCAACAAGTAACCTATTTAAAAGAGCGTCTTGAGATGTTTCTAGAAGTATTAGATGCCCTTGATCCTGAAACAGCTGAGTTAGAAGATATTGATCGCTTAATCCAAATGATGGATGATTTAGAGGACAAAATGGAGCAATTTCAAGCTCGTGAACAATAATGAATAAAAAACAAGCGAGCATCGTGTGCTCGCTTGTTTTTTAATGGCAATCCCAATTATAAAGTACCTTGCTAAAATCTTTATTCATTAACTCTTCCTCTGTGATAAAGAAATTGCCAACGCCACAATCGCCCCAAAGAATATTGTCGCCAACACTATCAATCTGTAACAGCATAATGATTGAATCTTTATAATCTCCATATGCTCGAGGATCCTCTTGCGTAAAGAATGGATACCCTCCAATTTTATGACCATCACCCGTCATAGCATCATAGAAGCTGTCTTCTAATGCTTCGTCATCCTCCAAAGCTGTTAAGATGCTAGCATACTTGTCATTGCTTCTAAAATCATCAATCGACATCGGCTCAACGCCTGTAGTAAAGGATAATGCCATTTCACGCTCGACAGGAAAATATAATTCCTCATCATCTATTTCGATAAAAGAAAAATCTTGAATAAGCTGTGCTTCATCTTGCATAACTTGTTCATGAAATATTACACGAAAGCCTTCTTGATTTTGTCCATTATCAAAATCCATTCCTAAAACATCGTCATAACCATCAATATAAAACTGCAATATTCCCTCTTCTGGGAAATTGGGTAAATGCATAGGAACCTCTGCAAAGTTAATTTGAGCTAATAACTTCAACGGTTGTCCCTTCATATTTTTTGGATATTCCATATCCAATGGGAAATAAGGATCTCCTGCAAACTTACTTTGAAATAAAGTTGTTTTACTTATCTCCGTATTAACCATTACAACAGGCTTCATTGTCCCTTCTATTAATGGTCTATATTGCTCGAATGCTTCTGGTAATTCAAGTAAAGTTTTAGCAGCCATGCAAGTTCCTCCTAATATTGGATTTATTCTATTTTAGAACAAATGTTCTACAAAATCAATACTCTCCTTCTATATTATTAAAATATGCTTTAATTTAGCAGTCTCAGATAAGGACTCTTTTTTTCATTAGTTGAAAAGAGTATAATGTAACGTGGAAATAATCAATTTTTCTATGGGGGGCAATACCAATGAATCTACAAAATTTGGAGAAGAGTCTTTACGATTTAATTACTGAAACATCTACGAATTTACCTAAGGATGTACGTCGTGCTATTAAAAAAGCAAAAGAAGCTGAAAATGCTGGTACTCGTGCAGCAATGAGCTTAGACACAATCGCAAATAATATTATTATGGCAGAAGATAACGTGTCACCAATTTGTCAGGATACAGGGCTACCAACTTTCAAAATTTATACTCCTGTTGGCGTAAATCAATTAGAAATTAAAGCTGCAATCAAAAAAGCAATCAATGATACAACTGCAGATGCAAAATTACGTCCTAATGCGGTGGATTCACTATCTGGTGCAAACAGTGGTAATAATCTTGGTGATGGTTTGCCAGTAATGAAATTTGAACAATGGGAAAAAGATTACATTACAATTAAGTTAATTCTCAAAGGTGGCGGCTGTGAAAATAAAAACATTCAATACAGTCTACCATGTGAATTAGAAGGTCTTGGTCGTGCAGGGCGTGACTTAGATGGTATTCGTAAATGTATTTTACACTCTGTATACCAAGCACAAGGTCAAGGCTGTTCTGCTGGTTTCATTGGTGTAGGTATTGGTGGAGACCGTTCTTCTGGCTATGATTTAGCAAAAGAGCAATTATTCCGCCATGTTGAAGATACAAATCCAAATGCAGATCTTGCTAAATTAGAAGAGTATGTGGTTAAAACGGCTAACACATTTGGTATCGGTACAATGGGCTTCGGTGGTGAAGCAACATTATTAGGCTGTAAAATTGGCGTAATGCACCGTATTCCTGCCTCTTTCTATGTATCAGTAGCATATAATTGTTGGGCTTACCGTCGTATGGCTGTGGACATCGATCCTCAAACTGGCGAAATTTTGAATTGGCACTATCAAGAAGGTGAAAAAATTACCTTCAAAGAGAATGAAGTAGCTGCTACAACAGAAGATACAACTACAGATGTAGTAGAACTTACTGCGCCAATTACTGAAGAACAAATTCGTTCATTAAAAGTTGGTGATGTCGTTTCTATTACTGGTCGTATGTATACTGGCCGTGACGCCATCCACCACCATTTAATGAGCCACGATGCACCAGTTGATTTAAATGGACAAGTTATTTATCACTGTGGACCTGTAATGGCTAAGGATGAAGATGGCAATTGGACAGTGAAAGCAGCTGGTCCAACTACTTCAATTCGTGAGGAGCCTTATCAAGGCGATATCATGAAAAAATTCGGTATCCGTGCTGTTATTGGTAAAGGTGGGATGGGACCAAAAACATTAAAAGCGCTTAATGAGCATGGTGGCGTTTACTTGAATGCAATCGGTGGAGCAGCACAATACTATGCGGACTGTATTAAAGGCGTTGATGGTGTTGATTTAATGGAATTCGGTATTCCTGAAGCTATGTGGCACTTAAATGTTGAAAAATTTACAGCAGTTGTGACAATGGATTCACATGGTAACTCACTACATGCAGATGTGGATAAATCATCATTAGAAAAACTTGCTTTGCATGCAGAAAGAGTCTTCTAATTAAATAATAGATAGCAGTAGTAACTCG
Source organism: Lysinibacillus sp. K60 (assembly GCF_019731275.1). NCBI lineage: Bacteria > Bacillati > Bacillota > Bacilli > Caryophanales > Bacillaceae > Lysinibacillus > Lysinibacillus sp. K60. The sequence continues at coordinate 94,193 of NZ_JAASJR010000011.1, read as the reverse complement.
TTTTATTGCACAATTTTGTAAGGCACAGAATATTCCTAGTGAATAGACTGTGCTTTTTTCAATCCTTTCGCAAATTGTTTAAAAATCTCCATCAAACTTCCTACTTTATTTTTATAAATTACTTTGTTATAATAATTCTAAATAAAAGAGATGGTAATTGAAATCCATTTTCAATTAAACAGCTCAAAACAATGCTATTTTATAAAGGTTTTGATATTGATTTTCATTATCAGGAGGGATAGAGATGGAATACTCTAATCGAGAAAATATAAAAGTAATTGAGAAAATAAAAGAACATGCAGAACTAATTGCCGCATTAATGGCTGGAATTTTCATCTTACTAGCATGGCGTTTAGACACAAATGGACAAACAACGGCTTCTGTTCTACTATATTTAATTGCCTTTTGTGTAGGTGGTTTCGCGAAAGCAAAAGAAGGCATTGAAGAGACCATAGTAGAGCGAAAGCTAAATGTTGAGCTGTTGATGGTATTAGCTGCAATTGGCTCAGCTGCAATTGGCTATTGGACAGAGGGAGCCATCCTAATATTTATTTTTGCAGTAAGTGGTGCACTTGAAACTTATGCGATGAATAAAAGTCATCGCGAAATATCTGCCCTTATGAATTTACAGCCCGAAGAAGCCTGGTTAGTGCGTGGCGGATTTGAGCCTATGAAAGTATCAGTTTCCACATTACAAATCGGGGATCATTTATTGATTAAACCGGGTGAACGAATTCCAGCAGACGGCATTATTTTTAAAGGCCAATCTTCTATTGATGAGTCAGCTATTAGCGGAGAGCCACTGCCAATCTCAAAAAGCGAAGGGGACGAAGTTTTTGCAGGCACAGTCAACTTAAATGGTGCTATTACTATGGAAATGACAAAGGCGAATTCAGAGACCCTTTTCCAAAAAATTATACAGCTCGTTCAAAGTGCCCAAAGTGAAAAATCCCCCTCTCAACAATTCATCGAAAAGTTTGAAGGGACTTATGTAAAATTTGTTTTACTTGGTGTTGCCATTATGATGGTTCTTCCTCACTTCTTACTCGGCTGGGACTGGACAACAACCTTTTACCGAGCAATGGTGTTATTAGTGGTTGCTTCACCTTGTGCACTCGTTGCTTCCATTATGCCTGCAACACTCGCTACTATATCAAATGGTGCAAAAAATGGTGTGCTATTTAAAGGTGGTTTACATTTAGAGCATCTTAGTGTGTTACGTGCATTGGCTGTCGATAAAACAGGTACTTTAACGCAAGGAAAACCAGTTGTTACAGATTTTATTGTCCGTGATGGAGTAGAACGTGATACGGCTTTAGCAATTCTTGCAGGAATTGAATCTCAATCCAATCATCCCCTTGCCCAAGCGATTACCTCCTATGCTAAGACTGAAGGAATCGACATACTACCACAAGCAACTATTGAAGATATTCCTGGCTGGGGTATTAAAGGAACGATCCAAAACAAGGAGTATCAAGTAGGCAAACCAGAATTTGTCGATGTGCAACTTGCTAACAATTTTGCAAATAATGCTGTAACTAAACTTGCAGCAGAGGGAAAAACAGTTATTTTCATTCGCGATCAACACGGTATTGTTGCATTAACTGCATTAAAAGATACTGTACGCTCCGAAGCTAAGAAAGCTGTTACATTATTAAAAGAGCTTGGTATTCAAGTGGTGATGCTTACAGGTGATAACGAAAAAACAGCCAAAGTTATCGCGAAGGAGGCTGGCGTTACTGAATTCGTCGCAGAATGTTTGCCAGAAACGAAGGTAACTGAAATGAAACGCCTACTTACACAGCATCAATTTGTTGGCATGGTCGGCGACGGTATTAATGATGCCCCTGCATTGGCTACAGCAACTACTGGCATAGCGATGGGTGAAGGCACAGACGTGGCGCTTGAAACAGCGGATGTCGTGCTAATGAAAAATGACTTATCAAAAATCGCCTATGCTGTTCGTTTATCACGCAAAATGCAACGTATTGTGAAACAAAATATTTTCTTTTCTATCGGGGTTATTGTCTTATTAATCGCCTCTAACTTTTTACAAGTTGTCGACTTGCCTTTAGGCGTAATCGGTCATGAAGGTAGTACAATTCTAGTTATTCTAAATGGTTTACGTATGCTCAATAAAAATGTTTAACATCAATTAAGCCTCAGCATAATTGCGTCCAGCTTGCTTGAAGCTACTCTTCCTGCGACATGCGCTGAGGCTTTTATTGAATAATTGATGCATTTAATCAGGTAAAATCAAGTAAAAAAGAGCCTCGCTACTCTTTAGGAGTTTAGCGAGGCTCTTGTTAATGAATGATCATTTCATTAACGACGAATTTCCTTTTGAAGTGCTCTTTTCTGCATTGTAGCATTTAATACGCCACCAAAGATTAAAATGATTCCCGTAAAATATAACCAGAGCATTAAAATAATGACGCCACCAATACTACCGTATGTAGCAGAATAATTTGCAAAATTATTAATATAAAAAGAGAAACCATATGTGACTGCTAACCAAGCAAGCGTGGCAAATAACGCTCCTGGCCATACGCCCATTATTTTCAAACGAGGACTTGTATTTGGCACAAACCAGTAAATGCCCATTAATACGCTGAAAATTAATAATGGCGGGATTGACCATCTTAATCTATGCCAAACTGATTCAAATTGCTCCTCTACTCCGACGATCGAGAATAGGAAATGCCCAATTTGCTGACCAAAGACCGGTAATAAGAGCGCAACGGCAATAACAATAACGAGAGCGATTGTAAAAACAAGTGATAAACCCCTATCTAATATGCCTGCTCTCCCTTCTGTATCATAGGCTTTATTTAAAGCACGAAGTAATGCATTAATGCCTTTAGATGCAGACCAAATAGTACCTAAAACCCCAATGGACAGTAAACTACTGTTGCGATTAGTTAAAATTTCATTCAGTGTATTTTCAATAAGCTTATACACTTCATCAGGTAAGATATTCACTAAAAATGAATAGACCTGAGTGGTTTCTAAGTTAAGATATGGTAATAGTGTCACCAAGAAAATAAGTAAGGGGAAGAACGATAGTAAAAAGAAATAAGCCAATTGTGCAGCAAGCGCAGATATTTCAACACGCTTGAGCCGACCTATTAAATCTTGGATAAAGCCTTTGGATGTCATAATATCAATCGCTCCCTCCTCTGGAGAGACAAACGATTTTACAAACCCAAAAGCGTTATGCAATGTTGCTTTATTCTTTTCCATACAATTCCTCCTAAAACGACCTTTACTCCTTATGAGGTAAAGTAAAGGCTGATTTCGTATCTTCAATCATTCCCTGTATCGTGGAAGGTAAATCCTTAAATTCATCCACCTTTTCAGCAATAGTGTTGACATTATCTGACACACTTTCACAAAGCACCTTTGCCGCGAGTACCTTTTCCTCTACCAACACCTGCAATTCTTCTCGATTTGCTGCATAATATGAGACGGCTTCCTTCATCTTTTTAGTTGAGGCAATTGTTTTTTCTCGTGTAGCGCGATCTAACATACTTAATGCTGCTCCTACTGCTGCTCCTGCTACAATAGATGCTAATAATTTACTTTGACCCATATTAAAACCCCCTGCTTGTATAGTTGCATATTCCCTATTATTTCATAAATAAACAGTCTTCTGCACTTATTCTACCCAATAACAGTCTATTTTTAAAGCAATGCCCAAATACGGAGTTGACATTTTTTTTATTCAATGAAATGATATGTGCGAGGATTACGAAAGGTAGGGTAAAAAATGGATTTATCAGTTCCATCTAAAGAAAACGTTATGTATATGGTTGATCAAATGAAGGACAAGCTTCGTATGGTGAATGTCGATGCAATGAAATCAGAAAACTTCGATGAAGCAAATTATGAAGATTTAGTGTATCTATATGAAATGGTTATGAAAAGAGAAACTTTTAGTCCAAGCGAAATGCAAGCGATTGTTGCTGAATTAGGATCTTTACGAAAATAGGTAAAACGAAAAGCTATTAGCCTAAGACATTTGTCTGTTGCTAATAGCTTTTTATTACTGTGTACTCTAAGTTTCTGAACCATCCTCAGTAACTAATGGTTGAATTAATACTTCTACACGACGATTCTTTGCGCGTCCTTCGGCTGTGTCATTTGGTGCAATTGCACGATACTCACCGTTTCCTTTTGCACTAAAGCGCGTAGGATCTAATTTGTCATTACTTTCAATAAGCAGTTCTAAAAATTTAGTTGCACGCATTACAGATAACTGAAAATTCGATGTAAAATTCGGACCTGCTGGCACATTATCTGTATGACCTGTGATGACAATATTTCGAGCTGGATCAGATTCCAGCATAGTTGATAGCTCTTTGGCAATAGGGACGTACTCAGGTTTAACTGTTGCCTGCCCTGGATCGAATAAAATACTATCACGGATTGTTACAAGCAACCCTTCATCCGTCATTTCTGTGGCAAACTGATCTTCCATTTCATTGACTGCAATAAAATTATCGACACTATCTTTTATTTCAGCTAACTCCTGTTGATCCTTTAAATAGGCAGAGTTTTGCTGTGGCGTTTGGTCGCTATCTGCATTCGGAGTAGGCACTGGAGCAGGTTGCTCTAGAAAACTAGTTCCACCATCAAAGACTTGATTAAAAACTGCCGACATTCTTTCTAGCTTTTCTTGATCGACTGAACTTGAGGCAAACAAAATAATGAATACGGCTAGCAGCAAAGTTAAAATATCTGCGTATGGCACTAACCAAGATTCATCAATATGTTCATCATGCTTTTTTTTCTTAGCTTTCTTTGCCAAGGCCACCCGCCCCGCTTTCACCAGAAATTTGACGACGTTCTTCCATCGTTAAGTATGATGATAGTTTCTGTTCAATTACACGTGGAGCCTCCCCTTCTAATACTGAAAGGATACCCTCAATCATCATTCTCTTTTGTTTTACCTCTAAAGCAGATTTACGTTTTAGCTTGTTCGCAAATGGATGCCATAAAACATACCCTGTAAAGATACCGAGTAATGTAGCCATGAATGCAGCTGAAATAGCATGTCCTAGCTTTTCGATATCATTCATATCAGCCAATGCGGCGATTAACCCAACTACTGCACCAAGAACCCCTAAAGTAGGTGCATATGTACCTGCTTGTGTAAAAATAGCTGCTCCACTAGTATGACGTTCTTCCATTGCTTCTACTTCTTCTGTTAGGACATCACGTATGTAGTCAGCATTTTGACCATCAATTGCTAATGTAAGGCCATTTTTTAAAAATGGATCTTCAATCTCTGAGGCCTTACTTTCAAGTGCTAATAGCCCTTCACGACGAGCTAAGTCAGCCCATTGTGAAAACATTTTAATAATCTCTATATCATTTGCTAATTTTGTTTCTTTAAAAAGAATTTTAAATAGCTTCGGCACACGCTTTAACTCCTGCATAGGAAAGGCAATTGTTACTGCGGAAATAGTACCAAAAATGATAATTAGGATAGCTGCAGGGTTATAAAATGCTGATAAACTTACACCCTTCATTACCATCCCTGTTAATAGTGCTACTAAAGCAAGTATTAACCCTATAATCGACGACTTATCCATTCTAGAACCTCCAAATCTACTATCTAATGTTATTTCGTCTTTTTTTCCATATTTTAAATATATATATTCCTAGTATAAATGTATTTCATATATTTTTCGATGTAATTAATGCTTTTTATTCACATTTCGACCATTTTTGATTATATTGAATTAAGAATATTACACTTAACTGTCTTAAATTGAAAGGGGATATGATTTTGTTATTATCGTTTGACACAAAATTACTAAAATATGCCGAGTTAGCGGTGAAAGTAGGAGTAAATATCCAAAAAGATCAGTATCTTTATATAAGCTGTTCGACTGATAACCTAAAACTCGCACAAATAATTACTAAAATCGCCTATAAAAATGGTGCAAAACAAGTTTTTGTCGATATATCCGATGATGAACTTGTACGCGCTCGCTATGAAGGGGCACCAAAAGACTCATTTGATTTCTTCCCACCTTGGAAAGTGCAGGAACGTGAATGGTTAGCTGAACATGGTGCAGCTTTCTTAAGCATTAGCTCACAAAATCCAGATCTATTAAAAGGTATTGAGCGTGATAGAATCATGGCATTCCAAAAAGCATCTGGCCAAGCACTTGCCAACTATTATCAATGGTTACAAGCAGATAAGTTTAGCTGGTCTGTCATTGCTGCTCCATCTAAAGCTTGGGCAGCAAAGGTCTTTCCTCACCTTCCAGAAGAACAGCAAATGGATGCATTATGGGAAGCTATCTTTGCAGCCACACGTATAGACCTTGAAAATCCTGTTGAAGCTTGGCATGCCCATGATCAGGAATTACATAGCAAAGCTGATTATTTAAATGCAAAGCAATTTAAGTCACTACACTATACTGCGCCAGGCACAGATTTAACAATTGAGCTGCCTCCACACCATGTGTGGACAGGGGGTAGTAGCATAAGTACACAAGGTCAAACATTTATGGCCAATATGCCAACGGAAGAAATTTTTACAGCACCGCTAAAAACAGGTGTTAATGGTTATGTATCAAGCACTAAGCCTTTAAGCTATGGCGGCAATATTATAGATAATTTCACATTAACATTTAAAGATGGTCGAATCATTGACGTCAAGGCGGAGCAAGGCCAAGAAATTTTAGCTTCTCTTATTGAAACAGATGAAGGTGCTCATTACCTTGGTGAAATAGCATTAGTACCACATCAATCACCTATTTCACAATCTGACCTATTATTTTACAATACATTGTTTGATGAAAATGCATCCAATCATTTTGCCATTGGTAGTGCCTATGCTTTTTGCATTGAGGGCGGCAAAGAAATGACTTCTGAGGAACTAAGTGCGCATGGTCTCAATCAAAGCTTGACACATGTAGACTTTATGATTGGCTCTACCAAAATGAATATAGATGGAATAACACATGATGATCAAATAGACCCAATATTCCGTGATGGAAATTGGGCTTTCTAAATAATCCATTCCTACTAATAGTATTCTAGGCTAAGTATGTTAAGGTTGTCATAAATTATCCTTAGATTTTCCTAGTAACCTATTGTATAATTGTTTTAGGGAATTTTAGTAGATCATTTAAGTAGAGAGGAGCTCTAATAATGTTCATTACAACTGTTCTTGGCTTTTCAGCAGTTTTATTAATTTCAACGGGATTCTTCATCCACTACCTACAAGTTGGTTTAGATAGCAAGTCTTCAGTAACTGTAGATCCAAAGCCAAACGAAAAATTTTAATGTGTAAAAAACAGCTACTATTATAAGTAGCTGTTTTTTTATAGCTTACAAGTTATTTCATCTACTAAAGCGTAAGAAACTGCTCCTTTATTGTAAAAATTATCTGAATAAAGTCTTTATTGTTTGCATATTGAAAATTTTGCTCTACAATATTTTTTGTAAGGAAGGGAGCAATATTCATGACAATGTTACAAGATATTCTAGAATTTAACAAAGAGTTTGTACAAGAAAAAAAATATGAGCCATTCATCACTACGAAATATCCTGATAAACGTATTGTTGTTTTATCTTGTATGGATACTCGTCTTGTAGAGCTTTTACCAAAAGCGATGAATTTGCGTAATGGCGATGTAAAAATAGTGAAAAGTGCTGGTGCGTTAGTGAGCCATCCTTTCGGTGCAGTTATGCGTAGTTTATTAGTCGCTGTCTATGGCCTACAAGCTGATGAAGTGTATGTTGTTGGTCATTATGACTGTGGTATGAGTGCGGTTGATCCTGATGCCATGCTTAGCGAAATGGTACAACGAGGCATAGATCCAGAAACAATTAAAATGTTGGAATATTCTGGTTTTGATTTAAAGGAATTTTTACGAGGTTTCGGTGATGTAGCAACAAGTGTTAAGAAAAGTGTCGATACAATTCGTAATCACCCATTAATGGTAAAAGACGTACCTGTCCATGGTTTAATAATTGATCCAAATACAGGTCATCTAGATTTAATTGAAGATGGAAATAAACAATAAAATTATTTCTTGATACATTAATAAAAGAACAAGTGCCTATCCTCACTATGTGGAAGATAGGCACTTATTATTCTATTCATCCTCTAAACGTGCATACATATAGTGATCTATCCAATGACCATTGATATACAGTAGCTTTCTTAGCAGACCCTCCTGCTGGAATCCAGCCTTCTCTAATACACGCATGGAGGCAGTATTTTGTGTCGATACATAGGCCTCTACACGATGCAGACCAATTTGTTCAAATGCAAATCGGACCACCATATTCACAGCTTCTGTGACAATGCCCTTTCCAACATAAATCTCATCCATCGCATAGCCAACAAATGCACTCGAGTATGGTAAGCGTTTGACAGCATAAAGTGCAATATGCCCTATTAGATTATTTGTACCATGCTCAAAAATACCAAAAGTAAATTCACGCTTTGACTCCATTAAATAGAGGCTTTCTTGAATTTTTTTGTATTGAGCATCGACTGTATAGTATTCAGGTCTTTGAAGTGGCTCATAAATAGACCAAAAGTATTTATTACGGCTTACGAGGCCCGTTAAACTTCGTGCATCTTTTTCTTGGAATGTGCGGATGTAGCATTTTTCCCCCTTTATTGTTACCACATTCCCACCCTTTTTTCTTAATAGATTCCAAATTTTAAGCAACATTTCTCCACACTAGCCTTCCAATAAAAATCAATACATTTCTCTTTGTTACATTGGCTATAAACTCTATTTATATTTCATTGTATGTAAAAAAACAGGCTGCTACAACCAAAACAGCTTATGTCTTATTGTCATAGCAGCACAATTTAATTATTTAGTTTTTTGTTCTTTCTTTTTCTCGTTTACTATTTCTAAGCTGGAGGAATCAGCATCTTCTAGTTGTGTATTGTCTAATACATTTGTTAAATGAAGACCACGTCTTTGAGCCTCTCGTTCAATGTGTGCAATAGTTTCCTGTAGCACCTGAACACGTGCATACTTTTTGTCATCTCCAGCGACTAAGATCCATGGTGCATCTTTTTTATCTGTCTTTTCAAACATCGCATTTGCTGCATCAATATACTGAGGTGTTTTATCTCGATTGCGCCAATCCTCGGCTGTTAACTTCCAAGATTTGTAAGGGTTTTGTTCACGTTCTTTAAAGCGTTTTAATTGCTCCTCATCTGAAACATGAAGCCAGAACTTAATAATTATGTAATCTCCAGCAGTTAAAATCTTCTCGAAATTATTAATTTCTTCATAAGCACGAGACCATTCATCCTTTGTTGCGAATCCTTCGATGCGTTCTACTAATACGCGACCATACCACGAGCGATCAAAAATAGCGATTTGCCCATGTTGAGGCAATTTTCTCCAAAATCGTTGTAAATAATTGTAGCGTAATTCATGAGCTTGAGGGGCAGAAATAGGATGTACAACATAACCGCGGGGATCGACACGTTCGATTAATCGTTTAATAGCGCCACCTTTACCAGCCGCATCCATTCCTTCGAATACCAAGATCAAGCCAATCTTGTTTTTTAATAAAAATTGTTGTGCATTCAACATTTCATATTGGAGTACTTTTAATTTCTTTTTATACATCTTTTTGTCTAGTTCAACAGTTAGATCTAGATTCTTCAAATTTTGTGTCATGAAACTTCACTCCTTTTATTTGGCTATTCTTATTGTACTAAAGAAATATATGGATGCCTATCAGACATGGTAAATTGTAGGTATTAATAGTAAAACAACACGATACATTGTTGGAAATTTCCGTTATAATAAAAAAAGTGACAGTACTATACTTATTTGTCTTTTCCCTATACAATCTAACACGAAGGGAGAGGAAAACATGCCTCGGTTTATCATGATGACAATCTCTTATCTTGTCTCAATCATCCTAACCTTTTCATCCTTTTTCGTGAACATCAACGGTCAATCTTCGCTAGAAATCGCTAATCGTTTTTCTGTAGTATTTGCACCAGTTAGTGTAAGTCATGTAATTTGGATTGTCATTTATTTTTTACTCGGTTATTGGTTAGTTATGAACATGAAAAAGACAACTTTGAAACAGTCTGCGCTTTTTAGTTGCATAAATATATTACAAGCATTAATGATATATGTCTGGCACCATGAGTTATTTATTGTTTCTCTTGGCATTACATTACTCTTAGTCTTGTATTTGTTTATGTTGTATAATACGTACCCTCTTCAGAACAAATCCTTGTTTGGTCGTATTCCTTTCTCTATTTATTTAGCATGGATGACATTTATTTTTATCACAAATACAAGCTTTACGTTAACGGCTTATGGTTGGAACGGCTTTGGTCTTAGTACGCCTCTTTGGGCAGTGATTTTACTTACTTTAGGAGGAGCCATTGCGCTACATATCCGTTTCCATCACTTTGATGTTATGTATCCAAGTGTTTTTATTTGGGCTTATATTGGAATCGCCATACATAATGGTTTTGATGAGCTACTTGTCACTACAGCCGCTTTATTTTTATGCGGTGTTCTCTTTGTTGGCATTTTATTTATTAAAAAAAATCCTGCCTACCAAAAATAATTTGGTTAGCAGGATTTTTTCATTGCATCCTATTCTTCGTCTAATGACGTTAAGATAATTGGTTTATCTTTTGTTACAATGACTGAATGTTCGATTTGAGCTACAAGTGATTTATCAGGTGTCACGAATGTCCAGCCATCACCTGCTTCTACGATATGCTCTGCATTTGCTGAGATAAATGGCTCAACCGCAAGGACCATACCTTCTTTCATAATAGTAGAATCCCATGCATCGTAATAATTTAAAATATGGTTTGGTTCATCATGTAAAGATTGACCTAAGCCATGACCTGTTAAATTCATAATAACAGTTAACCCATTAGCATTTGCCTCGCGTTCAACAGCTTTACCAATTTGATTTAATTTAGATCCAGCCTTTACTTTTGTCATTGCTCGATCAAAGGCACTTTTAGCAACACGGCAAAGCTTTTCTTTGTCCTCATAGCCATCACCCACAACAAATGAAATACCTGTGTCAGCAAAATAGCCATTTAAAGAACCAGAAACATCAATATTTACGATATCTCCTTCTTGAATAACACGCTTTCCTGGAATACCATGTGCTACTTCTTCATTGACACTAATACATGTATACCCTGGAAAATCATATTCTCCCTTTGGTCCTGAAATAGCGCCAGCCTCTGCAAACATGCGACCAGCAATTTCATCAAGCTCAAGTGTTGTAACTCCTGGCTTTGTTGCAGCTTTCATCGCTTCGCGAATTTCAGCACAAATGCGTCCTATTTTTTTAAAAGCTTCAATCTCTTCTTGCGTTTTTACAATCATGTATAACGTCCCTTTCATCTAATATCTATTCTTTAATATAACATAACTTTTTATGCGTATAACGATAAACGCTTTAAATATTGTATGCTTTCCTACTTTGCAAAGTGCTAAAAGAGCTATTCACGATAAAAAAGCCCCTCCACTCATGTGAAGGGACTTGCATTAAGCTTTTCTTTGCATTAATTGTGGAGCGGCTGTGAATAAAAGAACACCAACGATTGCCGTTAAAATGGTTGCTGGTAGCATATATGTACCATTGTAGATGATGGAATAGATCCATGCATTTTGGTCACCGGCATATTCGGCAAAAAATACAGCACCAGCAATTGTATGTGCTGTGTATCGTAAGAAGCCTGCGAAAACGGTACCTATGATTATATAAAGTGCCATTTTTGTTTTGTTCATATGTTTAGCAGCGTCTAACACTGGTCCACGAACAACCGCCGCTAATCCTACAACTGTAAAAGCAACTCCATAATCCAAGAATCCTTGTAGCCAGTACACAATCGTAGCACCAAACATGGTTTGCATTACACCTACGAGTAATCCAGTTGTTAGCCCAGCTACTAAGCCCCAGCGAAATGCTATTAACATAATTGGTACCATAACAAGACTAACTGAGCCGCCTTGTGCCCATACTTTAAAGGAAACCTGATCCAGTACGAGACCAATCGCTGCAAAAATCGCAATCTCCACTAGCATTAATAGTCTTTTTTTGTCCATACATATTCTCTCCTTTGTTCCGATGTAGGATACAAGAGCAGGAATAGAAAAGCGCTGATATGTCTCTTTCTGACACCTTTTTTCCTTTAAGGACGAAAAAACGATGTCAGGACAGAGCCTCACATCGTACAAGTGTCGGTTTCTATCCACATCCCTACGCAAGCGTTAACTTACAGGTTCGAAGAGTCAAGGCATTACGTGCCCAGTCTCAGCTGACATCATCAGCTCCCCTTGTGGTCGTTACATCTGAATTTATTTGAACAATCTCATTGTACGCAAAGGATTGAAGGATTACAACCTTCCATACATCATTTTTTTGAAACTTTGCTGTTTTTCATGCGTAAATATTTAAAAAGGAGGTACAACTATGGAGAATCAAAAAATTTTAGCTGCCTTTAGTTATCTTAGTATTTTCTTCGCCCCTTTTATCGTTCCATTAATTGTATATTTTGTGACAAAAGACAGTGATGTAAAAAGCCATTCGATTCGTGCACTTGTCTCTCATTTAATACCTTTTGTTTTTGGCATTCTATTCTTTATTGTCTTTGTTTTTTCTACATTTAGTTTAGATCCAACCTCCAATAACAAGACGGTGATGATTATTTGGTTTGCTTCATTCGCCATCTATGCTCTCGTCTCACTAGGTATTGTGATTTGGAATATAATTCAGGCTGTTCGTGTTATCCGTTAATGTTTTATTTTTAAGTGAAACAGGTAGTAGTAATTGTAAAAGGAGCTGTTTTGGGATGAAAGTATCAAACGTTGTAAAAACTGCCGTCAAGTTAGCACCTATTGTTATTCCTATCGTAAAAAAAGTAATGGCTGCAAAAAAGGGCACAACACCTAATACCACCACTCGAAAAAAATAAAACGAAGGCGTATTCCTATACGCCTTCGTTTTATTTCACTTCAAAATGGGTTTGACTATGGCCATTCAATGTTTTTTCCACGTGTAAAACTGCTGGCATCGCAGATTTCAATTCAGGCACATGAGAAATAACGCCAATCATACGACCAGAATCCTGTAAATCAATTAATGTATCAATTGCTTTATTTAGTGATTCCTCATCGAGTGAGCCAAAGCCCTCATCAATAAACATCGTTTCAATATGAATATTACCTTGGAAGCTTTGAATCACATCTGCCATCCCCAATGCAAGGCTCAATGAAGCATTAAATTTTTCGCCACCTGATAAAGTTTTGACATCTCGTAATTGATCCGTATAAGCATCATAAACATCAAGACCAAGGCCACTTTGCTTCGCATGCTTTTCTAATCTATCTGAACGTCTAAGCTCGAATTGACCGTTTGATAAATGATACAGACGTATATTGGCAGCTTCTGTAATTTGATCTAAGTAGTTAATTTGTATATACCGCTCAAAGGATAGCTTTTTCGAGTTTTGTCCATTTAATAATCCATAGAGCTCCTTTACTCGCCCTGCTTCTTGTTCAAGTAAATGAAGCTCTTTCGCTATTTCTTCCACCCTTTCACTAAAGCCTTGGCATGCTTGTATAAAGCCATTCATCTGTTGCAAACGTTTAAATGCTTCCTCATAGGAAATTCGATGCTGTTCTACTCTTGCTTCAAGCGCCTCTAAATCTTGCTTCTCTTTCCCTTGAAGATAGGTAGCCCCTTCGGTAATCTGGATTTGCAACGTGTGTACTTGTAAAGCATAGTCACTGCATGCTTTTCGAAGTGCATCTAATTGTATGGCACTCCGTTTAGCAGTAGCATAAGCCTCATAGCTTTCGAAACCTAATTCTTGCATATTTGCTGTAAATTGCTGAAGCTTTTCATTCATTTTAAGCTGTAATTCCTCAAAGGACTGTTTGGCAATTTCTACAGTTAGTGTTGCATTGCTAGCTGTTTCCTTTGCTGCATGCAAATTTTCCTGACTCACTTGCCAACTTTTTTGAAGCTCTTCTTTCTGTTTGCTAACTTCATTCAGTTGTTGCTTTAATTGCTGTAAAGTTGGTAAATTAGGGGGCATCTGCTTAAGTTGTTCGTCTACAACCGCTTGTAATTTTGTCCATTCTTTTATCTGCTCTGCTAAATATTGCTCTAGCTTCATATGTTTATTTCGTAGCTGTTCTATTCGCTCATGCTGATGCTTTATTTTCAATCGCACATCAGCTAATTGATGTTGAATAATTTTTAATGCAGCAATCTCTTGTTCCACTTCATGTAAAGTAGCGGTGATCTGTGATTGGTCTTCTTGTTTAATATGCTGTGCTTCAAGTTGTTGCCATGTATCTTGAAGAAGTTGCTGCGCTGATGCTAAAAATGCCTCTTTCTCTAAATACTTACGCTCGTCTGATGATGCCTTCGCTCTTAATGCTTCCACTTGAGCATGCTCAATAACTTCCAGTTGCTCATTGTGCGCTTTTTGATGTGTCATACTACCACAAACAGGACAGGCTTCTCCTTCCTTCAGCTGTTCTGCTAAAATACTAGCTTGACTCGTCAGCCACCGTTGCTGCAAAAGTTGAAGAGCCTCTTTACTATCTTGATAGAGACTGTCTGAAGCAACTACATCCTGCTTAGCTAACTCTACGGCATATTTATATTTCTCCGCTTGCTTGATTAAAGCAACTTGTTCCCGTAGTTTCGGTAATTGCTCTAAATAGCTTTCATAGGGTTCAACCTGTTTTTCATAGCCTTCTAACGATTGAGAAAAATGCTGGAATTGCTCTTGTTCATTTTCCAAAAGTTTGAGGTTATCATTTACTGCTCGTTTTGCATTTTCAGCATATTGCTCCGCTATTTGCAGCTGCTGTATATTGTTTTCATAGGCTTCAAATTTCGGCAATAGCGCTAGCATCTGCATTTCCTGCTGTAAGACTTGCTGTCGTTCAGATTCTTTAGCCTGCTCTATCTCATATTTTTCTTGTGCGTCTTGCAACTTTTCTTGTGACTGCTGTTGCTTAACCTTTGCTTGTTGAAAAGCTAGTTCTTTTACATTCAGTTCAGCACGTAAATCCTTGCATTGTTGTTCGAGTAGCACAAGTCGCTCTGCTTGTTCTGCTAAAGCAATCTCCTTCTCCTTTGCTTGGTATAAATCCTGCTGTTGTAAAAGCATTTGCAGCCGTTGCTGTCGAGTAGCTTGTTCATCAAATTGCTCATTTAGCGTTTTTGCTAAGCGATAATATTCCTGCTCTTTTTGATGAAGGCTATATGCTTCTTCATAGTATGACTGTTCATTTTCTCCACATTTCTTATAGTAGCTAAGCTCCTCATCAAGTGCCTCTGTTAGTTGATGTAAATTTTCCGTATTATCAGCAATCAATGTGAATAAAGCGGAAGAACGCTGTGGTAAGGCGCCCACAATTTGACCAAGTAAATGTTCTTTTAATTGTTTGGCACGTTCAAGCTCCCTTTCTGCTTCTTTACGCTTGGCATCAAGCTTTTTTGCCATGACACCGAAACGATCTGTTTTAAAGATTTTCCGTAAAATTACTTCTTTATTTGTTGAATCAGAGGTTAATAGTTTTCTAAATTCACCTTGAGGTAACATGACAATTTGGCTAAATTGATCTTTTGTGAGACCTATAATTTCCTGCAATTTCTTATCGACTTCAAGCGTTTGCTGTTTCTCTACAATGCTATAATCCAGCTTTCCCTCTTTTACTTCTGCTAACTCTACTTTCTTTCCAGTAACCGTTTTATTTTTTTCTTTAATATGACCTGGCTGTCGTACTATTTGATAGACTTTTCCATGCATTTCAAAGACGAGTTCTACAGCTGTATAAACTTCATCATGTGCAAAACCGCTTCTTAGTAAAGCTGTATCCTGTCGATCCTCCCCACTACCTGATCCGTAAAGAGCATAGCAAATAGCATCGAAAATGGTTGTTTTACCTGCACCAGTTTTTCCAGAAATGGCAAACAATCGATGCTCCCCTAGCTCTTGAAAATCAATTACTTCCGTGTCTTTATATGGACCAAACGCAGTAATTGTTAACTTTAATGGCTTCATTTTACAGTCTCTCGCTCCTCATCTAATAACTCCTGTAACATCTCTGTGAATAGGCGTTCCGTATCTTCATCAGGCTGAATGCCAATAATATCAGTGAAGAATGAACGGAATAAATCAATATCCTCTAGTTTTTCAGCTTCTACTACTTGTAGTTCACGTGGCATATCTTGTCTTAGTACCTTCCGCTCCACATGCATAGCGTGCGGAAATACACTACGAATACGTTCCATTGGTGAAGTCACAGATAGTTTATCCGTCAATCTAACAAATACATAATCCTCACTTGGTGTGAGCGTTAATAACTCCTCTAATTGACCTTCTACTACTCGTAGATCTCTTCTTGGCACAAGCTTTCTTTTACTTACTGTGGTGTTACCTTGCCCGTCTAATTCGATGATTAAAAAACCTTTCTCATGTAAGTGCTCAGATAACGAGTATTTTAAGATAGAGCCGGCATAACGTATAGTTTCGTTTAAAACAAAATGTGCCTTATGTAAGTGCCCAAGAGCCGTATAGTGAAAAGGTTTGAATAAAGCTGCATTCACACAATCTGAGCCTCCAATGGAAAGTGGTCGCTCGGAATCACTAGTATTTGCTTCCTCCTCACCATACTTCGTCACAAAAGCATGTCCAACAAAAACATGACGCTTACTTGTGTCCATGTCTTCTGTGATATGCTCAATAATTTTTCGCATGGCGTCTTGATGAGAACGGATTGACTCATCTTCAAAGATGTTGCGAATAGCAGCTGGCTCCGTATAGGGCACTAAATGAAAATGTACTTCTCCATGTTGATCATTCAAAACAATAGGTGCATGATTTTTTGTAAATTGGCCCTTAATATATAAACCACTATCACGCATTAAACGACTACCAAAATTTAAACGACCTGCACTATCATGATTTCCCGCCACTGCTAGAACAGGAATCTTCTTTTCTAATACTATTTTCGCTAATACATCATTTAGTAAATTAACTGCCTCAATAGGAGGCATCGAACGGTCATATAAATCACCTGCGATGATAATTACATCTGGTTTTTCCTCATCTATCGCTTGTATAAATTGTTGAAGAATATAATGTTGATCTTCTGTCATATAGACACCTTGAACAAGCTTTCCTAAATGCCAATCTGCTGTATGAAATATTTTCATTCTAGTACCTCCTAGTCTTCTCTATATTTTAGCATGACTATTCCCCATCTAGTGCACACTAAAGGTTTAGTAGTTCTAGCCAAAATTGGTTTTCATAGAAAAAAGCATCTTAATAGGTAAGATGCCTTAGATATCGATTATTTAGATGTATTTGATAAATGCCTTATATCCTGGGAATCCCTGAATTACGTAAGTCATACGAGGAGATTGATGTTGTGCCACATTTTGCTTCCGAGGCTTCGCTGATGATTGTTGCTTTAGGATTTCCTCAAATGATTTGGGATTTGGCTCTGGCAATTCTGCTGAAGAGATGTTTAAAGCATCTCTCCCACTATAAATCTGTAAAAATGAGTTAGCCATTTGTCGATAGCCTTCAATATTTGGATGAACATCGGCACTATTTGGTAAGTAGTTGGTTGCATTCAATCCAAAGGCATCATAGACATTTATATAAGCTGCGCCAGCTTGCTCTGCTTGTTGTTGTAAAATCGTATTTAATCTACCTAACTGGGTGTTTGTTCCTTCTTTTTGCGTCGGATGAACTGTTGGATACGCAAAATAATACCCTATGACATAGATTTTTGCTTTAGGCGCACGTTCTTCTAATTCATCCAAAATCGATATCATATTTTTTCTAGCCAAATTTAAAGCGTAATCTGCCTGAAGCTGTGAAAAAGCTAAGGTCCCTGCATGTGGGTTTACCTGGACAAGACGTAATAAATCATTAGCCCCTGCCGAAATTGTAATAAGTGTCGCATTTGCTAATAAATTTTGCGCTTCCTCAGATCGTATTCGTTCTAATATATCCGCCGTAGTAAAGCCAGGAAAAGCAAGTTCTTTTGTATAAAATGATAATTGACCAATGGAACTTAATTTCATGGCAATCAAATCACTATACCCTACATCAATTTCTTTGTAGGGTGTTTGACCTGCTGCTAAGGAATCGCCAATAGCCACATAGGTTTCTGTTTGAGCAAAAGCAGATGAAACCCAAATTGTCATGAATAATACTGTCATACCTAGCAAGCTACATAATCGTTTCATCTGCTTCCCTCTTTTCTTATTGACTAAAAATTAAAAAGCCCAGCTACCCTTGCGGAAAATTGGCTCAACCGTACCATCTGGTAAAATACCATCGATGTCCATTTCACCACTGCCAATCATGAAGTCTTCGTGTGTCACAGAAATATTGGCACCCAATGCTTCAAGTTGACCGTTTTCTAGGTCTCTACCGCCCTCTAAGCAAGTCGGATATGCCTCACCAATAGCTAAATGGTTTGAAGCATTTTCATCAAACAGCGTATTGAAATATAAAATCTCCGAAGCTGAAATTGGTGACTCGTGTGGGACAAGTGCTACTTCACCTAAGTAGCTCGAGCCTTCATCCACTTGAATAAGCTCTTGCAATAAATCATGTCCTACTTCAGCCTCTGCCTTAATAATCTTGCCCTCTTCAAATGTTAATTTAAAGCCATCGATGATATTGCCCTGATAGACTAATGGCTTCGTATTACTAACATAACCGTTTACACCTTGTTTCATTGGCAGTGTATAAACTTCTTCTGTTGGCATATTGGCCACAAAGACATTATCTTCTGGTGTTTTACTACCACCAGTTAGCCATTTATGTTGTGGAGCTAAAGCGATTGTTAAATCTGTACCAGGTGCTGTATAGTGAAGCTTTGCATACTTTTTATTATTTAAAAGCTGTGCACGAGATTCTAAATTAGCTACATGCTGACGCCAATTATCAACTGCATTGCCTTCTCCAATATGAACCGTTTTAAAGATAGCTTCCCATAATGCAGGTACTTGCTGCTCCTCTGTTAATTGAGGGAAGACCTTTGCTGCCCATTTAGCTGAAGGAACTGCTACAATGGACCAAGCAATTAAATCCTTCATGACTGCATTGCGATAGTTTTTCAATGCTGCACCTGATACTTTTTGATGTGTTGCTAGTCTGTCTGCTGGAATTCCTGTTAGCTTATCAGGATCTGCTGCATCAATCCATAAAAGAGCTCCTTTACGTTCAATCAGTTCATCACGCATTTTCACAACCCATTCAGGGAAGCAATTAAATTCCTCATCGGAAGCATGCTCAAAATAAGCACGATCCAATTCATCATCGGAAAAATTTACATGAACACGGCCTGCTCCAGCCTTATAAGCCTCTTTTACAACTAAACGGGCAAAATCTAAAGCATCCACAGATGTATTGACTAATAAGTACTGACCTGGTTGGATGTTCACACCAACTTTTACTGCAAGCTCTGCATATGCCTGTAATTTCTCTTCAAATGTCATACTATTTCCCTCGCTTCTGTCCAATTGTTTTAGAATTACCATCAATCAGCTCGCCATCATGCCATATTTTTTGCACAGGCTTGCCTGGAATTTCCCTTGTCCATTTTTTATAGGTTTTTTCATCACGATAAGATAATAGGGTTAATACTTCACCATCTGCTCCAGCACGCCCAGTACGACCAGAACGATGCAAATACTGTTCAATTGTTCGTGGGACATCAACATGAATAACATGTGTTAAACCAGCAATATCTAAACCACGAGCTGCAATATCTGTTGCAATTAAAATACGTGCGTCTCCTTTACGGAATGCATCTAACGCTTTTTTCCGTTCTTCTTTCTTCATATCAGAGTGGAGCGTGACAATCGGTGCTGAACGGTATTGTAGTTTTGTTTCCTTCATTAATAATTGATCGATATTATTAACAAAAGCCAACGCTCTTAAACCCTCTGTATGGGAAAGTCGGCGGAGGAAATCCGTTTTATCACGTTCTTCTACCTTCACAAAAGAATGGACAACTTTACCAACCTTTAACATGTCCTCAGGCTTAATTTTAAAACGCAGTGGCTCAAACATCATACGACTCGCCACTAATTCAATTTCCTCTGTAATCGTAGCTGACACAACAACAACTTGTCGGCCATAGGCAGAACCTTCGATAAAGGATTTGATAACAACACGGTATTCACGACTTAGTAATTGATCACATTCATCTAAAATAACTGTTTCGACTTCTTTGAGTTTTAATTTTCCTGCTCGTGCTAATTCGTTTAAACGACCAGGTGTGCCAACAACAATCGTTGGCTTTTTCTTCAACTTTTCAATTTGACGAGCAGAATTGGCACCACCAATCAGCTGTTGAACAGTAATGTCTGTTCCAGCCGTCCACTCACGTATAACTTCTACGATTTGCATAGCAAGCTCTTGCGAGGGAGCTACGATCAGTCCTTGCGTTTGCTTTTTTGCCCCATTCACTTTATTTAATAATGGTAAGACATATGCTAACGTTTTACCTGATCCTGTAGGTGATTCCGCGACAATATCTTTGCCTTCAAGCATAGCTGGTATCATTTCATCTTGAATTTTCATGGGTGTTTCAAAGTTCCATTTTGCTTGTAGTTCTTCTTTTAATAAATTAATGACTGACATGTTATTTCCCACCTTCTATCTACTTGACACTAGTTTAACACACTCCGTAGGTTCCTACTTTATATGTACGTAAGCAATTATCTAATCGTTTCAAGAAAACATTGCTTCCTTTCATAAAAAATCTGCTTCACTCAACACGGAAAAGTAAGCCTGTCCACAACTCTTTCAAGAATTGTAGCTTACCCGTGAAAAGCAAGCAGATTCTTCTCAATTCAACTAATCGATTAATTCATAACCACAAGCTAAAATGGCACATTCCGCTAAAACGATTAATGAATCAATATAAATGTCACTTAGCTTCAAATCTCTGTTAACAATAGAAAGCTCTGTACAACCTAATACAATTCGATCACAATTTAATGCTAGCATCGCCTCTTCTATCGGTTGCCAGTCTTCTAGCGTAACATCCTTCCCAGCCTTGACATAATCATAAATGATTGACATCACATAGGATCTCATTTCATTATCTGGAACAACTGGTGTAATACCAAACTGCTCAAGTGCTTCCTGATACATCCGTGATGTTAACGTGCCTGTTGTTGCTAAAATACCTACTCGCTTTGCTCCTAAATCAGCAGCACGCTTCGCTGTTTCGCGAATCATATGCAAGACAGGTATAGGAGAACCCTCTTCAATTTCTTGATAAAACGTATGCGCCGTATTACAAGGGATCGCAATTATGTGTGCTCCTACCGAAGCTAGTTTTTTTGCATCCTCAATAATGACTGGTACCGGATTCTCCTTTGTATTATCTAAAATATAAGCCGTACGGTCAGGAATATTTGTATCATTATCAATAATGGTATGTAAATGGTCCTGATCTTTTTGTGCCTTTGTACGCCTTACAATCATTTCTCCTATAAACATTGTTGCAAGTGGACCAACGCCACCAATAATACCTAAAGTTTGTTTTTTCATGTGTTAGACAGACCTTTGTTATTAAAATATTTCTTATAGCTGCGATAGAAGCTTAAATTATCAAGCGTGACATTCAACCAACGTTTTGCATTCATATCCTTATAGTTAAAAATAGAATCTGTAGCCATCCCTTGTCGAATTAAACTTTTCGCCTCCATTACTAGTTGTTCATTTTGAACATATTTGAACAGCACACCATTCGGTACGATTGTCCAAAGATGCTTGTTCTTCAAATATGTTAGTTGTTGTTTACTTCCTCGAACATAATCGTCCGCTACATACTGCATTAAATTAAAGCCACTGGCCGTCACATAATAATTGGAAAGTTCATTATGTAATTCAATACTCAACAATTTATATTGACCGTCACGATCATCATATTTCATATCAAATGTGGCAAAGCCATGGAATTGTATCGCTTCGAGAAAGGACTTAACATTATCCATTAATTCCTGATGATAGGTTGTCATAATCGCTACATAACGTCCTATCCCTTTTGGAGAATGCTCTTCTAAAATAGGGTTTCCTACGGCAAGAAGTTTTGCCTTCCCATCTTGTCCTATATATGCATTAACAACCCGCATGTTAGCATCTTCTCCAGGAATATATTGTTGAATCATCAAATCATCACGATATGCTGATTCTTTATAGATAGCACGTAATATACTGTCCTTTTCATCCTTATCATATGCAATATATACTTTTTTCTTACCAGGAAAAATGCATGTAGCATATTTTGTCATATTCATCGGCTTAATGACAATTGGATAATCAAATGGCATGTCGTAGTCTTCATAATCATTTACCGTGCATACATGTGTGGCAGGGTATTGAAAACCAAATTGTGCGCATAGTTCATACATACTTTCACGAGTTAAAAGTTGATGCGCAAGTGGGGCGTCTACATAAGGAACTAGAAAATTCTCTGCTAACTCCTCTTTATGTTCAACGATTTTTTTGACATAAAATTCATCACAGGCTAATAACAGTAATTTTTTGTCTTGGAACTCCTCCGCAATAGCTTTTAAAGCGGTCACAAACCTTTCTTCGATATGAAGTCGCGGTATCTCACGAAAAGTCCATAAATCACTTTGTTGAATTTTTTCCATATTCGTATGGTTTAGTGCAAGTGGCTTCACACCATAGGCTTCGTAAAATGCTCTGGCCATGCCATAAGCATTCATTTCATCTCCAAGTAAAACAGGTAAAAAAACGTGCTCAATGGCCATTCTACTCAACTCACTTTTACTTTTTTATTAGTGTAACATACTAATGATTTATAGCTTATTTATGAACAGCTACAGCTTGTTTGCCTAATTCCTGATAACTTTTGAAAAATTGATCGACATTGTAAGTCACATACCCTTTTAAAGGATCCATTACGACTACCTTATCACCTAAATGTCCCGTTAAGACGACTGCATGTAAGTTCATAAAAGCATCATGTGGAGTCGTTTCCCCTGTATAAATCCAGCCTCTTTCTGCTTTTCGTTTAGGCTTCGATAGATCTAGCGTTACCCATGTCACGACAGGAATACCTTCACGCACAAGCTGTAAAATATCATCCTGTGAGGCGTTACTCATATTTTTGACATGTAGGTCAGCTTGTTTATCTGTAATAACTGCCTCAGCCGCTTTGACAATTGGAGCAGCAAAAACATACATGCCTCGAGCTTTATCACGAGGGTTACCTGCAAAAGCTTCATTGGGATTTGGTCCAAAACGTTGATTGCCTACAGTTCGTATTTCTTGCTTTGGTAAATACTTGTCAGTCATTTCGAGTTTTGACACATTCATTCCAAAATAATTTAATACGGCTGTAAGTGAAGTAATTTCACAGCCATGTGGCAGCTCAGGGTTTTGCATGACAACAGGGACATCTAACTCCTGATCGTCTCTTAAAAAGTGTGTTTGCAATCGATAATAGGGCTTAGTTGTATCGTAAGTGAAATTCTCGATTGTTGTATACCCATTATTTGTCGTACTATTTTCAAGTGTCGTTGCCGCAATTGCATATTCTCTCCCTGCCTTTAGCTTCGAAAAGATAGCTTCTCCCTCTTCTGAACCAATCGCTTCTTCCACTACATCACCTGTTTGTACATCTGTAACCGTAAGGAAGAGATTTGGAATAGGTGCCCCGCTATTAAATTCTACTGTTAAAACCGTTAATTGATTTTTTTGTTCAGCATCTTGCTGAGAAAATGGCTGACAGCCTGAAAGTAACATAATAATCAAAATGCCAATAAGTAAAAGGCGTTTATACCCCGTCCACAAGACAAATTCCGCTCCTATTCTAAGGCGAAGAGCAGCCCCCTTCGCCATACTCATTATTCCATTTGTCGTAGACTCTATTATACGATACTTTCATAGCCGTTCCTATTTTATCTTGATTTAATAACTATATTTTGTACTAATAGCGAGTTTCACAAGACTCTTTTGCGAGTAAACTCCAAAAATTTGGATAGCAATTATGCCAAAGGTTAATTGAACTGTCTTAAATCGTTGTTACTTTCGGTCGTAACGTATGTTTTAGTACCTTCCCAGAGGCATTACGTGGTAATTCTATTAAAAATTCAATTTCATAAGGTACTTTATATTTGGCAAGTCGTGTTTGACAATAGGATAGTATCGAATTTTCATCAAGAGACTTCCCCTCCTTTAACACCACAAATGCTTTTGGTACTTCTCCATATACTTCATGTGGCAATCCAACCACTGCTGCTTCTAAAATTTCCGGCATTTGATATAGAACTTCTTCTATTTCGATTGGGTAAATATTTTCTCCACCGCGAATAATCATATCTTTTTTTCGATCTACAATATATAAATAGCCTTCCTTATCAAAGCGTCCTAAATCGCCTGAGTACAGCCAGCCATCCCTAATCGCTCTTGCTGTTTCCTCTGGATTGCGCAAATAGCCCTTCATTACTTGTGGACCTCTTACGCAAATTTCGCCCACCTCTCCAGCTGGAACGGTCTTTCCTTCACTATCAACTACACAAACCTCTGTCTGTGCTAATGGTTTTCCCACTGAGCCAATTTTCGTCAATGCATCTGTATCTAATAGAGAGGTAGCTGCAGGTGAATTTTCAGTTTGACCATAAAGATTTTGAACCTTTACATTTGGAAATGCTTCTTTCACTTGCTTTACAAGCTCATAAGGCATTGGGGCAGCCCCGTAACATAATAAACGTAAATGCTTAAAGCTATGTTCCTTGAAGCCTGGAGTATTTAATATGATCGTATACATAGATGGAACACCAAAGAAAATTGTCGTTTTAGTAGCTACAATTTGAGCTAACGTTTTAGTTGGTGAAAATGCTTCTTCAATGACCACCGTTCCTCCTTGATAAAACATAGGCATAGCAAATACATGAAGACCTGCACAATGGAACAAAGGCGTACAAATAAACATTTTGTCCTTGCTCGACATATTCATAGAAGACGACCAAATATCTGCTGTAGCCACGATATTCTGATGCGTTAGCATGACGCCTTTGGGTTTACCTGTTGTTCCTGACGTATACATGACCACTGCCGTATCGTCAGCCTCTAATTGCACAATTTTTCTAGCATGATTATCATGCTCAATTATGTTTTTCATTTCTTGAAATCCGATGGTATGTTGGAATGAATAGGAAACGTCCTCTAATACCTCTGTTAATCTTTCATCAAAAATTAAGCCCCTTGCTTGTGAATGATTAAAAATAAAATCAACCTCAGGAGCAGCTAATTTAGTGTTAATAGGCATCACAATAAATCCAGCTAATTGGACACCTAAATAAGCGATTAAAAATAAATCTGAATTGAGCGTATATAGGGCAATCACATCATCTTTTTCAAAATCTTGTTCCTGCAAGTAAGCCGCAAATCTTTCTACACGTTGATAAAAATCATGATAACTTAATGCCTTTCCATCATACAATGTTGCAATTGCATTTGGTTGCTGCCCTGCATAGTCTTCAAGAATATCTGTCATAAACTTCGTCATTATAAGCCCTCCATACATTCATTTTATTATTACTGAATAAACAAGAATGGGAAACTATTAAACTTCTTAAAATTCAGAAAATTATGATTATATTTTATCAAGCAATGTATTTCTTGGCAATTTTTCCACACATTCAAAATATGTAGCTGAAGTAACAAAATATTCTTAGACATTTTACTTTTCTAGCAATTTCTATTGGGTGTATGATACTTGTACGATTATTATTAGGAAAGGCCGGGTTTAAATGCTTTATGCACTTTTAGGAGATTTACATTCTAATATAGAAGACACTAAAGCTGTTCTAGCTCACATTCAACAAACAGCAGAGGAAGCAAAAATCATTGGATTAGGGGATTTATATGAATGCACTGTAAGTAAGAAAAAGGCACAAAACATATCTGGCTTACCTTTGCAAAAGGCGGCCATAGTAGAAAGTGAGTTTGAAAGACTACTAACCTTCCCCTCTATTCGAGGCAATCAAGAAGAACGTATTACTCAGGTCACTGGCATTGAACGTTTTAGAGCTTTACCTGAGACAATAGAGATTGATGGAGCCACGCTTATGCACGGACATCAATTTAAGTGGAATGTAAGCTGGCAACCGACTTTCCCACCCTTTCAAAAACCATTATTTTTCTTTGGGCATAGTCACGAATCAGGCCTTTATCATCAACAAAAAAAGCTGCCGATTCGTATTCGGTACGGGCAACCAATTGCGTTACAAGACAAACAATATGGTGTGAATGTAGGCTCTGTTATCAATCACCGTGAATGGTGTCTTTATGATAGCCAAAAACGTACAGTGACATTTATGTGTGTTCCACCTATTAATCTATAAAAGAGCAAGCTAGTATGTAGACTAGCTTGCTTTCCATTTTTTAATGAATATATTGCTTTTTCTCGCTCAATAAAATTTCCTTTAACTCTTTTAATTTTTCAATTACAACATACGATTCATCCGTAATTTCTTTCAGGTATTTTTCAGCGCCCGTTTTATTGCCTACATTGTATTCACGCACTGCTTTTTTTGCTATATCATGGACGTGGATAAATGGTTGTTCTAACTCTGTATAGACACGCTCATCACCCAACAATTTCTTTCCTGTGCCGTAATACCATTCGCCAAGGCGTGATTCTTTTGGAGACCCTACATCCTGCTCCGTCATCGTTTCAAAGCCTAGTAGCAAATTGTAGATTTTCCATCTCCACAATAGATGGTCGGTAATAGCTAATTCAATAATATCCTCTTGGCTAATAATAAAGTTTTTAGAAATTGTTGTGGATCGGTATCCATCAATCATTGTACTTAACTTATAAATGGCAGAGCCCATATCAAACACGATTACCTTACTTTTTTGCATGCTCTCTGTAATTGTATGGTTACGTTCAGAAATAGTAGTAGCAGATTGTGCCTGAACCTTTGCCGTTGTAGCTATTTCCTCAAAGCGCGCCCCCTGCTGCTGTAAGTTTTTATTTAGCTCAGCTAGCGTCTGTGATATATATAAGGTATCTGTAACACCTTGATGTAAATCTTGGGAAAATTGAGTCGTCAATGAACTAATATTATGGGTAATATGAAGTAGCTCCTGTATATCTGTATGTATAGATTTGACAGATGTACTTGTATCATCAGCAAGTTTCCGAACTTCCTCTGCAACAACCGCAAAACCTTTTCCTGCTTCTCCCGCACGAGCGGCCTCTATTGATGCATTTAAAGCCAACAAATTTGTTTGATCTGCAATTTTTTTAATTAATTCCATTAATTTCGCTACACTATTTACACGTTCAACTAAACGCCTAATGTCTTCCTGCATTGATTTATGGCCTTCATCGGTCGTCTGTAAAATAGATGATACTTGTTGTAATGATTCCAAATCCTGATTTAATTTTTTAAAGGCATGCTTTGTTTGCTCTGAAATATCACCAACTGATGTGGCAATTTCTTCAATACTTTCGTCTAACTCATGCATTAATTGATCTGCTGCAACAATCTCCTGTTGCTGAATCTCCTGAAATTCAATCAGTTCCTTAATGGTATCTAACTGTGTATTATAAGTAATTATTTCACCTAATCCATTTACTACAGATCCTGCTTGAATTTCAATATAGGTCTCTAAAATTATTTGTTGATCAATTGTTACTAAGCTATCGTAAGACAATAAAACATCCAGCATTTTTTCTTCATCACGAGATAGTTCTTTGACAATAAGTGGAATGATTAATTGATTAATCAGTGTATAGGCAGAAATCATCCAATTCGGTAGTACACCAATTCTTGCATGAACATATGCAATTTTACGACGCTTAAAGACATAATCTAAATCTAATTCATCATCAAATAAGCTAATGAAATGGGTATCAAACAATCCTTTTAAGCGCTCTACTGTGGAATGTGTATTGATGACCTGATTAAACTCTGGGATTTCCAGTAGACGAGCATAAAAATTATCGAGTATATGCTGTCGATTATTCTCGTAAATTTTACGTAAAAACCCAACAGATTCTCTTCTAATTCTAGATAAAGCAAGGAAATCCAATTTTTCTTTAAAGCGTTCATTTGTTTCGATGTCTGAATTTTTCGTAGCCGAAAAATAATCATAACTTTGATTAATCTTCTTCCTTTTGAACATAGCTCCCACTCCTAGTTGTATTCAAGTAAAATAAAATTACCAATATTTTAAAGCCAATTATAGTTTTCTCTTCATT
The DNA here is from genome assembly GCF_019731275.1 of Lysinibacillus sp. K60. NCBI lineage: Bacteria > Bacillati > Bacillota > Bacilli > Caryophanales > Bacillaceae > Lysinibacillus > Lysinibacillus sp. K60. The sequence continues at coordinate 65,889 of NZ_JAASJR010000011.1, read as the reverse complement.
ACCTTCAACTAATAAAACATATATATTTTACCAACAATAGAATGACAAAAATAGATTCTCATTTAATTCTTTACACTTTATTATTTTTTCGTCCACTTTATTGACAATTTCTTATTTTCTTAGTTAAACACTGTCTTTACGCAGAAAAAGCGCTAAAATCCCAATTGATTTAGCGCCTTCTTCCCATATAAACTTCTCGTTAGTGCTAGCACTCGCAATCGCAATTTTGTAAGCTATCCAGTAGCTTTTCCATGGCTTCTAGTTGCTCACACAGCGTTTGAATCATGCAACGTAGGATTGGAATTAACTCTTGACAAATGCAGAATCTAAGCACATTTTGTGCCAGTCGTATACCACCCTGATGATGGACGATCATTTCCCGAAGATAATTGATATTAATGCTATTAGAGACTGGTGGAGCACACATTGCATTGAACATAGCTTCTGTAATTTCTTTGTAAGCACACATATACTCGTATAATTCATACTCTGAGTTTTGTACGACACAACAACGATTTTGTATCGCTTCAAGACTCTCAACCATTTCTGTATGTGTGCGAATGATTTCTAAGGCGAGATTTTGCACAGGTATATTCGTTGTATAACGTAAAACATTTTCAGACATTTGGATTGCTGCAACTTGATGAGGGATGATTTGCTTAATAAAATTTTCTGAGATACTACAGGTAATGGTAACATAGGTCATACCCTGCATCATTTTTTTGAGGATTCGCTGATATTCCTCTAAATATGCCTTTGTCACATTACTGAGTTCAATTGGTTTAGCCATTAGACACACTCCTTTCAGAGTAATGTATGCCTGCTAGGTTGTTGTGCGATAGACAATTGTACCAATTGCTCAATTTTTACCAACCTTTATCATCGCAAAAAACTATACTTGTTCTTTCTTATATGTATCTATGCATGTTGAACAAATGCATAGATTTGGCTCTCTTTGCACTGTAGTTAACAGGGTTTCTGGAATGCTAACTGTCATACACCAGCACTCTTTTTTGCCTTTTGCCACGCCACAATGGTTTTCGCCTCCGCATAATGGACATCTCATTTCTCCAGTTGACATGATTTACAACTCCTTTATTTTTCACCATTGTAAAATAAAAAGGGAAGAGCGCTCAATACCTTGCTCCTCCAAAACGTTTATTGTTGATGTTTGTGTATGTCTTGTTTGACTTCATCAATGTCTGTGTCGCTATAAATAGACGTACCATGTCCACCACTTTTAGCTAACAACGCCTTTACTTCATTATAGGATAATCCTGCCTGTGCATTTTTTTGCTTCACTTCATTAATATTTGTTCCTGCAGCTGTAAATTGGACGTCTTTTTCATGATTCATTGATTTTTTACCTCCTATAATTCATCTGGCTGCATTTCAATTAATTCGTCGCCTTCTCTTTTGACTCGCTTATTGAGTTCCTCTATTGGAATGGCATCTACAGTTTGCATATCCTCATGCAAATCGAAAAGACTAATCGTATCTGATTCAACCATGTCAGGCTTGTCCTTACTATTTAAATTCATGAACATTTTCTTTTCATGTGGTATTTTTTCCATATCCATTCTGTCACACTCCTTTTCCTATAATGTGTGTAATGCTGAACAGATTATGTGTCTTTCTCAATCGCACTTTTATCAATTCGATGATACTCAGCTATTTGAATAACTCGTACATGTTTTGTGTGCAATTCATGGTATATCCCCCTACTATCCGTAAAGGAGATATATTGATCACGTTCATTTTTCACTAATTTTTCTGCCTCTTGTTGTGATTCAATAAAAATGAACCTTCGAACATAATGTACCTCATCAAAGAAATACGTAATTTTAAATTCCTTCATCTTTATGCCCCTTAATCCTGCAATGTCACCGCTTATTCTGTCCAGAAACTGAAAAACCTTGCATTCCTAAAATTACATAAAACATTCTGAAGCATATAGTAGAGCAATAAACCTTTGCAATGGAGGGACTAAAAATTGATTCATACAGTCAAAGCTGGTGAAACCCTTGTTCAAATTTCTCAAGATTACCGTACACCTTTGTCATCTATTCTCGCTGCTAATCTAGGAATTCAGCCTGACCATCTTTTCAATGGTCAACAAATTATCATCCCCGGCTTGCCCGACCCCGAAGCAATTCCTTACCATATCGAGATATCCACCAATAATCGCTGGCTCCGTTTATATAAAAACAATATCCTTCAAAAACAATACCCAATTGCAGTTGGACGCATGCTTCACGAAACACCAGTAGGTAGTTTTATTATCATCAATAAAGCGCCAAACCCTGGCGGTCCTTTTGGTACGATGTGGATGAGTCTTTCTAAAGAACACTACGGAATTCATGGCACAAATGATCCTAGCTCTATTGGGCATGCTGTTTCACATGGGTGTATCCGCATGCAAAATCGAGATGTTGAAGAGCTAGCCAGTATTGTGCCAATAGGTACAGAGGTAGTAATTCATCCCTAACCAAAAAGGCTATCTAGTCAGCTTAGATAGCCTTTTGTTTTAATTATCTTGTTCTCTAGCCTGTGCAAGCTTTGTTAAATAGTATTGCTCTTCACGCCACATATGATCCGCCATCGGAGCTGTAAATGTACCTAGCACCTCTGCACTTAGCTCCATTTCTTCTAATTCTCTTAAGAATGTTTTAAATAATGTCATTTCAAGCTCAACATCTTTATTAAAGCGTTTTAAAGCAGGAAAGGAATCCATATTCGTACGTAAATAGCCTGTTAATTCTACGGCCTTTAAGTAAAATTGTTCAAAGTGTTGAGCAAACTCATGACTCTTTTGTTTCAAACGCTTCTCAACACCATCTAAATCATCATTAATAATGCCTGCGTGTCCAGAGGCATCTAAAAGCCAAACTAAATGATGATGAAGCTCATGAAAAATCGGTGGTGCTTCTCCTTTTTTCAAGTAATTCAGCACATTTTGGTATTCTTCTAATTCATTGACCATATGGTTGACAAACGTAGGCGTTAAATGAATTCCATTATCCCCCAATAGTTGATGTCTGAGTAGATACAGCTTGAACTGCTTAAATTGCTCAACCTTGTCGTCCACGGACACTGAAAAAGATACAGCATTTGAATCATCGAGCGAAGGTACATATGCAAGTAGCTCCGAGAATTGATAAATATACGTATAGGCTCTTTGAATATCATCCTTTTCTGAGGGATAGAGGGCGTCATGAATAAATTGAGCGTGATTTTGCATGATTTCTAGCCAAAATCTATGCTCAAAAATAGCATGTTGCACAAAACTAGACAAAGCTTTACCTCCTTTTAATTTGATTTTAGAGAAATATTCTTGTTATCTCTCCATTCTATTCTTTACATTTTACAATTAGTCGTATTGCAAATTTCGTATAGGATGAAATGCTAAAAGCTATACTACTTATGGCAAAAGCATTTAGATGGCTTTATTTAAGACTATAGGAGGGAATACGTTGTCAACAAGTAAACAGCTATTATCCATATTCGCCCTTGGTGGGATAAATGAAATTGGTAAAAATATGTATGTAGTACAATATGCAGATGACATAATTATTATTGATTGCGGAGCAAAATTTCCTGATGAAACCCTGCTCGGAATTGATTTAATCATTCCAGATATTACGTATTTACTTGATAATAAGGAGAAAATTAAGGCATTAATTGTCACGCATGGACATGAAGATCATATTGGTGGTATTCCTTACTTACTAAAAAAATTAAATGTCCCTGTGTATGCTACCCGATTCACACTCGGACTTATTGAATTAAAGCTTAAGGAACATAAACTTTTACGAGGAACGGATTTAATTGAAATTCATGCAGACTCAGCTCTACATTTAGGACAATTCGATGTTAGTTTCTTTAGAACCAATCATAGTATACCCGATTGTTTAGGAATTGTTTTAGCCACTTCCGAAGGAAACGTTGTCCATACTGGAGACTTTAAATTTGACCTAACGCCTGTTAACAACCAATTTGCTGATATTCATAAAATGGCTGAAATCGGTTCAAATGGCGTGCTAGTTCTTATCTCGGAAAGTACAAATGCGGAAAGACCAGGTTTGACACCTTCAGAGCAACTTGTAGGGCATCATATTGAGGAAGCCTTTTTACATGCTGAACGAAAAGTAATTATCTCTACCTTTGCTTCAAATGTTAATCGTATTCAACAAATCGTACATGCAGCAATTGCCACCAATAGGAAGCTAGCTTTAGTAGGGCGTAGCATGGTCAATGTCGTTGATGTCGCAATTGAACGAGGTTATTTATTTGTACCAGAAGATCTGTTAATTGATGCACGAGAGGTCAAATACCTCCCTCCAGAAGAGGTGGTGGTCCTCTGCACAGGTAGCCAAGGCGAGCCTCTAGCTGCACTTGCAAGAATAGCAAATGGTAATCATCGTGAAATTAAAGTTTTACCAGACGATACAGTCATTCTTGCCGCTTCACCAATCCCCGGTAATGAAAAGGGTGTTTCTCGTATTGTGGACAATTTGTTTCAGCTTGGTGCTAAAGTTATTTATGGTTCTTCCAGTCATACAGGTATGCATGTATCAGGACATGGTCATCAAGAGGACTTGAAACTTATGCTGACGTTTATGAAGCCTAAATTTTTCATACCTATTCATGGTGAGTATCGTATGTTACATCAACATCGTTTATTAGCAGAATCTATTGGCGTTCAAAAGGGACATACATTTATTATGAAAAATGGGGATGTTGTTGATATTGAAAATTCAAAGGCAAGGCAAACACGGAAAATTCCTGCTGGGGATACCTATGTAGATGGGATTGGCATTGGTGAGGTCGAAGGAATTGTCCTGCGTGATCGCAAGCAACTTTCAGAAGATGGAATGCTTGTTATTGTATTGACACTCAATAAAGCTGATGGTGCTTTTATTTCGGAACCCGATACCATTTCACGTGGTTTTGTTTATGCTAAAGATTTCGAGGCACTGTTAACTAAAGTCAATGTGCTTACCAAAGAAATCGTCAATGAGCTTCAAGAAGAGAGCAGACAGCAAATACATGTTCTTCGCCGAGAAATTAAAAGAGCTGTTGGGCAATATTTATTTACCCAAACAAAACGTAAGCCCATGATTTTACCAATTATTATTGAAATTTAACAAGTCGGTGCAAGGATTGCCCAATCCATTTGCACCGACTTATGTTAATTGCTCAACCTTTGAAAGGAATCATTTAGGAAATCTCCATTATAAACCTTATGTAACATATCAGCATATAGATATTGGAGCTGGTCAAAGCTATGATGTAAGTTTTTTGCATGCTGATTTACTTGTTTTGACACATTATCGAAATACTGTGGAAGTTTTTCTACCGCTGTGACTAAAGAATCTTTATTCATTAATAAATGCTGAATAGCGTTTAATAGTTGAGCTGCTCTATGCTGTATATCAAGAGGAGGTAATTCAATTATTAAACGAAAGATATGACGTTTCTCTTTATTTATTTGATACCATTTAAAAAAGTGAAATAAATAGTCACTAACAACAATGGATTCATTTGGAATAATGGCAATGATATCATGACCGATGCACACAGCTTTTTTACATTGATAAATAATGGTTTCCTTTAAATTTAATTTATTGAGTAGAATGCTTTTTGCAGGCACTAGTGACAAATTTAATGAATCAACCGTGTGATCAACCTTTGGCACTTTACTAGCATCATCATCTACCAATAATTTCAATAGTGTTGCTTTGGTGATAAAAGGAGTACCTTCCCTTTTAAACCATTGATCGTTCGCAATTAAATGACCAATTTGGACTTTTGCTATTTCTTCTAAAAAAAACTGCTTCACCATGTATGAACCCTCCAATCCTCTGTCCCAATTAATACCCTGAATACAATCTTCATTAACGCATACCTAGTTATTTATTTAGGTCATTTATCTGGATAAAAGTATTACTCTAAAGATTGTACCATTTTAATGTAACTTTTTCTCTATTATACCACTATAATAGTATAGTCATTTACATTGTTTTTCACTAGCTTTTAACATAGAGGTGAATCATATGTCAGATTTTTTAAAGCTAGTAGGTGAACAACTTCGGATTATTCGATTATCTAAAGGACTTAGCCAAGAAGAAGTGGCTGAAAGAACAGGGAAGTTAGGTTTCAGTAAAGGAAGAGTTTCCAATATTGAGCATGGACAATCTAATATTACCTTAAGTACTTTGGAAACAATCATGAAGGCATTAGACATTACCCCTGAGGAGCTATTTAATTTTCAAAAATTATCTGGCGTTACTGATATTGAGGAGAAAAACCTCATGCTAGACATTCATCGCTCATTATTAAGAGAACGAAATTTAGACGAGGTAAAATATGTAGTTCGTATAACGAAGGATTTTTTAGATACGATTGATTCTCAATCAAAGAAAAACAGCTCTAACGGTCAATGACCATTGGAGCTGCTTTTTTATTTCAAAGTAACTTTTAGTAGCTACATACCAAATTTTTGACGATAGCCGCATTTTCTACATAATTCTTCCACAGCTTCTCTTCTTGAGAAGCCTTCAACAATCTTGTTGGCACGCTCCCCTTCTACAATGTCGGAGAAGGATTTTTCATGTACATTTCCTAAATTAATGACACCTTCCCCATCCAAACAGCAAGGTACAACGGTACCATCCACCAATATAGCCGCTTGACTACGCAGTGCATGACAAAAACCCTTGCCTTCATCCTCTGGCTCTAGAAGACTTGGCCATCTAAACTCATGATCCTGATTTAAATACACATGAGGGGCAATTTTTACCCCTTTCCCAGGTTCTACTTTTTCTTCTATACGATAATCAAGATGATACTCATTTTCTAATATTTCTAAAGTCTCGCGGTTGCGACGAGCTGCAACATCCGAAACATGATCCTGTTGTAGATTCCATAAACGATAGGAAATAATCGTATTGAATTCCCTAGAATCTCGCACAAAATCCAAAATATCCCCTAAATATTTTTCACGATTTTCGGAGCCTTCATGCCCATCAAAGCTATGCAACGAGAAATTAATTTGACGTAACGCTGGCTTTCCTAATATTTTCTCGCGATTTTTTTTGATTAGCGTACCATTCGTTGTAATATTGACTTTGAATCCTTTTGCATGGGCAGCATCTAATAGCTGATCAATTCTTGGATGTAGTAATGGCTCTCCTTTCACATGCAAATAAATATATTTTGTATGTGGACGAATTTCATCTAATATTTTATTAAATTGTTCGACTTTTATAAGCCCCTTTGCACGCGCTGTAGGTGGACAAAAACTGCATGCTAAATTACAAACACTCGTAATTTCTATATAAACCTTTTTAAATGTTCTCAATGTTGCTTCTCCGTTCCCATTCACTAAATAATCAAATCTCATTCATTTTAACAAATTTATTGGATAGATAGCAAAAATCGTTGAGCTTCCCTCTGGACTCTCCTACCTTTTCTCTAGGTAACATGGCTACACGTACAGGTGGGTTCAAGAAGCGCTAATATCTTAATAGTAATAGGAAAGGAAGGGAGGAGAAACGATGTCTGGTTTTAATTCTAAAAAATTTTATGGACCTGACGAACCTGAGCAGGAATCCTCTAACAAGCAAGGGAAAAATCATATAACAATAAATTTTACATTCAATATAGGAAATACTGATTTTCACTTTGAGCAACGTGCAGAAGGCGGAGGCCAAATCAATCATGATGTAGGCACAAATGCCAACCAAGGTGGACAAAATGCTAGTAACGGTAGTCATACACGCAACGTCAATTCGCAATTTGCTGACGGTAATGGAAGAAGTGGTATTGCTGGTAATGATAATGACGAGGCTGGTGGGCAACAAGGCATTAAAGTACGGGATAGTCTTGTCATTGAAAGTGATATTCATTCATCCTCTAACCATAGTGAAAGTAATGAAGAAACTGATGTATTAACTGAAGAAGTTGAGTAGATTGGTTTCAAAAAGATCATGTCAGTAGCAAAAAAGGCCATTTGACACGAAGAGGCTCTGTGCTCTGCCACTGGAAAGCAATTAGCCTGCAACCGATTGTTGAACTTTCACAAAAATACTATTGATGGTTTTGTTTTTCAACACGATGAAAAAACTTCTATCTGCTTGATGGTACCTTCAACAGATAGAAGTTTTTTTTATTATACATTGCGTTTATAGTTTTTTGTGCCGTCATATGAATAAAGCATCGGCTTTTTATCCACATAGGTTTCTAAATGAACAGGACGTCCCCACAGCTGGTAAATATAAGGCAATACATTTTCTAAATAGTGTGGATCTAACTCCATCCCTTCATAGCCATGAACTAAATATAGCTCGCCATTCCTCAAATAATCACCATTTTTTACTACAATGTATGGGAAGCCACCGTTTACACGCATGGATACAAGTTGATCGCGAACCATCTCGTGATCCTTATCCGTTATACGATATTCATTCCCTTTCTTTTGGAATAAGTACAAATCTTCACGCTTCGCTAAATTCTTTGTTAAATAGTTTCGAATAAAGGAAATATCTGATTCTACTTCTCTTACCTCAAAAATCTTTTCACGTCCCGTATTTGGCAAAACACCTAACCGTTTCATTTCCTCAGTAGGGTTATTATAGCGATTTTCAATATCCTCGAAAATTTTAATCCCAAGATAATATGGATTAATCGATGTTTTGGAGGGCTGCACAACCCCCGCATTTAATTTGGCATATTCGATAGTTTCAGCAGTAGTTAACTTTAGCTCCCGCATGATTCGTTGATGCCAGAAAGAGGCCCACCCCTCATTCATTATTTTAGTTTCTAATTGAGGCCAAAAATAAAGCATTTCCTCTCGCATCATTGTTAATATATCTCGTTGCCAGTCTTCCAATTCACGGCTATGCTCCTCTAAGAATAACAACAGGTCCTTTTCTGGCTGAGGAGGAAATTGCTTTAATCTGCGTCGGATGGGTTTATAAACTTTTTCTTTTTCTTCTATACTCCATAAATCATCATACGGTGATTTTGTTGGTGGTTTTTCCTCCTCAAGCTCATCCTCCTCACTCCAGGATAGCTTCGGTCTTAAAATGGATGGATCAATATGTTCTTGAATAGCTAAAACAGCATCTAAAAACTTCTCCACCTCATCTTTGCCATATTCTCTCTCATAGCCAGCTATTCGCTCAGCAGTTGCGGTCATACTTTCTACCATATCTCTTCTTGTATTAGAAAAACGTATATTATTTTTGAAGAAATCGCAGTGTGCTAGAACATGGGCAATAATCAATTTATTTTGGGTTAAAGTATTAGTATCGAGTAAAAATGCATAGCAAGGATTTGAATTAATGACAAGCTCATAAATCTGACTAAGTCCTAAATCATATTGAAGCTTCATTTTATGAAATTGTTTTCCAAAGCTCCAATGGGAAAAGCGCGTGGGCATACCGTAGGCGCCAAATGTATAAATAATATCCGCTGGACAAATTTCATAACGCATTGGATAAAAATCTAAGCCAAAGCTTGAGGCAATTTCGGTAATTTCATCTATTGCTCGATGAAGCTCTTTTGTGTTCATTTTACGCCCCCTCCTTTGAACGTGGTGCTGAGGATACTTCCATGTTACTCTTCACTTTTCTTGAAAAAGCTCTTTAAGGCGTCATACACATCGCCTTTTTTTCTCAAAATATGGTATCTGAATTTAGGATCATCAATTTTTTTATACGTATACATAAGCGTAGAGAATCGGTTATGCTGATTGACCTCACCATAGCCAAACATGCTGGATACGTCCATTAACTCCCCTACTAGCTTCAGGCACTTTTCATTGTCCATCGATATATTTTCACCGTCTGAAAAATGGACAGGATAAATATTGTAGCGAGACGGATGATATTTATCCTGAATTAATTCCAATGCCTTTTTATAAGCTGAAGAACAAATAGTGCCACCACTTTCGCCCTTTGTAAAAAACTCCTCTTCTGTGACAACCTTTGCCTCAGTATGATGGGCAATAAATTCAATTTCTACTGTTTCATATTTTGACCGTAAAAACTTCGTCATCCAAAAGAAGAAGCTTCTCGCACAATATTTTTCAAATGCTCCCATTGAGCCACTTGTATCCATCATGGCGAGCACTACTGCTTTGGATTCTGGTTTCTCCACTTCATCCCATGTTTTAAAACGTAAATCGTCATTGTGGATTGGCGTTATCTCTGCTTTCCCATGCATCGCATTGCGCTTTAATGCATTTAAAATGGTACGCTTTTTATCGACATTACCCATGAGACCTTTTTTTCGAATATCATTAAACTCTATTTTTTCTGTTTTAATATCTGCCTTTTCTTTCTGCTGTAAATTTGGTAATTCTAGTTCATGAAATAAAACATTTTGAATTTCCTCCATACTGACTTCTGCTTCATAATAATCTTGGCCAGGCTTGTCACCCGCTTCTTTTCCTTTACCGGGAGCCTGATTGGCCTTACTGCCATCGCGCGCCACTACATCTCCAACACTACTATCCCCTTGTCCCTGCCCTACATGCTTAGAGTTATCATAGTTATATCGTATTTTATATTCATCAAGTGACCGAATTGGTATCTTAATAACCTCGCGACCATTGGACATCACAATACTTTCTTCGCTAACTAAATCAGGTAAATTATTTTTAATCGCATCTTTCACTTTTTCCATATGGCGTTGTTGGTCCTGGTGCCCTTTACGATGGAGGGACCAATTTTCCTGAGAAATGACAAAGCGTTTATTTTCGTGTTCAGTCATTTTTATCCTCACCCATCTATCAAATTCGCTTTTTCTATACTATGCTTGTGAGCCAAATTTTTGAACTTTTTTCATAAAATCAATTGTATATCTATTAATCACACCTCAATGCGTCCAGCTTTTATTGTCCATGCTCGAAAGTTTCTCTTCAAAGTCTCGGACATCCTCTGGGGCTTTTTGTTTATTCCGTCAAATCATAAATCTCTCCTCCTGATAATAAAAGGAGTGCCCTAAAATTGGGACACTCCTATCTGACTTGGAACAATGAACATCAAGTTATCGTTATCGATTTAGCAAACTTCCTACATACTGTAGCAACTCATTTGCTGATGTTGTATTATAGCCATGTTCATCAACAAGCCTTGCCACAACCTCATTAATCTTCTTCAGTTGCGATTCATCTGGCATTTTAGAAGAAGTAGTAATTTTCACGATATCTTTCAAATCTGCAAATAATTTCTTCTGAATGGCTTCTCGCAATCTTTCATGAGAATTATAATCAAAACGTTTACCTTTTCGTGCATAGGCAGAAATTCGAATGAGAATTTCTTCACGGAATGCCTTTTTAGCATTTTCTGAAATGCCAATTTGCTCCTCAATCGAGCGCATTAATTTTTCATCTGGGTTCATTTCTTCCCCAGTAAGTGGATCATAAATTTTATTTTTATTACAAAATGCCTCTACATTATCGAGGTAGTTGTTCATTAATGTTTTTGCCGATTCCTCATAGGAATACACAAAAGCCTTTTGTACTTCGTTTTTAGCAATTTCATCATATTCTCTACGAGCAACCGCAATGTAATTCATGTATTTTTCACGATCCTCTTGAGAAATAGATGCATGCTGATCTAGCCCATCCTTCAATGCTCGTAAAACATCTAATGCATTTATCGATGGTATCTCTTTGCGGATAATAGCAGAAGAAATACGGTTAATAATATAGCGTGGATCAATACCGTTCATGCCTTCATTCGGGAACTCTTTCTTCAGCTCCTCTAAGTCAACGGAATTAAATCCCTCCACATTTTCTCCGTCGTACAAGCGCATTTTTTTAATTAGATCCACACCTTGTTTTTTCGGAACTTCCAAACGAGTGAGAACCGAAAAGATTGCTGCGGCCTTTAAAGCATGCGGTGCAATATGGACATGGGACATATCGCTCTCTTTTATCATCTTTTCATAAATATGCTCTTCCTGACTAACTTTGAGGTTGTAGGGAATTGGCATAACGATAATTCGAGAATGTAATGCCTCATTCTTTTTGTTGGAAATAAATGAACGATACTCTGTTTCATTTGTATGAGCAACGATTAACTCATCTGCACTAATTAAAGCAAATCTTCCTGCTTTGAAATTTCCTTCCTGTGTTAGCGATAATAAATTCCATAAGAATTTTTCATCTAATTTTAGCATCTCTTGGAATTCCATCATTCCTCTATTGGCCTTATTCAACTCCCCATCAAAGCGGTAAGCACGAGGATCCGACTCTGAACCAAATTCACCTATTGTAGAAAAATCAATACTTCCTGTTAAATCTGCAATATCCTGTGATTTAGGGTCTGATGGTGTAAATGTCCCAATGCCCACACGTTTATCTTCTGAAAAAGTAATACGTTCAATCATTACATTTTCAATGCGTCCATCGTATTCCTTTTCAAGACGCATTGTATTTAAAGGCGATAAACTTCCTTCAATTCTAATCCCATATTCCTCAAAGAACTCATTACGCAAATGATGTGGAATTAAATGGAGCGGATCTTCATGCATTGGACATCCCTTAATTGCGTAAACTGCACCTTCATCTGTTCGCGAATATTGCTCTAATCCGCGTTTTAGTAAAGTAACGATAGTTGATTTACCACCACTAACTGGTCCCATTAATAATAAAATACGTTTTCTAACATCTAACCTGCGTGCTGCTGGATGGAAATATTCCTCCACCAGTCTTTCAATTGCTGTTTCAAGCCCAAAAATTTCTTGTCCGAAAAATTTGTACATTTTTTGCCCATCGCGTTCCTCTACACCAGAACTTTTTATCATATTGTAGACGCGTGAATGGGCTGTTTGAGCAACTTCAGGTCTTTCCCTAATGATGTTTAAATAATCTGCAAATGTCCCTTCCCACTTCAGCCTGTTTTCTTCTTCGCGATAGTTTTTCACTTTATCTAAAATGTTAATAGCCTTCCCTCCATTCAGGGCTTGATTTATAACATAGTATGAAGTTAATGGCATGATGATACCATTACTTTTTCTTTGATGAAGTTTCTTCTTATTATTTCTATTTTTTGGGGCAAAAAAATTGCGGATATATCAACTGTTTTCATACATAGAACCTTACTGAATGAAGATAAAAATTTCGGTTATTCTAACGTTAGAAAGGAGGTCCATCATTGCATCGCCATTTTATATTTCTTTTCACATTTTTATTTTTAGGGATTATGCTGTACCCTTCTGCCTCTTTTGCAAAGGAGGATCTTACAGAAGAAGAAATTTTACAGCAGCGTATGTCCTATTATGTACAATTCGATGAATTACTCATTCCATGGCATTTTTTAGCTGCTATCGATCAGTATGAGAGAAACCTACAATCAGTTCGTAAAGACATCCCTAAACGAGAAGGCTATTTGGCTATCCAATTTTCTGATGAATACTGGTCAGGTGCATTAAATCCTGTAAAGGAAGACACTTCTCCTGAGACAATTAGCTATTTCGGAGGAATGGGCCTTGACGGTAATCATGATGGAATCGCTAGTCCAAAGGATGATGAGGATGTCATCTTTTCGATGGCTAGTTATTTAGGGAAATTTGGAACGACTGATGAGGATTTTAAATTAGCTTTATGGGAATATTACGGAAGCGAAGAAGCAGTCAATCAAATATTTACCATCTCCACATTGTACAGACATTTTAAAACCATTGAACTTGATGCACATACCTTCCCGCTAAATATCCGCTCTGATTACAGTTACCGGGGCACTTGGGGCGCCAATCGCGGTTGGGGTGGACGCCGTATTCATGAGGGAACTGATATTTTTGCCAGCTATGGAACACCTGTATTATCTACCTCTTTTGGAGTTGTTGAGGTAAAAGGATGGAATCAATTTGGTGGCTGGCGTATTGGTATTCGCGACAATCATAATTCCTACCACTATTATGCCCACCTCGGTAGCTATCATAAGGAAATTGAAGTAGGTACAATTGTAAAACCTGGTACTGTTCTTGGCTATGTTGGAAGCTCTGGCTATGGAAAAGAAGGTACATCTGGTAAATTCCCTCCACATCTTCATTATGGTATTTATAAATTTAATGGAAGAACCGAATGGGCTTTTGACCCTTATCCTTCCCTTCTACAGTGGGAGCGCACGGCGAAAAAACAAAAAGAATAGAGAATCCTTTACTTATGGCACTTGAAGCAATTTGCTTCAGGTGTATTTTCTTTCTACATAGGAAATTATACACAAATATATAAATTAGTTGTTAGACATCTATATATATTTAACCATCAATAAAAGGAAAATAATTATATCATTGTACTAAAAAACTATTTTTAAATATTTCTATCGAAAGGCTTATTAATACGCATAATTAGTTATAAAATAATACTTGTGTTGAAAAAATTTCTCAATGAGATAGTAAAGGGATGGGAAAATGAAAGGCATTATCAAGTTTAAAACACTTAAAACTCGAATTTTAAGTGCATTTATTCTTTTGTTAGTTTTAGTAGTTAGCTTTACAACCTACACTTACAATTCCAATACAAATATGGAAAAACAGGCAAAAGATTTAGTAAAAGAAGATTTAGTTGTTTTAAATGCAAGTAAAAATTTAGCACTCTCTATGAGTGTCCGCCTATCTGCAGCGTTAAATTATGTGTTGACAGGTGACGAAAAATACAAAGAATCATTTGATGAGTATCGCAAAATGGCTGAGAAAAATAACGCTATTCTAGACAAATATGAAAAATCAGATGAACGCGATCAACTTGTAGCAATCGCCCGTGATTGGAGTACCCTTGTTAATACAGAGGTATTTGATATCTATCAAAAGGGCAATAAAGAATTAGCTTTAGAAAATTTAATGGATACACATGAACTCGTAACGAAAGTGCGAGATGGTTACGAAAAACTGGCAGATGAACGTGCTAAAGCCATTACAGATGTTGGTAACGATGTTGTATCAACTAGCTCGGAGAATCGAACAATTGGTATCGCCTTTAGCTTGATTCTAACGATAGCTGGTATTCTAATTGCCATTATCACAGCCAGTACGATTTCTAAACCTGTTACAGTCGTAGCTGACCGAATGAAAGAATTAGCAGATGGAAATTTGCAACTAGAGCCTCTACCTGTAAAAACACGAGATGAAATTGGAACGTTAATGGTAGCTGCCAATGACATGAACGAAAAATTAAAACAAACGATCCATTCTATCTACACGGTTTCTGAAACAGTAGCAGCTAGTAGTGAAGAACTTGCTCAATCATCGAATGAGGTACAAGCAGGTACTGAGCAAATTACAGTAACGATGCAAGAGCTTGCATCAGGTACAGAAACACAAGCATCTACCACAGGTGATTTGGCAGAAACAATGACAGCATTTAAGCGTAGCATTCATGAAACTACACAAGAGGGCATTGAATTAAGCGAACATTCTAGTCATGTTCAAAAATTAACGGTTTCAGGGAAAAGTTTAATGGTTCAATCTACCAAACAAATGGCTACAATAAATGAAATTGTATTAGACTCTGTGAAAAAGGTGGAAAATTTAAATGAACAGTCTGCTGAAATATCCAAGCTTGTGTCAGTTATCGATGATATTTCAAACCAAACAAATTTACTTGCATTAAATGCAGCAATCGAAGCAGCACGAGCAGGTGAGCATGGCAAGGGCTTTGCTGTTGTGGCAGATGAAGTCCGAAAGCTTGCTGAGCAAGTACAATTCTCTGTCACAGATATTGCAACAATTGTCCATCGTATTCAAGGTGAGACTGGCAATGTAACATCTGCCCTTCAGACTGGCTATGAGGAAGTAAAAAGAGGAACAACACAACTAGATGAAACAAATGAAACATTTGAAAAAATTTCTGATGCTGTTGGAGATATGATTGATAATATTTCAACCATTTCAACGAATTTAAATCAGCTTGCTCAAAATTCGGAAACCATTAATGCTTCTATTGATGATATGGCCTCCATTTCACAGGAATCCGCTGCTGGCGTTGAGCAAACAACAGCAACTGTTGAGGAAACCGCCGCTACAATGGACGAAATCGCTAGAAGTGCAAATCAGCTTGCTGGAATGGCAGAGGAGTTAAATACGCAGCTACAGCAATTTAAAATTTAATCATCTAAACAACAAAGGCTATCTCAAATTTTTCTATTTTGAGATAGCCTTTTCTCTTATTGCCAATGACTTATGGGCACGCGTTCCAATTCATGACGTTTAATAATAACA
Organism: Lysinibacillus sp. K60; assembly: GCF_019731275.1. NCBI lineage: Bacteria > Bacillati > Bacillota > Bacilli > Caryophanales > Bacillaceae > Lysinibacillus > Lysinibacillus sp. K60. The sequence goes on along the minus strand of NZ_JAASJR010000011.1, from coordinate 49,656 downwards.
CTTATCTTTTGAAACCATTTCTCACAAAGCTCCATGGCTTCTTTATAGTCATCTTCCTCTTTTGATATGGGATCTTCACTATTATCCATGAACATATATTCTTGAATAGGCTCTGATAAATGATCTACTACTAGCTTTAACGATAGCTGTGAGATTGTATCTTCTTCTACCTCCTCTTCTTCTACTTCCTCTGCTTCAGCAAGTAAGGAACCACTCATTAGATGATTCTTTGTTCTAACCGTAAATACTTCATCTTCCATGATGGCAACCTCATATATTCTGTTAAATGGAACCTCTATTATTTTTAGTTCTTCGTCTAAAGCTTCTCTTCGTGCGAAAATAAGCGTGTTTGTGTGTTCATTTAACAATAAAGCATTTAAAGCATCATTGGAAACTGTACAATGTGTATGAGGAATAGCCTTTATCTCCTCCTCACTAGCTTCCGTCATGGCTGTCAAAGTTTGTATGGCAATATAACGCTCTTTTAAATAACGGATACACCCTAGACCGACTAAAGCCAGCCCAATTAAAAAAAATAGTTGCTTAATAATGACTAATTCAATGGCATTTGCTAGATAAAGATAGACAATCCCTAATAAAATGAAGAAAATATTTTTCATTCAATTCCCGCCTTTATCAAGATAATCACTAGAAAAATTCAGATGATGTACTAGCAATAGTATTCTTGATTCTATCTTTTCATTCTAATAAAAAACACGAATTCATTGAACTTTACAATGAATCCGTGCTTTTGCTTTTAACGACCAATTAGCTCTTCTTTACTACTTACGTCGTCTAATGTTTTATCTTTTTCTATTTTGTGCATCTCAAGAACATGCTCAGATGGCGGAACGAGTAAGCTCACCACGACAATTGTGATACCAGTTATAACAACACCCGAAAATACAGGAGCCTGCCATAATTCATTTAATAGACCTATGAAGCCTTCTGATTGGATTGTCAGACTAGGTACGAATGTTAGTGATGTCACAATGTAATAAACTAAGCCAACGGAAATACTTGCCCAAACTGCTGGTGTACTGACACGTTTCCAAAATGGTCCTAAAACGATTGGCCAGAATATTGTTACGAATATAATATCCCAAGCTAAATAAGCTAAATCAATTACTTTTTGGAAGCTTACAGCTAGCACTAAACCTAATAAAGCACTGGCTAGAATAATAGATCGTGAAAATCTTAATAGCTTCTTAGGATCAGGATTACGATTAATAAAATCTAAATAAATATTCTTTGTCACAATTCCTGAAGTCGCTACATAACATGCAGCTACTGTAGACATCCCCATGGCTGCCATGGCTGTTAAGAAAATAGCTGCTAATAAAGGCGGAAAATAACCTTGTGCAAAGGTAAGCATCAATGTTTCCGGGTTTGTGCTCTCAGGATAAATAGACTTAAAGGCTTCCCCTAGCATCCCTGGAATCCAGCTAATTGCAATGACAATAATACCAGCAATAATCATACTTCGTTGTGCCACTCGCGGACTTTTCGCAGCAGCTACCCGCTGCCCAAGGTCAACTGCAGGGATATCTCCAAGTGCTAGTACAAGATACAAAGTCCAGAATTCTGCTCCTGCCTTCTCAAATAATGTACTGATATTCCACCACTCAGGATTAAATGTAACGTCTGGATAGTAAAACAAAATAAAAATGGTAATACCCAAAATACCTGCCACTGCAAGCGCACCTTGTACGATTTCAGTATAGGCAACTGCCCATAAACCACCAATAACTGAATAAATAGCCGTTAGTGATACAAATAGAAGCGCCGCAGGTATAAAATCAATTTGCAACAATTGCTGAATAATATAAGTTCCACCAACTGTTAACGCCGCTGCATTAAAAACACCAAAAGCAATTGCCATAACAACCCCTGTATAGGCTCCTAGCTTTTTACTGCCATAGCGTAAACCGTAGTAATCTGCTAATGTCCAGCCCTTTAGACGTCTTAATGGCTTTGTCCAAATGAGTGCTCCAAGAATCATACAAGTCCCTAGACCACCCATTGTTGCCGAACCTTCAAAGCCACCACTTGTATAGCCAGAGCCTACCGCTGCAAAAAAGAAGGGAGCTGCTAATAATGCAGCGACTAAACTACCCGTTACAACGGATAAAGGCATGCTCCAGCCAGCAACAATTAAATCCTCGGCTGTGTTGACACGCTTATAGCCTTTATAGCCAATATAATAGATAAATAATAAGTATAAGCAAAAGATAAAAATATTTAACATTATTTACTCCTCGTTTTCCATTATCCGTTCATTACGACCCCACCATTTGGCGTTAATATTTGACCTGTATAGAAGTCAGCATGATTAGAGGCTAAAAATAATACACTTTTCGCAATCTCTTCTGGTTGAGCTAAACGTTTTAATGGATATTTTGCGGATTCTTCCTCCACATAGTTATCGCCAAACTCTTGTAGAATGTCCGTAAATGTTCCACTAGGAGCAACTGCATTGACAAGTATAGAAGGTGCTAATTCTCTTGCTAAAGCCTTTGTAAAAGCATTGATAGCACCCTTCGCAGCTGAATAATGCGTGAATTCTTCACAACCCAAGCTACCAATATCAGATGAAATATTGATGATTTTTCCTGAATTACGTTCCTTCATTCTTTTAGCTGCTTCACGGCAATTATAGAAACAGCCATATAAATGAACTTTAATCATACGATCCCACTGCTCATCCGTTAATTCTGTAATGCTGGAACCCTGTGCAAATCCAGCGTTATTTACAAGAATATCAAGTTCCCCGAGATGCTCGTCCATAAATTGATGCATCGCCTGTACTTCTTGTGAATTAGAAACATCAGCATGGAATATTAAAGCTTTCCCACCAAACTTTTCTGCTTCTGCACGTACAGCTTCTGCCTCTTGCTCATCCCCAATATAATTAATTAAAATATTGGCTCCATGTTGTGCAAAGCCTAATGCAATGGCTTTACCGATTCCTTTACTAGAACCTGTAATTAAAACATTTTTCCCTGTAAAATTAATGTCCATTATGATCATTCTCCAATTTGAATTTTGCCACAAGACCTTGCAACTCTTCTGCTGTTTTGCCCAGTGATGAAGAGGCATCCTTTACTTCCTGCATGGTAGATAATTGCTCTTGTGTAGATTTCGAGACATTTGAAGAAAACTCTGCTGACTGCTCTGCAGATTGTTTAATATTATTTACAGATGCCGCCACTTCTTCTGAGGATGCAGAAATTTGTTGTGAAGCAGCGGAAATTTCACGTATTTGGCTAGCTACTTCTTCTGATGAAGTAAGAATTTCTTTAAAGATTTCGCCTACTTCATTAGTAAATGCCATCCCTACCTTAACATCCTCTTTGCCTTTTTCCATAACCGTGATAGAAGCGTTTGAATCAGATTGAATAGAACTAATTAAATTGTAAATTTCTGTTGCTGATTGAGAGGATTGTTCAGCTAAGCGTCTCACCTCATCCGCAACAACGGCAAAGCCTTTACCATGTTCACCTGCTCGTGCCGCTTCGATGGCAGCATTTAATGCTAATAGATTTGTTTGATCGGCAATAGCAGTAATTAAGCTAACAATTTCACTTATTTTTTTCGTATTAACATGTAGTCCATTAATGGTTGTCCCTATTTGTTCAACAGAATCATTAATTAACTCCATTTGAGCAATAACTTGTTGGACAACTTCATTGCCTCGTTCAGAAGCCTGTGATGCTGAAATAGAGGATTCCGCAGCTACATTTGCAGAATCAGCAATTTGCTGAATACCTGTTGCAGTTTCTTCCATAGCAGCGGCTGTTTCCTCTGTCATGGTCATCGAGGCCTCAGCATTTTGAGTAATTTGATTCATGTCTAGTGCAATATTTGTTGAGCTGTTATAAGTTTCACCAGCATGCACCGTTAATTGATTGGCTGCTGAAGAAACGTGATTGGATGTATTGCGTATGTTTAAAATAATATGTTGCAAATTAGCCACCATTGTACGAATGGATTCAGATAATTTACCAATTTCATCCTTCGATGTCTCTAAATCAACATCTATTAATTCACCATTTGCCACTTGATTGGCAACGTTCACTACTTTTTTCAGTGGCTTTAATAGTCGATCTATAATTATGTAAACTAAAACTAATAAAATTAAAATGCCGATAATGGCAATGACAATTTGCTTAATCACACTTGTTTTAATAATCGTATTGATATAATCAGCAGAGTAATCAATCCCTAATAGGGCAATCAGTTGGCCATTATCATCTTTAATAGGACTAAAAACCGTTCTCCAAGAACCAAAAGGATCCTCGAAAATAGCAGTTACCTCTGTACTATTATTTTCAATAGCTAATTTTGCTGTTTCTACATGTTCATCCGCTAAATCAGTAAAAATTTCACCAGCTTCATATACTTCATTTAGATTAGAGGTATAGCCAATTGGATTGACGCCACCCTCATCCTTGACATCCCAAATATAACTCCAGCTCATAATACCTTGCTGGTCCTGAATCATATCAAGTTGCTTTTGGATCTTTGTAAACTTTGCGTTTGTTTCCCCTTTTTCGGACAGCAAATCTTTTACTTCATCACTGTCTAAGTTCATAGCTGTTAATAAACCAACACTTTTTAATTCTTGCTCCAAATCTACATTCATCCGATTATTCAATTCACTAATACTTTGCGTCGTAATAATGGCGATAAGCAGTAATACAACGATAGAGACTGTTAGTAAAAGCTTATTTTTTAATGATGTGTTTTTTAACAACGTCATTTCCCCTTTTCCTCCTTTGAACTTTACTTGCAAAAAAATGCCTATTTCAAAAGAAATAGGCATAAAAGAACAAAAACTAGAATGAGAATGATACAACTAGCACTCTTTTGCAACCCAGCCGTCATAGCATTTATTGCCTTAGACCTGTAGCTTTGCGTCTCTACTTTTCAGTAAATTTGCCTATATTTCCCTACCAAAATTAACACAGTAGGTAAAAGTAGTCAATGCTCTCTAGTTAAAACATACATATTTTATACTAGCTGTTCCTTCATTATTAATTATAGAAATTTTATTCATCTATTGAACAAACTAAAAACAGCTACAACCTCAATTAGCGTTGTAGCTGTCAACTTTCATTTCACTTACCCCTAAGTGTTTGAATAAATTATACGTTTTGTGTGACAAGTAATACGGATGGTATAAAGGATAATGCAAACATAGCGATATACCATACGGAAGTACGACGTAATGAAAAGCGCACTTTTTTCCGTTCCGCATAAAAAATATCTAACATAACTGCAACAATAAAAGGCATTGTAATACATGCAATAGCTACTAATAAGATGTCAATATAAATCATACAAGCACCCCTTTGTCTGTGAACAATTTTCATCTTTTTTGTGAACATTTTGTGATAAATTTATTGTACACAATTTCGTCACAAATTGTCAACGAGTTTCAAAGAAAAAAATGGCACTTTATGATTGTGCATTATGCTCTATATTTATATGTTAAGCCCCTTAAAAAATTTCGTACGAATGAATCGCCACACTCTTTATAATTACGATGACTTGGATTTCTTAAAATAGCACCTAATTCACCTTTTGTTACTTTAATGCCTCCGTCATATAAAATTTCAAGCATCTCCTCAGTTGTTAAAGCTAAAGCAATTTTTACTTTCTTTAGTAGCATATTATTTGGGCTTTCTTTACCTGACACAGGTAACGGTCCAACAGCCTGTCCTTCCCTTGGTTTCTGAGGCCCGCGTTTAAAAGTAATTAATCCATTTAAAAATGCCTCTAACATTTTATTATTACATTTGATGTATTCTTCTGGCGCTTCTTCCTCATCATTAATCTTAATTAGCATATTTAATACTTCTTCCTTTGTATAATCCATGCCACCAAGTTTGAAAATTTCTACCATATCTACATTTTTTATATCGAACGCATAGCGTAAACGAATTAAGATATCATTATTCGTCATTATATGTTCCTCCTTTAATTAACCTTATATAGTAAAGAGCCAGGCTTAATTATAACAGAGAGTTTGCTGATTATTGCTAGCTTTCCACAAGTTGTTGTTGTTAGCAAATAGCGTGTGCATTTCCTACTTTTTAAATGTATGAAAAATTTAATCGCAACCATTCTAAGGTCAAGGAGGTGAGAACAATGGCTAACAATAACCGCAGTTCAAATAAACTTCTAGTACCTGGTGTACATGAGGCAGTCAATCAAATGAAATATGAAATTGCACAAGAGTTTGGCGTTCAGCTTGGGCCAGAAGCATCTTCTCGCGCAAATGGTTCCGTTGGAGGAGAGATTACAAAGCGCCTTGTTGAAATCGCTGAAAAACGTTCAAAAGGTTTATTATAATTAAATACTAATAAGAAAAGAACGAATCCCATTTGCAGAAGTGGAATTCGTTCTTTCGTGCTCGATAAAATTATGCTGTTTGCAATCCCTTACCTGAGCTCTTAAGCGTTAGCATGACGATAAAGGAAATACAATACAGCGCTGCTAAGTAAATCATAACGACAGTCATATCGTAGCTTTGTAAAATAAAGCCGACAAAGATTGGTGAGAATCCACCTATAGCTCGTCCAAAATTAAAAATGGTGTTTGTTGCTGTACTGCGAATTTGTACTGGATAAAAGCTACTAATTAATGCACCATACCCTGCAAACATTCCATTAGAAAAGAATCCTACAACCGCACCGCCTACTAATATCGCTACTGCACCTGTTGCAAACGAGTAAAGGAATACAGCACCTGCAGAGGCTACTAAGAAGATACCGAAAGTTCGCTTTGCTCCAAAACGATCCATAAATCTACCAAACGTCAGCATTCCAATAATCATGCCAACTGCGGTACTAATTGTCCACAATGCTGAACTTGAAACCGATAAACCTTGCGATTTCTGTAACATCGAAGGTAGCCAAATCATCAGACCATTATAGCCTGCAATTTGAACAGTAGCCATTAGAATTAGGGAAAGTGTTGTCATGGTGATACGAGGTGAAGCAAATAATTGTGCTAATTTCCCGTTCTCTTTCTTATTATTTTGTTGTTTCTGCGCAGCTAACCATTCTGGTGACTCATCAATATTTTTACGTACGATAAAGGCGAAAATAACTGGTAGTAATCCTACAAAAAATAATGCACGCCACCCTAAAGTTGGTAAAATAATAGCACTTAATAAAGCAGCTAAAATTACCCCATATTGTGCACCTACACTGACATAAGAGGATGCTCTGCCTTGTTTATTCTTTGGCCAAGCCTCCGCCACAAGCGCCATCCCAATACCATATTCTCCGCCAGCACCTAAACCAGCGATAAATCTATAAACATAAACTTGTTCAATACTTGTTGCTACTCCTGTTAAGGCCGTTCCTATGGCAAACAGAATAATCGTATACGTAAATACTTTTACTCGACCATATTTATCTGCTAACACACCGAAAACAATACCACCCAGTAGCATCCCAATATTCGTGATGGATGAAATCAATCCACCTGTTGCAAGATCAATATTAAATTCTGCAATAATCATTGTCATAGCAAAGGAAATGAACATAATATCCATTCCTTCTAACGTTAGCCCTGCTACTGAAGCGACCACGGTTTTTTTACGATAATCCATTCTTTTTAGCCTCCAATTTTCTAGTTGTCGATCTCTTTTAGTGAATGGATTATAGCTGTCTTGTCCATTCTCTTTTGAAGCCTCACAGGACTCCCTTTAAAAGAGGAGTATGGAACAATAATAAAAGCCCTTCCGTCACAGAGGACAAAAGGGCATGACAAAGCAAAGATATTAGCTTAAAAATATCACATAGCCCTTTTCAGCCTCTCTGGACCGTATTAAAGGATTTATATATCGTTCATTTATACCGTTCTACATTCTATAAGATTACCAAATAAAAAGCAATGGTGGAATAGTGGAAATTCAACTCGGTATTTCTATAAAGTTTTGAGCAAACTGATAAATTAGATTGGCAGGTACAGCCAAATTAAGGTTTTGACCATCATCGAAGCCTGCAGTAATCAGACCAACCAATTGACCATACATATCCAATAAGGCCCCACCCGAACTGCCATTTGATATAGCAGCTGTAAATTGAATCATAGACATTTGCCGTATATCACGAAAACCAGAAACAATCCCATCAGAAACCGAGTTAAACAATCCTAAAGGACTGCCAATCGCCACAATTTTTTGCCCTCGAACTAATTGTCCATCCATTTTAACAGGTAAAGGGTGGCTTCTTCTGTCTACCTTCAAAATAGCCAAATCATGCATATCATGATATTTCACAAATTGATGGGTTATATACTCGTTGGTATCATTTTCATAGAGCACAGAATAATATTTTCCACCACCCACAACATGCAAGTTTGTTAAAATATATCCATCTTGGTGGAGAATAACACCAGAGCCATAGCATAAAACCTTATCATCCTCCCCGAAGGTCTTAATCATCACAACAGATGTGGCTAAGGAGGCTAATTGCTCATAGCTCCACTCTTCTGTTACATTCGTTTTTTGAACAGGGATGTTCAATTGTCTTGAAGTACTTTTAATAGGCAATGTTATTTCCTTTTCATAGAAATGACGACACATATGTAAGGTAGATGACGCTTCTATTATAGGGTATAAATTGGCAATATCTCCTTTAGGATTCATGTAACAAATATCGCACCCCAGTGACGATAAGAAATATAAAAATAGTAATTCATGCTGCGTAATGTCACCTATAAAAACAATTTTTTGGGACATTGGATTTTCCTCAGAAAAAATTTGTGGTAAATAATAATCCATCCAATACAAAAATTTAACTGCAAAATTTTTTAACAACGTTTCATTAGGATAAGGCTGATTTTCTTTAAATAGTTGAATCATCTGTTTAAAGCTTAGCTTTTTTGTCCATTCAAGTTGATCACTCGCTAATTTACTGCACAAAGATAGCTTATACAGTAATTGCGGGTTTTCAGCAGCAGTCTGCCACCTTCTCCAACTTTCTGACAATCTATCTACATCTTCCTTATTACGAATGACCTCAAGCTTATGCAGTCGTAAATAAAATACGCTTTGCTTGGAGAAATACTCCTCCATTTGTAAAATCTCATCTTTATAAAAATCTACCGAATCAGGTATACCGATATAGCGTAGAAAAACAACTTCCTTCGTAAGGGAATGATTGTTGTGATGAATTTGCATAAACTCCTGAAAAGTATTTACTGATTTATTATATTTAATTTTTAACGGTCTAGTTGTCACAATCATCTTCATACAACTCCTATAAGCTCGTCATTACATATAATGGTACTCACTATACAATTCTCTGATGTTTCTCTAAATCCTCTATTGATGCAAACAAAAAAGTCCTACTCTATAAAGAATTGGACGTAGCTTTAGAATAAAGATTTAGAATAACAACTTCCATTGTTTTCGAGTTGTTCATTAGTATTCCATTAGTTGTTCATGCCACTCTAACATAATTAAAAACAAAAAAGATGTTTTATTCATTTAATTTAGTGGAATAGATTGAATGTGAACATATATAGGAGGGATCATTAATGACAGTCAAATTGACAGTAGAAAACGTAGTACAGGCGAAAAAAGAAGTGGAGAAATTAGAAGCGCAAGGGTATCTTCGAGATAACATTTACATCTTTGCGCACTATGAAGAACGTGAAGATGATATTAACGAAGCACTTGGGACTGAAGAAGCTGGTATTAGCGAGCAAGGGTTCCTGACTTCGATGAAGAACCTGGTGAATTCCCGTGGAGATGAACTCCGCAACAAGTTAGCTTCTGTCGGATTAAGTGAATCGGAAGCTGCTCAATTCGAAAAGGAACTGGATACAGGTAAATTGGTCATAGTTGCCAATAAGTAAAAACAAACCCAGGAAACCAATCCTGGGTTTGTTTTTCATTTTACAAGTCCTCCTCGTATTTCATCGACTCTGTATTCCACAAAGCCTTTCAACCAAGTCAGCATAAAAACCTATCCTTCTTTATTGTCAATAATCTGCTCGAGGAAATTATCATCTTCTTCATTAAAGAGTCTTCTTCAACAATATGGTCCTATTCATAAAGAATTAGAGCCACAGTTTAATGACTCTAATTTTTATGTCTATTCTTTACAAAAATCGACAAATTTTTTTGCCTGTATTAAGGACATATCTGTTTGTTCTCTCACAAACTTCACCGCTTTAATTTCACCGACGGACTTTATTTTTTCTTTTACTAAGGCAATCAGTTCCTCATTATAGATTTTAGTATAATCCATTTTTCCGACCTCCTCTAATCTATAATACCTTATACGACTATTTTAACCATTTAGTTTCAATATATATTAATACCACTAAAAGGGATTTGTAAAAATAAGGATAAATCAATTATGAGGGTTCATATTACTAGATAAAAACTACATTTAAACAGAAGCGCATAAAAACAAGAGCCCTCCCCCTAGCATTTGAAGCCAAAACCTCCATAGCGATAAATTGAAAGGAGCAAAGAAAGGGAAATCTCATCCCAAAATCTTTGCTCCTACTTCTACTGTTATTTACTTGACTTTATTGGTGGTTTCATCATTTCATTGTCATTCAATATTGTTTGATTCAAAGTTGTCTAGCAATACACGCACTTCATCCGTTGATTTTGTGTTCATCAATTGACTTCTTAATTCACCAGCTCCTCTGAATCCTTTGACATAAATTTTGAAGAAGCGATGAAGCCCTGTGATGGAACGTGGTAGTTCTTCCGAGTATTGATCTTGAAGATCGAGCTGCAGTCTTAAAAGATTAAGATATTCTTTACTGCTATGCTCTTTTGGCTCTTTTTCAAAAGCAAAAGGATTTTTAAAAATACCTCGTCCAATCATCACGCCATCAATACCGTATTGTTCAGCTAGCTGCAGTCCCGTTTGACGGTCAGGAATATCTCCATTGATCGTGAGTAGCGTATTAGGTGCAATACGATCACGTAACTTTTTGATTTCTGGAATGAGCTCCCAATGCGCATTTACTAGGCTCATTTCCTTTCTTGTTCGTAGATGAATCGAAAGGTTCGCTATATCCTGCTTTAAAATATGCGTTAGCCACTCTTCCCACTCATTTACATCCTTGTAGCCAAGTCGCGTTTTCACGCTAACAGGCAGTCCGCCCGCTTTTGCTGCTTGAATCAATTCTGCCGCAACATCTGGTCGGAGAATTAGGCCACTCCCCTTCCCTCTTGATGCTACATTTGGTACAGGGCAGCCCATGTTAATATCAATACCTTTAAATCCTAGCTCTGCCATGCCAATACTCATTTCACGGAAATACTCGGGATTATCTCCCCAAATATGTGCCACCATTGGCTGCTCATCTTCTGTAAAGAGCAAACGGCCACGCACACTTTTCTTTCCCTCTGGATGACAGTAGCTATCCGAATTTGTAAACTCAGTAAAAAACACATCTGGTCGACCTGCTTCACTTACAACGTGACGAAATACAACATCTGTCACATCTTCCATCGGTGCCAATACAAAAAATGGCCGTGGTAAATCACGCCAAAAATTATCGTTCATGTTATTTCCAATTCCTCTCACTATGGACATATTGATACATTTGCCTCATTACCTAATAGAGGTAGAAGTATTCTTTATCAAGAATTAATGTAAAAATCAACAATGTTTATTTTAACGAAAATCCGTCCTAAATGATATTTTAAAAAATAAAAAAGCAGATGGATAGCTTGTTTCTATCTCATCTACTTTTATTATACCTAATTTTCATTTCTATATTTTTTCGAATGGATCAATTTGTGAGGTGGATTTAAACAAAATAGATAATATGACTGCAATACAAGCCGTAGACATCGAATATTTACTCTCCTATATTTGAGTTCTGCCGTTATCTTCTTGTATCTGTTTAGTATGTTGTACCTTTAGTATCTCTGGTTTTTTTGACCAATAGGTAGCGAGAATTGGACCAGAAATATTATGCCAAACAGCCCCAAGTACACTAGGTAAGGCCGCTAAGGGACCGAAGTGGGCAGTGGCTAGCGCTACACCTAGACCAGAGTTCTGCATTCCAACTTCTATTGAAATAGCTCTTCGATTACTTTCATCGAGGCCTAATAGACGAGCTGTTATATAACCAAATAACAATCCGAATGCATTATGAAGCACTACAGCTGCAAAAATAATGGAGCCTGCCGAAGCGATGGTATCAACATTACCAGCAACAACAGCGGATACAATAATCATAATAGCAACTACTGAAATAAGAGGAATCACATTAATACTTTTTTCTACGATTTGAGGAACAACTCTTCTTATAACAATCCCTAGGATAATAGGGAAAATAATTACTTGAATAATTGAAGTAAACATTGCTATTGGATCAACTGGCATCCATTTACCTGCAAGTAATAATAGGATGAGTGGTGTGGCAATTGGAGCTAATAATGTCGAAAAGGATGTCATTGTGATGGACAAAGGTACATTTCCTTTAGCTAAATACACCATGACGTTTGAAGCAGTTCCACCAGGTACAGATCCAAGAAGGACTAGCCCTGCAGCTAATTCTGCCGGCAAGTTCATTATATAAGCAATTAAAAAAGCGGCAAGTGGCATGATAACATATTGAGCACATACACCAATAATGACTGGTACTGGATTCGTTATAACCAATTTAAAATCAACTGCTTTTAACGTTAGACCCATGCCAAACATAACAATGCCTAGCAAAATCGTGATATACCCTCCAAATATTAAAAAGGGCTCCGAAGCTATAAAAGCAATAACAGCAATACAAATAACCCAGATGGCGAAATATTTTCCAGCTATCGTACTAATCGCTTCTAAAATTTTCATAATTCCACTCCCTATATTTTTATTTTCAATATTTTATTCGGATTGAAAAGTGTGTCAGGGTCAAGTGCTTGTTTAATCTTTTCCATCACTAGAAGTGCTTTACCGTGTTCTTTCTCTTGATATTTCTGCTTACCAATGCCCACACCATGTTCTCCTGTACAAGTTCCTCCTCGTTCAAGTGCATACATCACAATCAATTCATTCAATTCATCAGCTTTCTTTATTTCTTTTGGATCATTCATATCAATCATTAATAGTACATGGAAATTGCCATCACCAACATGTCCAACAACCCCACCTGTAAGCGCTAACATATCAAGTGCTTCTCTTGCATGTTCTATAGCACCTGCTAATTCGGATATCGGTAAGCAAACATCGGTTACCATTAGTTTTTTTCCTGGGTGTCCATGGACATAGGCGTAAGCTAAATTATGGCGAGCTTCCCATAGCTGATTTCGGGCTGCATTATCCATCTCAAATTCAATATTTTCACAATTATGAGCCGCTACAATCTCTTTCATAAATTCTACATCTTGCCTTAAGCCAGCCTCATTCCCCTCAAACTCTAAAAATAAGGTTGGTTGTTCCTCATAAGCTGTTTGACTATACAAGTTCACTTGCTTCATTGAGGGTTCATCTACAAGTTCGACTCTTGCAATGGGAATTGCCGCTTGTAGAATACTCACCACTCCTTCCACAGCATCATTCACTGTTTTGAAGGACGCTCTAGCAGCCATTACACATTCAGGAATACCATAGACTCTTAACGTCAATTCAGTAAAACAACCAAGTGTTCCCTCAGACCCAACGAAAAGCCCATTTAAATGATAGCCTGATGAAGATTTTTCTGCTAAATTTCCTGTATGAATCACTGTTCCATCTGAGAGAACAACTTCTAAATCTCGAACTTGATCGCGCATAGTTCCATATTTAACAGATGTTGTCCCACTAGCATTTGTTGCCGCCATTCCTCCAATTGTTGCATCTGCTCCTGGGTCTACAGTGAAAAATAATCCATATTTCTTCAATTCTTTATTTAACTGAGAACGCGTTACCCCTGGTTGAACTTTCACAAGAAAGTCCTTCTCTCTAACTTCTACTATTCTGTTCATAAGTGAAAAATCAATCGTTATCCCATGATTATAAGGGATGACATGTCCTTCTAAGCTTGTTCCTCTTCCAAATGGCACTATCGGTACTTTGTATTGATTTGCTATGTTAATTATTTTACTCACTTCTTCTGTCTTTGTCGGAAACACCACAATATCAGGAAGACTGGCGCTATGATAGGATTCATCACTGCTATGCTGTTCTAAAATCGTTTGATTGATTGTCACTTCAATTTCTGGAAGAACACTTCGTAGAGCCATCACTAATTCTTCATTTGTAGTAATCATTTTTTCCTTCCCCTTTTACTCTCATAGTATTTTGAGTGTTTAATTGATAAATTTATATGTCATACCAATTTTCTATATTCTTTTAATTGGTCCAACCTTTTTACATTGTACTAAATATTCAGAAAATATCAACTATTAATTTTTTTCTTAAATTGATAAACATGCTGTATTTCTGTATGATTAAAGCGTTTATAGTACTATGTATTTAAGGTGGTGAGATAGGTAATGCCTCAACCAAAGAAAAAAGCATATCAAGTTATCGTTGATCAAATAAAGGAATATTTTTTAAATGGTGAATTACAGCCTGGGGATAAACTCCCGACAGAAAGAGAATTAGCAAGTCGTTTTAATGTCAGTCGAACATCGGTGAGAGAGGCACTTCGAAAACTTGAAATAAAAGGATTTATTGAAATTAAACAAGGCAGTGGTAGCTTTATTAAAACTGCTGAATCCCATACTTTAAGCGAAGAGCTTTCCTCTACAATAATAAATACTGAAAAAAAATTAATTTATGAAATGTTGGAACTTCGCCAAGCACTTGAAGTAGAGTGTGCCTTTTTAGCTTCACGACGAGCTACTTCTGTAGACTTAGAACGAATTAGCAAAGCATTAGACATGATGGATCAAGGTAAAAATGATGTAGAATTAGGAATTCAAGCAGACCTAAGTTTCCATCTTAATATTGTACTTGCTTCACATAACTCAATATTTTTACAATTATTTCAAACCCTTAGTGAGCATATGCAAGATACAATCCGAGCTACCCGTAGACAACGCTTGGAAGATTCGGAACGAACGCAAGAGACCATCGATGAACATAAAAGAATTTACTTAGCCATCGCTTCTGGAGATGCGAACCAAGCTAAGCAACTCATGGAAAACCATATCACGCAAATAAGACGAGAATTGACAGAGTCTCTTTTAAGTCATATT
Organism: Lysinibacillus sp. K60; assembly: GCF_019731275.1. Classification (NCBI taxonomy): domain Bacteria; kingdom Bacillati; phylum Bacillota; class Bacilli; order Caryophanales; family Bacillaceae; genus Lysinibacillus; species Lysinibacillus sp. K60. The sequence continues at coordinate 34,481 of NZ_JAASJR010000011.1, read as the reverse complement.
GGAGAAAAAAACAATTAAAACCCTAGATACGCATAGATGATATGTAGCATATTGAAATTAATGAAAAAAACTCGGATTCGTATTTGATCGAATCCGAGTTTTTATTGATAAACAAATAAAAAAGATTATTTTAACTGAAATCCGTCCTAAAACGATAATTTTTTATTGTGTAGGTGAGTTTAGTAATGTGTTAGTCGTTTAACTTCAACCATGCTACTGCTTCACAATGCGTCGAATGCGGGAACATATCCACTGGCTGGATTTCCTGTGTGTGATAGCCGCCATCCTCTAAAATGCGAAGATCGCGTGCTAGTGTGGCTGGATTACAGGATACGTAGACCACTCGTTTTGGTCGTTGCTCTAGAATAGTAGTTAGCAGTGCTTCATCGCAACCTTTGCGCGGTGGATCAACTACTAGTACGTCTGCTTCCTTGCCTTCTTTATACCATCTTGGGATAACTTCCTCTGCTGGGCCTGCTTCAAAATAAGTATTTGTAAAGCCATTAAGCAGTGCGTTGCGTTTGGCATCTTCAATCGCTTGTGGGACAATTTCCACGCCCATGACGGCCTTTGCTTTTTGAGCAAGGAATAAAGAAATCGTACCAATTCCACAATACGCATCAATGACACGTTCATCTCCCTGCAAGCCAGCATAATCTAGTGCTTGCTTGTAGAGGACCTCTGTTTGCTCTGGGTTGACTTGATAGAAGGAACGAGCAGAGATTTCAAAACGTACGTCACCAATTGTATCAATAATAACGTCTTTACCCCAAAGGTTGATTGTGTCATCACCAAAAATCACATTGGTTTTCTCACTATTCACATTTTGCATAATCGATGTAACGTTTGGCACTAGCTTTTGGATTACTGCAATAGCTGCCTCTTTTTGTGGAAACTTTTTCCTTTTAGTTACAAGGACAACCATGACTTCGCCTGTTGCTTGTGCTTTACGGATAACGACATGACGCAACATCCCATCATGTGTATGCTCATTGTAAGAGCTAATGCCTAAAGTTGCTAATTCCTTTTTCAAGCCTGCAAGAATTGCATCTGCTTCTCCTGTTTGAATTAAACAGCGATCCATATCCACAATGCTATGCGTTTTTGTTTTATAAAAGCCTGCAATCGCTTGTCCTGCTTCATTTTCAGAGAAAGGAATTTGGGCTTTATTACGGTAGTGCCAAGGTTCTTTCATACCTTTTACTGGGTGAACAGGTGCATTAATTTTACCAATCCGCTGCATCACATTGCGCACCATATTTTCTTTCCATTTTAGCTGTCCCTCATAGGATAAATGCTGTAATTGGCAGCCGCCACACTGCTTGAAGTAATCACATGGAGCTTCAACACGGTCTGGAGATGGCTTGATAATATCTATTACCTTTGCAAAGCCATAGTTTTTTAATGTTTTTAACACATGGATTTCGGCCGTTTCGTTTGGCAGTGCGCCTTGTATGAATAGTGGATAACCTTCAACCTTTGCGACACCATTGCCATCATGCGTTAGATCTTCTATATAAACTGAAAGTCGTTCATTTTTTTTCACGGGTGCTGACATTCGTACATCCTCCATTTCAATCTCCTTATTGTAGCATGTGTTGGCGAATGAAAAAAGAACAAGACTTGGCTGTTGCGTGTCTCTGCTAATCAACTTGAAAAAAGAGTCGCTATTCGCGACTCTTTTCCTGCTCTTTTGTAATATGATAATCCCTTGGTGCCCACCAAAATGCACACAAGATCCCAAGAATGACGACAATAAAAGGTGCATAAAAAATTAAAAAACTTTGCATATGTGCTTTCCTCCTATGCGTGATTGTCTTCTTTTCCTGTCACATATTTTTTATTGAATAAGAATAGTTTCATCAATAAATAAAGTGAAGGAAGAAGAAGACACAGTCCTAAAATAAATGCGATAACTAAAGCGATCGCCATTTGTGTGCTTGTAAAGCTATCGTAAATGGTTAAATACGGGTACAGTAGGTATGGATATTGAGCTATTCCATAAGCAAAGAAGGCTACGGCAAATTGAGCAATCAGAAGCCCAACTGCAAGTCCGTACTTTTTACGCATGGCAATGAGTACGACTGTGACAATAAATAAGACAGCTGAAATCGCAAACATCCACCATAAATTTACCATATGACTGTAGCTCTCTGGATTGATGGATTTCATTTCATACATAATGCCTAGCGCACTAATCATTAGCGGTGCTGCCCACACAAGAGCATATTTTCTCATCAGTTTCGTTGCTTCGATATCATTTGCTTTATGCGCGTACCATGTTAAGAATACGGCTGAAATATACAATACAGCAGCGATACTTAGTACCACAATGCTCCAAGCAAATGGACTTGTATATAAAGTCCAGTAGTTCAGCACAGGCTGCCCATCAATTACATCAACATAGCCTCCACCAGCAATAGCAAAGACAACGGATAAAGAAGCGGGAATTAATAAACCTGCTACACCATATGTCAGTGTATATCCGATATGGCCTCGTGTACCATACGATTCAAAGGCATAGTAGGAGCCTCGAATTGCCAATAGTACAAGCGAAATACTAACGGGCACAAGTAAAATCGTTCCGTAATAAAAAGCGGTTTGCGGGAAAAATCCTACTATTCCTACAAAGAAGAATACTAAAAAGACATTGGTAACTTCCCAAACAGGCGATAAATAACGTTTAATAATATTTGTTAAAATATGATTTTTTCCAATAAGTAGGCTGTATGCATTAAAGAAGCCAGCACCAAAATCGATCGATGCGACAATGACATAGCCAAATAGGAATATCCATAATACTGAAATACCTAAAATCTCTAACGTCATAGGATGTCACCGCCTTTTTCAGAGTGGCGATCTTCAATCTCGCGTTCGATTGGGTTCTTTTTAAACATTCTTACCAATACGACAATACTTCCCACTGCTAATACTGCATAGACGCCTGCGAATAAAAGCAGCATTAAATCCACATGGTCGCTCGTCGTAGCTCCCTCAGGTGTACGCATTAATCCATAAAGTATCCATGGTTGACGTCCAACTTCGGCAAGCCACCAACCTGCTTCAATCGCGATAATTGATAGTGGTCCTCCCGCTACGATTATCCATCTATACCATCGTGAATGAATAAACTGCCAGCCCCGTGCTTTCCCTACAACATAAAGTAATGAAACTAGCACCATAAACATACCAATGGAAACCATGATATCAAAGAGATAGTGAATATAGAGTGGCGGTAGATCCTCTTCCTCAAATTGATCTAAGCCGATTACCTCTGCATTAGGATTAAAATGTGCAAGAATGCTTAAAGCATACGGAATTTTAATAGCATATTTAACTTCTTCTCCATCTAAGACACCAAATAATACAAGTGAAGCCTTACCTTCTGTTTCAAAATGCCATTCTGCTGCGGCTAGTTTTTCGGGTTGATATTCGGCTAAGTATTTTCCTGAAAAATCTCCAATCACAGCGGCTGCAATGGAGAAAATCAAGCCAATTTTCATTAATAAAAGTAGTGATTTTTTATGGTATACATGCTTCGAACCTTTTAACATCCTAAATCCTGCAATAGCTGCTAGCACGAATGCCGATGTCATGTACGCTGTCACAAGTACATGTGCAACCTTTGTTGGCATGGCAGGGTTAAACATTGCAAGAAAAGGTTGAATATTAACAAGTTCTCCATCTACGATATCAAATCCTCTTGGTGCGTTCATAAAAGCGTTAACGATTGTGATAAAGACTGCCGACATCGATGCTCCTACAGCAACAGGGATTAACAGAAGCATATGCTTTTTCTGACTATCAAAGCGATCCCAAGTATATAAATAGATGCCCAAGAATATCGCCTCAAAGAAAAATGCAAACGTTTCCATAAAAAGTGGTAACGCAATTGTTTGACCAGCGAGTTGCATAAAATTAGGCCACAATAATGATAGTTGTAAGCCGATTGCGGTTCCAGTTACCACACCGACTGCTACAGTAATGACAAAACCACGGGCCCAACGTCTTGCCATTAAGATATAATGTTCATCATTCTTTTTATACCCAGTCCATTGAGCAATCATAATCATTAACGGGACACCCACACCAATTGTTGCATAAATAATATGGAACGATAATGTTAACTCCGTTAATGCTCGGCTCCAATAGACCGCTGATTCATTAATCATCTCATTGCCCCCTTAACTTCCAAATATTCTTCCAAGAATAGAAAGTAGCATAATGATTGCAACACCAAAGCTTAGCCATATAAGCTTCTTTTCTTGTGACTTATACAAAGGCAACACTTCCTTTCCCTTATCCATACCCCCATTTTCCACTATTCCAACGAAAAAAACCTTAATAACGGACCGAAATTTCAGTCTATTATTAAGGTTTCAAATTTTGTTCAAGTAATATACGCACATTTGCCAAACATTTTTCTAATTTCATTCACAATCTTACTTCTAAAGCTTATTTTATGGAATTTAGCCAGTTTTATTCTAGTGATGGAATTTTCGTTAAGAGGATTTGGAGTGGTATCCTTACCTTTTAGAGCGCTTTTTACTTCCTTTGGAGCGGCTTCCTCATCTTTTTGATCACTTTTCACTTCATTTGGAGCGGCTTCCTCATCTTTTTGATCACTTTTCACTTCATTTGGAGCGGCTTTCTCACCTTTATGAGCACTTCAATCGCCTTCTCTAGAGGAGTCCTCACCTTTTGAAGTGTTCTAACTAGACATCTTTTCGAGTGACGTCACCTAACTTCAAGCAACCAATCATATAGAAATACAAAATAAAGCTCATCCTCAATAAAATCGGATGAGCTTTTCGGGTTCATTAAATACGGTCTTCCTCTCGAATATCTGCGAGTGGAACAAAGATTTCGATGTGACGCTTTAGGTTTTCAAATGTAGCGGGAGCGTCTCCGCCATATTCGCCATCGAGATTAAGGTGGACCTCATTTTCTGTAGTAACTTTGACAACGCTAGCTTTTTTGTAGATGACACGATCATCATTTAAATGTTCGCCTCTTAATGCCATAGCAGCTAGTTGAATAAATTCAGGAAGACTTACCTTCTTTAGCACTATTAAAGTAAAGTAACCATCATTAATGCTTGCATCAGGAGCTAGTTTTTCAAAGCCGCCTACTGAATTCGTTAACCCACATAGGAACATCATAGCGTCGCCATCAAATACTTCGCCATCATATTCAATGCGCATATGTGAGGCTTTGATGGATGGAATCATCTCAACTGCCTTTACATAATAGGCTAACTGACCAAGCATTGTTTTCATTTTGCTTGGTACTTCGTAAGTTAGCTCTGTAATACGTCCGCCAGCAGCAATATTGATGAAATAGCGTTCCCCATTTAAGAGACCAACATCCACTGGTAATGTGTCGCCTTGAATAATAATGTCTACTGCCTCTTCAATATTTCGAGGGATATGCACGGCACGGGCAAAATCATTTGTAGTGCCCATTGGAATTAGACCAACTTTCGGACGGTTTTCAAATGGACTTACACCTGAAACAACTTCATTTAATGTGCCATCTCCACCAACTGCGATGATGATATCAAAACCGCGTTCTACCGCATTTTTTGCTGCAAGCGTTGCATCACCTTCACATGTTGTTGCGTGACAGGATGTCTCATAGCCTGCTACCTCTAGTTTTTCCAACACCTCTGGTAGATGTTTCTTAAACACTTCGCGTCCAGATGTAGGATTATAAATGATTCTTGCTCGTTTCATAACATACCTTCCTGCTTCATAAGATTCTACTTCATTCAACGATTTATAGGTTGAAATGTTGCAATACTCTTGTTATTTTTGTAATGCTTCTGTTACTTGCTTCTTAAAGTCCTCATAAACATATGTCCAATATGTTTGATTGGATATATTTTCCTCACGAATTTCTGCATAAAGAGTCTTTTGTGCCTCTTCAAAGGTTGGATCTTCTTTATCTGGTAAGCTTGCTCGTTTCGTTACGACGAACTCTTGTAATTCTGGTGCACGTGGTCCCCATTTTCCAATCACATCTCCTGCATCATCTAACAATAGATAAATCGGAATTGCACGGCCACCGTTTGTTAAATAACGATCAATTAGCTCTGTATCAGCATCACGGAAAACGGTACGCATATCTAATCCTGCTGCTTCAGCAATACGACGAATAATTGGATTATTTAACATTGCGTCTCCGCACCAATCCTCTGTAATTGTTAAAATTTTAGGTTGTTTTTCTTTTAATAACCCGATAAAACCATCGTTTGTTGGTACTTCAAAGCCATCATAAATACGAAAGCTTTCTTCTTTTAACGTCGTCATGTTCTCCATATATTGTTGTATTGATATAGCTTCATTAAAATACTGTTGTTCTGTTTTCATTGGCTCGTCCCCCTTATTATTGTCTATTCTATATTTTGCTATGAATACTCTTTTTAAACAACTATTAAGTTTCGTAAAATGCAAATTTGTTACATTTTTGAAAATTAATAGCCGAGGGAGCAATGAAGCTCTCTCGGCTATTATGTTACAACGAGTATTATCGTTTGGCAATTTCTTGTTGTAATAATTTATTAACCATTGGTGGGTTAGCTTGACCTTTTGTTGCCTTCATAATTTGACCAACTAAGAAGCCAATCGCACGGTCTTTACCATTTTTGAAGTCCTCGATAGATTGAACATTGTTATCTAAAACTTCTGTTACGATTGCTAGTAATGCACCTTCATCAGAAATTTGCACTAAGCCTTTTGCTTTCACAATATCCTGCGCAGAGCCGCCATTTTCTACTAATTCAGCAAATAATTTTTTACCGATCTTAGAAGAAATTGTACCGTCCGTGATTAATTTCACCATTTCAGCAAGGTTTTCTGGTGTTAATGCAGTATCTTTTAGATCTTTTTGCTCTGCGTTTAAATAAGCAGAAACATCACCCATTAACCAGTTAGCAGAAAGCTTAGCATCTGCCCCCTTTGCTACCATTGCCTCAAAGAAGTCTGAGATCTCTTTAGAGATAACAAGAACTCCAGCATCATAAGGTGTTAAGCCTAGTTCTTCAACATAGCGTTTTTTACGAGCATCTGGAAGCTCTGGAATTTCAGATTTCACACGCTCTAACCATGCATCATCAATTGAAAGACGAACTAAGTCTGGCTCTGGGAAGTAACGGTAGTCATCTGTTCCCTCTTTAACACGCATTAAAATTGTTTTACCTGTTTTTTCATCAAAACGACGTGTTTCTTGCTCAATCACGCCACCAGATAATAATACATCTGCTTGACGTAATTCTTCATGCTCTAAACCACGACGAACATAGTTGAAGGAGTTCAGGTTTTTAAGCTCTGTTTTTGTACCAAATTCTTCTTGACCATAAGGGCGAAGAGAAATATTGGCATCACAACGTAGTGAGCCTTCTTCCATCTTACAATCAGATACGTCAGTATATTGAATAATCGATTTTAATTTTTCAAGATATGCATATGCTTCGTTTGGTGTACGAATATCTGGCTCAGAAACGATTTCAACAAGCGGTGTTCCTTGACGGTTAAAGTCAACTAGTGAATGGTCACCAGCATGTGAAAGTTTACCAGCGTCTTCTTCCATATGAAGACGCGTGATACCGATACGTTTTGTATAGCCGTCTACTTCAATATCGATCCAGCCGTTTTTACCGATTGGTTTATCGAATTGTGAAATTTGATAAGCTTTCGGATTATCTGGATAGAAGTAGTTTTTACGGTCAAACTTTGTTTCTTGCTCGATTTCCATATTGAGTGCCAGTGCTGCACGCATAGCGAAATCTACTACATTTTTGTTCAGGACTGGTAGGACCCCAGGATAGCCTAAATCGATTACTGTTGTATTTGTATTTGGTTCAGCACCAAAGTGAGCTGGTGCTGGTGAGAAGATTTTTGAGTTTGTCTTCAACTCAACGTGTACTTCTAAACCAATGACTGTTTCAAAGTTCATGTTATTTTCCCTCCCACATTTGAGGAACTTCTTTATGGAACTCAGTAGCTTGTTCAAAAGCATGAGCCACACGGTAAATAGTTGCTTCATCGAAATATTTACCAATTATTTGTAAACCTAGTGGTAGACCGTTTTCAAAGCCACAAGGAATTGAAATTGCTGGTACACCTGCTAAGTTCATCGGGATTGTTAAAATATCGTTTGCATACATTGTCATTGGATCATCAACATTTTCACCAATCTTGAATGCTGGTGTTGGAGCTGTTGGTCCAATGATAACATCAAAGTCTTCAAATACTTTATCGTAGTCTGCTTTGATCAGTGTACGTGCTTGTTGTGCTTTTTTGTAGTACGCATCATACGTACCTGCACTTAGTGAGTAAGTACCTAACATGATACGTCGTTTTACTTCATCACCAAAGCCTTGAGCACGTGTTTCTTTATAAAGGTCCATTAAATTTGTCACGTTTTCTGCACGGAAACCATAGCGGATACCATCGAAACGAGATAGGTTAGAAGACGCTTCAGAAGAAGAAAGGATATAGTACGCAGCTAGTGCATATTTTGAGTGAGGAAGTGATACCTCTTCTACAGTAGCGCCTAAGCCTTTTAATACCTCTAATGCTGCAAGCACTGATTGACGAGCTGCTTCACCAACGCCTTCACCAAGGAATTCTTTTGGCACAGCAATACGTAAGCCCTTAACATCACCAGTAAGAGCTGAAGCGTAATTTGGCACCTCAACATTCGCAGAAGTCGAATCATTTGGATCTAATCCAGCGATAGCTTCTAGTAATAGCGCATTATCTTCAACATTGCGTGTAATTGGTCCAATTTGATCTAGAGAAGATGCGAATGCAACGAGACCAAAACGAGATACACGACCATATGTAGGTTTCATCCCTACAACACCACAGTAAGCTGCAGGTTGACGGATTGAACCACCTGTATCTGATCCAAGAGAGAATGGTACTTCACCAGCTGCTACAGCTGCTGCAGATGCACCTGAAGAACCTCCTGGTACGTGGTTTAAGTTCCATGGATTTTTTGTTGTTTTATAGTATGAGTTTTCGTTTGAAGAACCCATTGCAAATTCATCCATGTTTAATTTACCAACTGTAATCATGCCAGCTTCACGTAGCTTGTTGACAACAGTTGCATCATAGATTGGCATAAAGCCTTCTAGAATTTTAGAGGCACATGTTGTTTCTAAGCCTTCTGTTACGATGTTGTCTTTCACACCGATCGGTAGACCGAATAATGGTCCACGCTTTTCAAATGGTACTTTATCCATTTCAGCAGCTTGAGCAGTTGCTTTTTCTTCGTTTGAAGCAAGGAATGCTTGTACATCGCCATCAAGCTTTGCAATACGCTCGTATGCTTCTTTCGTTAAGTCAGCGATTGATAGGTTACCCGCTTTAATTTCTGCTTGTAACTCCTTAGCTGAACGTTCAAATAGCGTCATGAGGAATCCTCCTATGTTTTAGTATTACATGATAGCTGGTACTTTTACTTGACCATCTTCTTGTTCTTTTACGTTTAACATCATTACTTCTCGGTCTAAACCTTTTACTGCTACATCTTCACGCATTACGTTCACTAATGGTAAAACGTGCGTTGTTGGTTCAACATTTGTTGTATCCAGTTCATTTAACTGCTCCGCAAAGTCTGTAATTTTGCCAAGCTGTTCAGCAAATTTCTCTGCTTCTTCTTCTGTAATTGCAAGACGTGCTAAATTTGCCACGTGCTTTACTTCTTCTTTTGTTAATTTAGCCATTTTTCACACCTCCGAATACTTGTTCAATTCATTGTTTTTATTGATAACAATAGGGTTGAATAAAGTTAACCATGCCAATAATCATAACATTTTTCATTTTAAAAATCACAACTTTCACTAAAAATATAGAAACTTTCACTACTATAACAAAGTGTTGTCTCTATCATACTGTTGTGTTCCTCTATTTCAATCCATTACCATAAAAAATATAGTCAGCTCAAAGGCTGACTATATTAATCATAGATATGCACGTAAGGGTCCTTGTCATTGGCCTTTTTGATGATTAATGCCTCAGGACCATTCACTGAAGTAACACTCACTTCCACATGAATATTATCAAATTGATTGATTAAAATCCCTGTTAAATATTGTGTAAATCCTATTATCTCTGCTTTGCCGAAAAATTGGATTGGGATTTCAATCGAAAGATTTTGTATTTGTTTATTACGATAGAAACCAGTACCGATCACACTTGTATAGTTAGAAAAATATTTATCAACATCTTGTTTGAAGTTCTTGAAGTTATTATTGACATCTCGGTATACATCTTGTGAATCATCTGTTGGGAACAAGACGTAATTTTCATCTATACCTTCCCAATCAGCGATGCTGTTCTGCCCAGCTTTTGCTACACCATAGCTAAAGTATGTCCCTGGAATAATTTGATTACGGGCTTGCTGCTTAAACAAACCGACCACAATCGGTACATCCTTTAACTCTTCACGTGAACGTAAACGAGAAACGATTTCAGCAGCCATTTTTTTGCCTTGCTCAATAAGAGTAGACTCTGAAATTGGTTCCTCGTAATATTCCCCATACTGTTCTTTTTGATAATAATAGATAGAATTTAAGGCAAGACCGATTGAAATCCCACCTAGTTTCACTTTATTATCCTTCGTTTTTGTTAAGTAGTTTTGCTCTACAATATGGGATAAATAAACTGGAGCCTTTGTTGCTCGCTCCTCAGGTGTCATTGTGTCTGTTGTCGGTGGATTTAATCCATCCTCTGTTTGTGAACTACGAGCAAGCCAAGAGCTTACTGTACTTTCAGCTAAATATTGACCTTCTTGGAAGTAGTAGTTTTCTGTGTCGAACTCATTTTGAGATAAACGCATTAAACCTGATTCAACTTCCTTCATATCATATTTCGTATAAATGTTAGAAACCACTAGACCTCTACTTGCACTCTCTTTATAAGGGATAAGCGTCTTATAATAAGATTCATCAATTTGTATGCTTGGAATAATTGTTGTTTCAGCTTTTTCTTTCTGTTGCGTTTCCTGTGTAAGCTCTGTCTCCTTCTTGTCAGAAGGCACACAGCCGACTAGCATTGCAGCAGCTACGATTGCTGGAATGAGTCGAAAAGACTTCATTATTTAGTGCTCCTTTACTAATAGTCAATTTTAGGTCGACGAAACTACTCGACGCCTTGATGTAACGATTGTGCACCAGATATCGCTTCCTATTCATAAAAAGGGAGGATATCATGCACTTATTAGATGAGGTTAAGTTGTTCAATTAAGTTATCTTCAGTCCAAACTTCGATACCCAATTGCTCAGCCTTTGTTAGTTTAGAGCCTGCATCCGCACCTGCGATCACTAGATCTGTTTTTTTGCTGACACTACCCGTGACTGTACCACCTAACTCTTCTATTTTCGCTTTTGCTTCGTTGCGTGTCAATTGCTCAAGTTTACCAGTTAAGACAATTGTTTTACCTGCAAAAGGACTATCACCTATCGCCACTTCTACTTTTTTACCTTTGTATGTCATATTCACGCCTGCATCAGCAAGACGCTCAATGACTGCTCGTGCATCTTCATTTGAGAAATACTCCACTAACGATGAAGCCATTTTATCTCCAATTTCATAAATTGCCACAAGCTGCTCCTCTGTTGCAGCCATCACGGCTTCCATTGAACCAAATTCCTCTGATACGATTTTGGCTGCTTTTTCACCAACATGACGAATTCCTAGTCCAATTAACAAACGCTCCATCGAATTTTCCTTCGATGCTTGAATAGCATTTACTAAATTAGTTGCTGATTTTTCGCCCATACGTTCCAATTCCACAAGTTGCTCCACCGTTAAATGATACAGGTCAGAAACATCATGTATTAAATCTGCACGCAATAATTGCTCCACTACTTTATCCCCAAGACCGTCAATATTCATCGCGTTTCGAGAAACAAAATATTTTATGCTTTCTGCGATTTGCGCAAAGCAGGCAGGATTTACACAGCGCAAGGCAACTTCGCCTTCAATACGAATCAATTCACTATCACAAACAGGGCAATTTTTTGGCATGACAAAAGGGACTGAATCCTCAGGACGTTGTTCTATAAGCACACCTACAACTTGGGGAATAATGTCACCAGCTTTTCGAATAATAACTGTATCTCCAAGACGAATATCCTTATCTCGAATTAAATCTTCATTGTGTAAAGAAGCACGTTGAACCGTCGTTCCAGCTACTTGTACGGGGGTTAAAATCGCTGTAGGCGTAACAACACCTGTACGACCTACTGTTAAATCAATATCAAGTAACGTTGTAACAACTTCCTCTGCTGGAAATTTGTAGGCAATTGCCCAGCGTGGACTCTTTGCTGTATAACCTAGTTCATCTTGCTGAGCATAACGGTCAACTTTAATAACAATTCCGTCAATCTCGTAAGCTAATTTTGGACGGTTTTCTGTCCAATGTTCTATAAAGGCCATTACCTCTTCAATCGTAGAGCATCGTTGGCGTTCTTTATTTGAAGGGAAGCCTAGGCCTTCTAAATAATCAAGCATTTCTGCATGACCGTCGATACCATATACTTCACCGTCTCCACCAATGGCATAGATAAACGTTGATAATTGGCGACTGGCCGCAATTTTAGGGTCTAATTGACGTAATGAGCCAGCAGCAGCATTACGAGGATTAGCAAACAACTCCTCACCATTGTCAGCACGTTGGGCATTTAAGTTTTCAAAAGATTTTTTCGGCATATATGCCTCACCACGTACTTCAATCGTAATGGGTTCCTTTAAACGAAGGGGAATCGCACGGATTGTCTTTAAATTGGCGGTAATATCTTCTCCTACCACACCATCTCCTCTTGTAGCCCCTTGTACAAACATGCCATTTTCATATTTTAATGAAATAGCCAAACCATCTATTTTCAGCTCACATACATAAGAAAATTGATCTCCGATAGCCTGACGTACTTTACGATCGAATTCTCGTAAATCCGCTTCATTAAAAGCATTTGAAAGACTAAGCATCGGGTAATCATGCGTCACTTTTTTAAAGCCCTCTACCACTGCTCCACCAACACGCTGCGTAGGAGAATCGGGGTAAATAAGGGATGGGTTTGCTTCTTCTAATGCAATCAGTTCCTGTAATAGCTGGTCATAGACACTATCTGCTACGACAGGTTTATCTAACACATAATACGCATAACCATATTCATGCAATAATTTATTTAACTCCGCTATACGCTGTTCTATTTCGTTCATTTACGTTCCTCCGCTTACGCTTTTTCAATAGGTGCAAATTGAGCAAGTAATCGCTTTATACCAATTGGTTGTGGGAATGCGATATCGAGCTCTGTACTATCACCTTCACCTTTTACACTAACAACCATACCTGTTCCCCATTTTTTATGAATCGCCTTATCTCCAGCCTTCCATCCAAATTGATCTCCGCCCGTTGCTTGTAAACGTGCTGTGGCAGGTTGTGTTTGCTGAATAGCACCAAGTGTACGCTTTTGATGGCCACCGGTTGAACGATTGTTAGTAGCAAATGGTACTGTTGATGTTGTCCCTGCCTTAGAAATTGACTCTGTAATATCTTGAGAAATTTCACCTAAAAATCGGGAGGCATTATTAAAGCTTGAACGACCAAAAATCGTACGGCTTTGGGCACAGGTTAAATATAGACGTTCCTCAGCACGGGTCACACCTACGTACATAAGGCGGCGTTCCTCTTCCATTTCATCTTGATCGTCTAGTGAGCGGGAATGTGGGAAAATGTTTTCCTCCATACCGATTATAAAGACAACTGGGAACTCTAAGCCTTTAGCTGCATGCATCGTCATTAAAATAATATTGCCTTTGGATGCATCCTCTTTGTCGAGTGCATCAATATCAGCTATAAGGGCTAAATCTGTTAAAAAGGCAATTAAGCTTTTATCATCACTGCGCTCTTCAAAAGCCTTTGTGACAGATAAAAACTCTTCAATATTTTCTAAACGGCTTTCTGCTTCAATTGTTTTTTCGTTTTGTAACATTGCTCGATAACCCGATTTATCAATAACTTGCTCCACAATTTCAGTGACAGACAGATATTCCTGCATTTGTGTAAAGCCTTTAATCATGGCATAAAATTGCTCAGCCGAATTTGCTGCTTTCCCTGATAGTCCCATGAAAACAAGATCATTCATCGCGTCAAAAATCGAACGATCCTGATCTATTGCATAACGTGCCATTTTTTCAAAGGAAGTTGCACCAATACTGCGCTTTGGCTCATTAATAATACGTGCTAGTGATAAATCATCATCATTATTAGCAATAAGTCGTAGATATGCTAGTAAGTCCTTTATCTCTTTTCGATCATAGAACTTTGTTCCGCCTACTATTTGATAGGCCATATTGGACTTAACAAGTACTTCCTCCATTACACGAGATTGAGCGTTTGTACGATATAAAATAGCAAAGTCATCAAAGGAACGATTTTCTTTTTCAATTAACTGTTGAATCGTTTGTACAACAAATTGCGCTTCCTCCTGCTCGTTATAAGCTTTATATAGTGCAATCTTTTCACCTTCTGAATTTTCTGTGCGTAATTCTTTTGGGTAACGTGTTGTATTATTTTGAATGACGTCATTGGCTGCTTGTAGGATGCGTTTAGTTGAACGATAATTTTGCTCTAGCATAATCACCTTTGCAGTAGGATAATCCTTTTCGAAGGATAGGATATTCCCAATATCTGCACCACGCCAACGATAAATAGACTGATCGGAATCACCTACAACACAGATATTTTTAAATTTCTTTGCTAGTAACTGTACAAGTAAATACTGAGATTTATTGGTATCTTGATATTCATCGACATGAATATATTGAAATTTATTTTGATAATATTCAAGCACTTCAGGTACACGTTTAAACAACGTAATCGTCGTCATTATTAAATCATCAAAATCAAGGGATTGGTTGCGGCGTAATCTTTTCTCATAGCCTTTATAGACACGTGCAACTGTTTGTTCATAAGGGTTTTTATCATTCATTTGTCCAGCGTAATCATCCGCTGCTATACACTCGTTTTTTGCCGCACTAATAGCATTTAAAATTGCTCGTGGCTCAAAACGTTTTGGGTCAATATTTTCTTCCTTCATCACATTTTTGATGACTGAAAGCTGATCCGTAGAATCTAAAATAGAGAAATTACGAGAAATGCCTAGTTGATCGATATTACGACGTAAAATCCTTACACACATGGAGTGGAAAGTCGATACCCACATACTATCGCCAGTACCATTGCCAAGAATGCCATCAATACGATCACGCATTTCTCGTGCTGCTTTATTTGTAAATGTAATCGCTAAAATTTTAGAAGGATATACTTCCTTTTCGATAACTAGGTAAGCAATTCGATGTGTTAAAACTCGCGTTTTTCCTGACCCAGCACCTGCCATAATGAGTAATGGTCCTTCAGTTGTTTTAACTGCTCTTTCTTGTTCAGGATTCATGCCTGCTAGTAAATTTTTTGTTAACTGTTCCATTTCGCACCGCCTTACAAACATTTGTTCTAAAATTATAACGTATTTTTAACAGCCTTAACAGTCGCAAGTGCAGCTTTTAAATCTTCGTAGATAATATTTCCAACTACTACCGTATCAGCAACGCGTGCCATTTCCTCTGCTTGCTTTGCAGATTTTATGCCACCACCGTAAAAGAGTTTGGTATGCTTCAGTTCGTTTTTCACAGCACTGACTACCTCTAGATTGCCATACATTCCACTGTACTCTAAATAAAAAACAGGTAGTTTAAAGAAATTCTCTGCCATGCGTGCATAAGCTACCACATCATCAATCGTTAAATCTGTTTTCGCACCCGTTACATGGGCTACTTTACAATCAGGATTTAAAATACAATATCCTTCCGCTACTAATTCATCCCATACCATAATATCGCCGTATTCTTTAATAGCCTCATGATGTAAATTTTTAATCCATTTTGGATCATCACTATTTAATACCGTTGGGATGAAATAATAGTCGTAACCTGGTGTTACCGCATCGATCGTAGAAATTTCAAGCGCTATCGGCACCTCAAAACGACGCACTCGAACAAGTAAATCTAATACCCCATCCAACGTTACATTATCAGTTCCCCCAACTAAAATAACATCTGTCCCAGACTCGCAAATTTTTTCTAATGCTTCATCGGAAATGTCCTTCGCTGGATCTAGCTTGAACACATGTCTCCATTCCAAATAATCCATCTATGTTTACCACCTATCATTTTCTATCTATTCGTTTACAAGTATAGCTTATGATTCACGACAAAAAAATGAAAAAGACCGAGTAGAACTTCTACTCAGCCTTTTTTCTGACTATTCTTTTGGTGCTTGGAATGGTTTTTCATCAGGATACAAACGACCTAACATTTCATCATATGTATCATTCCCATAATCGAAGCAGCGACGCACGCGCGAAATAGTTGCAGTACTTGCCCCTGTTTCCTTTTTAATGGATTCGTAGGTTTTCTTTAATCGTAATAAATGTGCAACCTCAAAGCGTTGTGCCAACGATTGTATTTCACTAATCGTACATAAATCATCAAAAAACTTATAGCATTCCTCGATGTCCTTCAACTCTAACACTGCTTTAAATAATTGATCTGTTTGATGCCCCCGAATTTTTTCGATTTGCATGCAATTTTCCTCCCTTTAAGGCTGCGTTTTCACCATTGCTTGTAACCCTGGCGAAGCTGGTACGAAATGAACCCACGACTTTCCTGGTACAAGCTTTACAGGATCCCCTGTTTGCTCTACAGCCATTGGTATTCCATTAACATTAGCCCATTTGACTTCCCTCAAATAGCCATTTTGAAATACATACGCATTTCCACCAGACGTTAAATCAATTGCTTGGCGACCAATATCATCGATTGTTTGGTGATCCATTTCGAAAAATAGAACATTTGCCAATGACACTGTTTCGCCTGTTAACATATCTTTTGTGTCCACGCTAGCCGATTGTCGTTCATAGTGATTAGTTTGATGATCATACACATACGCGTTATGGAAATCTTCATTATTTCCGTAATAAATGTCAACTTGACTTGTTTCAATACCTATTTTACCACGTTCATCAGGTTCATAAAAAGCCTGAAGTACTTTTTCACTGTAATTCATTGAAGCGCCTACCATTTCAGCACCTTTTAGAATGTTGTCTGATGTAATATAGGAATTGTGTGGCGCAACGCGGTCGTTAGAACGTTTAAACAGAATACCATCATAAGCCATACCGTTGATATTGTCGACGATACGATGATCAAGCATTGTTTTCGCCTCTGGACTATAGCCATGTGCTACATAAAAGGCATCAAATCCCTTGGCCATATCGATAAAATAAGAGCGTGCACTACGAACCGGCCCAATATTTTCTGGCAGTTCACTTTGGTATACTGCTAAAAAGCGTGTCACATTACCTTCTGCAAGCATTTCATAAATGATATCCGCCGCAGCTAAGCCTGATTGTGGACGTGCCGCTGGATGATTATTAATGGTTACGATAATTGGTCGCTGTGTAATTTCTTCTTGTACAGCCTCCCCAGTAAGTGGTGCAACAAAAGCTGATTGTTGCACAGGCTCCTCCACTACTGCTTCTTCCTCTACAATTGGTTCTTCATCCTCTTTGACTTTTGGTGTATCCTTTGAACATCCCCCGATTACCAAAGCACTAAATGCAAAAGCAATCCATAATTTTTTCGATTTGAACACAAGCATATCTCTCCTTTGAACAATTACACATATTTGTAATTGTTTAAACAACTGAAACACTTTTATGAATTAGCGCATAACAGCAGGTAATAATAACTTATTCTTCATCACATCGAAAATTCCTTGTGGTGTTATACGAATATATGGTAAATGAGTAGATTGTAAAAATAATAATGTATAAATGGCATCTCCTAATTGATAGCCTCTATCTGCTAAAGCTTGTTTTAATGCCTTTTCTTTGTCTGTTAAAGTGAATAAATCTCCATCATACAAAAGTCCACCAATTGTTAATGGAATATCTGCTATAACTTCTCCTTTTTCAACGAGAACAATACCCCCATTCATTGCTTTCATTTCTTCGAATGCTTTCATCATATCGTCTTTATTTTTTCCAATTAACAATATGTCACCCGTGTTGGAATAAGAGGATGCAAAGCCTTGGACATCTGTTGCAAATCCTTTAATCATTGTATTTACATGCCAGTTGCCTTTTCGATTAATGAGCATTAAATAGCACTCATCATGATTTCCCAATTGCCCTTCTTTAGCAATTAAAGAATTATAAGGCTTTGTAATCACATCATTAACTAATTGAATCCCAAACGGCATAGAAAACTGGAAATCCTGTGAATCTAATGAGAAATCTAAATCTAACGTTGGGATGGCTGAATAATCAATTGTCGCCATTCTATGCACCCGATCCCCATCACGCTTCAACCAGACACCCTTTGATAAGACACTTTCTGGAACAGGATGATATTCATCTTGTAAAATATTGAGTGAAGCAAAACGCCCTGTTGCGATAAAACCATGTAAATTAGACATGTTGTAATAACGTGCTACATTATAGGAAGCCATTTGGTAAGCATCAATAGGAGATACCCCTGCATCTAAAGCTACTTGAATGCATTTATCCATCACACCATCCTCATGGAATGAAGGTGTTGAACCGTCTGTTGTCATCATTAAATGATCAAAGATTGGAAGTTCTTTTTCTACTATTCCTTTTAGTAGATGTGGTAAATCTGGTCGAATGGAAGAATGACGTAAAGTTACAGCATAGCCCTGCATAATACGACGCTCTACCTCTTCTACTGTCATTGCCTCATGATCACCATCAGCACCAAGCAGTTTCATGCGTGCCAATGTTCTTTCTGAAGCTCCAGGGAAATGTCCTTCAATTTTTTTTCCCAGTCCCTTAGCCATTTGCATACGATAAAGCATTTGATCGTCACCATGCAACAGCTTAGGCCAGCCTGTCAACTCTCCACCAAGTAAGACATCACTTCGCTCTAACCACTCTAATATAGAAGTATTAGAGAAAACCTCTTCCTCTTGCTCCAATTCAGTTTGTGAGTCAAAGCGAGTCCACCAATAAAAAGAAAACGGTAGCTTTTTCAAACTCTCTAAAATTGAAAACGCTTTCTTATTTTCTAAATTTAAAACAAAGCTTAAATTATCCGAAATAAAAGTTGTTGTCCCAAGCTGACCACAAAAATCTGCAAATGACTGTGGATGATAAAGCTGGAATGGGTGTACATGTGGCTCAATATAGCCAGGTACGATTGTTTTTCCTGTACAATCCACCACTTCTGTTCCTTCTAATAAAGGAGGCATTCTGTCACCAGCATAGACAATGCGATCTCCCAAAATCCAAATGTTTCCTACTATGAATTGCTTTAACATACTATGCAAATAACGTGCATTCTTCAGCACGATATCTGGTGCCTTTTTCCCATCGATTACTGCTAATTGTTGACGTATTTTTGTTATTTTCCATACTGGATCCATGCTATTCGCTCCTTCCTAAATTACGTAATTTTTCATTGTGTAAATCCAACTTGAAATCACATACTACTACTGCATAATCGCATATTTTCAAAAAAATTATGCTTTATGCAATCATCTTGTTTCAATCGTAACACAGCACTTTCATAAAGCAAAGTGCACCTCGCTTATTTTTTCCACAATGACTAAAGGAGGAAGTATGATGATGCAGCAAGCAAATTTAAGCGAAAAGAATGCATTTTGTCGTTTTGCCATGGGGACGAGTTTGACCGCATTTGGTATCGCTAAAGTTTCTAGAAATCCTAATTGTACAAAAGGTCGATTAATGATTGCATTAGGTGCCATGAAAATGGCCGAAGGACTTTTTAAATATTGTCCAACGAAAGCAGTTTTAAGCTCCAATATGCAGAATGCCATGAACACCTCTATGCAAAGTATGTTCAGCGGGCAAAATTCTATGTCTACTGAACAAATCGATAAGCTCATGAAGGATTTTTCCTCTGCTATAGCTGGTAATTCTTCAGGTTCACAAGCTACTGCTTCAAAACAATCTGACACCAGCACTTCAACTCAAAATTCCTCAAAGAGTAGTGATTCTTCAACGAATAAAGCTCAGAATCCTTCTTAGTCAAAGGAGCCGTCCCAATCTATTATTGAGACGGCTCTTACCTCTTACGTTTTGAAACAACAAGAGGTTTCAAAAGACGATAAAAAATATTTAGTGAAAATAATAATTACTTAAATGTACGCCAGCCAATATCTTTACGGAAGAAAAAGTGATCCCATGTTTCCGTTGCAATACCTTCATAAACCTTTTCCTGTGCTTCTTGTAAAGTAGCTGCTTTTGCACCAACTAACAGTACACGTCCACCATTACCAACGAATTGACCGTCTACTAATTTTGTACCTGCATGGAAAACTGCATGTGATGTCGAAAGTGTCTCTAAATTTGGTAATACCTTACCTTTTTCAACGTCTCCTGGGTAACCCTCTGCTGCAATGACTACACCAAGCATTGCTTCTTCTGACCATTGTAAATCAAAAGGCTGTTCATCCATTAACGCCATCATAAATGCACCAAAATCTGAAACCATACGTGGCAATACAACTTGCGTTTCTGGATCACCAAAACGAGCATTAAACTCTATGACCTGAGGGCCTTTCTTCGTTAAAATTAACCCTGCGTATAAAATACCTGTAAAGGAAGCACCATCTGCCTCCATCCCTTTAACAGTTGGTTCTACAATAGTTTGAAAAGCACTATCTACTACCTCTTGTGGAATTTGTGGTACTGGTGAATAAGCACCCATACCTCCTGTATTTGGTCCTTTATCACCGTCATAAGCTCGTTTATGATCTTGTGCAATAACCATCGGATAAATTTGTCCTTTGTGTACAAAAGACATAAAGGAGAATTCTTCACCGTCTAAAAATTCCTCAACGACAACACGTGAAGAGGATTCACCAAAACGTTGGTTTCCAATCATATCCTGTACAGCTTCAATTGCTTCTTCCTCTGTCATTGCCACGACAACGCCCTTACCAGCCGCTAAACCATCAGCCTTAATGACAATAGGCGCCCCTTGTTCTTTAATATAGGCTATTGCTTTTTCTGCTTCAGTAAATGTTTCATGTGCTGCTGTAGGAATATTATATTTATTCATAATTTCCTTAGCATAGGATTTACTGCTTTCTATTTGAGCAGCAACTTTTGTAGGACCGAATATACGTAAACCTCTAGCTGTAAAGAAATCGACAATGCCTTCAGCAAGCGGCTGTTCTGGGCCAACAAATGTTAATGCAATATCATTTTCCTTGGCAAATTGAGCGAGACCTGCGAAATCCATTGTATCAATAGCAACAACTTCTACTTCGCCCCGCATCCCATCATTTCCTGGCGCTACGAACACGTTGTTCACTGATGGAGAAATGCTGAATTGTTTAGCGATTGCATGCTCACGACCACCGCTTCCGATTACTAATACATTCATTTTAGAGAATCCTCCTCTTTGTAAGTAAGACCGAGATGAACCAACATCTCGGTCTGTTTTCATTTCTATATAATTCAACAATTAATGTTTAAAATGACGTACACCTGTGAATACCATCGCAATGCCGTATTCATTTGCTTTATCAATGGAATCTTGATCTTTAATGGAACCACCTGGTTGAATAATTGCTGTAATTCCTGCAGCTGCTGCCGCCTCCACAGTATCGCTCATTGGGAAAAATGCATCTGATGCTAATGCAGCACCTGTCGCTTTTTCTCCAGCTTGTTCAAAGGCAATTTTAGCTGCACCTACACGATTCATTTGCCCTGCGCCAACCCCAAGAGTCATTTGAGAATCTGTTACAACAATCGCATTGGATTTCACATGTTTGACAACAGACCAACCAAGTTGCAATGCTTCCCATTCTTGCTCTGTTGGTTCGCGATCTGTCACCACTTTAATATCCGCATTGCCAAAGCCATAACGATCTGGCTCCTGTACAAGAAGCCCACCCTCAACTGATACTACATTGAATGAATCTTGTTTCGCTTGCTCGAAAGGAATTGTTAGTAAGCGAATATTTTTCTTTTTCGTTAAAATATCTAATGCTTCTTGTGAGAAAGCAGGTGCAATAATAATTTCTAGGAAAATATGACTTAGCTTCTCAGCAGTTGCTGCGTCCACTTCCATATTTAATGCGATAATACCGCCAAAAATAGATGTTGGATCTGCCTCAT
Organism: Lysinibacillus sp. K60; assembly: GCF_019731275.1. Classification (NCBI taxonomy): domain Bacteria; kingdom Bacillati; phylum Bacillota; class Bacilli; order Caryophanales; family Bacillaceae; genus Lysinibacillus; species Lysinibacillus sp. K60. Next base: position 12,241 of record NZ_JAASJR010000011.1, on the reverse strand, counting down.
ATGCTTTATCGAATGCTGCCTCTAACGTGACACCTGTGCCAACACCACATGGATTCATATGTTTCACGGCTACAGCAGCTGGCATTTCAAATTCTTTTACAATTTGCAATGCTGCATTACCATCTTGAATATTATTGTAAGATAACTCTTTACCATGTAATTGTGTAGCATAAGCTAATGAAAAGTCAGAGCCAAGACGCTTTTGGTAGAAGGCCGCTTTTTGGTGAGGGTTTTCGCCATAGCGTAAATTTTGCTTTAATTCATATGTCATCGTTAAGCTCTCTGGGAACTCTTCTTCAGTCAGATAGTTTGAAATATAAGAATCATAAGCGGCTGTGTGACGGAAAACTTTCGCAGCTAGTTTACGACGTGTTTCAATTGTTGTAGCACCGTCCGCTTTAAGTTCCTCTAATACTGTTGCATAGTCATTGCTGTCCACGATTACTGTTACATATTGATGGTTTTTTGCAGCAGAACGTAACATTGTTGGACCACCGATATCAATGTTTTCAATTGCATCATCCCAAGTTACATTAGGCTTTGAAATTGTTTCAACAAACGGATAGAGATTAACACAAACAATTTCAATTGGTTCAATTCCATGCTCATTCATCTGTGCTTGATGAGAGACATCATCAAACTTTCCTAATAGACCACCGTGAATCATTGGATTTAAAGTTTTCACACGACCATCTAAAATTTCAGGAAACTTCGTTACTTCATCTACTGCTGTTACAGCTACCGCATTATCCTGTAACATTTTTTTTGTACCGCCAGTTGATAAAATTTCATAACCTAATGCTACTAATTCCTTTGCAAATTCTAAAATACCATCTTTATTGGAAACACTGATTAATGCACGTTTTGTCACAACAATATCCTCCTAATTTTTATCGTGCTGTCCACGAACTGACTTGCTTCAATAGATTAATAGAGTTAGGTCTTACTTGTTGAGTAGGATTCTCGACCTAACTCCCTCTTCAGTTACTGTAATAATTGCTTTAATGCCTTTGTATATAATAAATGCTCTTGTTTATGAATTTCAGCTTCTGTTGCCTCGCGATTTCCTTCAATGACAGGTACCGCTGCCTGAGCGATAATTGGTCCAGTATCCATACCTTCATCAACAAAATGCACAGTTACACCTGTTATTTTCACACCATGATTAATGGCTTGTCCAATAGCGTCCTTTCCAGGAAAGGCAGGCAATAGGGACGGGTGAATATTAACTATTCGCTGTGGAAAGGCTGCTAATAATACGTCACTGATTAATCGCATATACCCAGCAAGCACAATCCATTTCACATCGCACTCATGCAAAGCTTCGATAATAGCTGTCTCATAAGCTGTCTTCGAGACAAACTCTTTTGGATTCAATGCTAACACTGGAATCCCAAAGTTTTCAGCACGCGTTACTACAAATGCTCCAGGCTTATCTGTGACCACAAGTGCGACCTTTGCATGGAGTTCACCACGTTCAATGGCCTCTTGAATGGCTTGAAAATTGCTACCGCTACCTGACGCGAACACGGCTATTTTTGTTGGTGCAGTCATTACACTAAACTCCCATCATGTGAGCCATTAAATACTACTCCGTCACCTTTAATAACACGTCCGATTGTATAAGCCTTTTCACCATTTGCTTCAACTGCAGCGATTACTTTATCAGCTTCAGTTTCTGGCACAGCTATTACAAAGCCAATACCCATGTTAAACACATTATATAAATCTTTATCTTCTAGCTGACCTTTATCTTTTAGGAATTCAAAAATACGTAATACAGGCCAAGAACCTAAGTCGATTTCCGTTGCTAGTCCCTCTGGCATCATGCGTGGTAGATTTTCATAGAAACCGCCACCTGTAACATGTGCACAGCCATGTACATCTGCTGCCTTTAAAGCTGCTAGCACAGGTTTAGCATATAGCTTTGTTGGCACTAGAAGCGCCTCACCGATTGGGCCTAGATCTTCATAGCCTTCTACAATAGCATCCACAGCATATTGATGATCTGCAAAGACAATTTTACGCACTAAAGAATAACCGTTTGAATGTACACCACTTGATGCAATCCCAATAAGTACATCGCCTTCTACAATTTCTTCACCTGTTATGATAGCAGACTTTTCACAAGCGCCTACCGCAAAGCCAGCTAGATCATATTCATCTTCTTCATAAAGTCCAGGCATTTCCGCAGTTTCGCCACCTATTAGGGCCGCACCTGATTGCACACAGCCATCTGCAACACCTTTGACAATTTGTTCGATTTTTGCTGGCTCTGCTTTTCCAAGAGCTACGTAATCTAAAAAGTACAGTGGTTCTGCTCCTTGGGCAACAATATCATTTACACACATTGCTACACAGTCCACACCGATTGTATCGTGTTTGTCTACCATGAAGGCTAGCTTTAGCTTTGTTCCAACACCATCTGTCCCTGAAATAAGAACAGGTTCTTTAAGATTCAGTTCTGACAAGTCAAACATGCCACCAAAACCACCAAATGTCCCCATTACACCTAGACGGTTCGTACGTTCAACATGAGACTTCATTCGTTTTACGGCTTCATAGCCCGCTTCAATATTTACACCTGCTTGTTCATATGCCTTTGACACGCAGAGTTCCTCCTTATCATCCAAGTCGCCTAAGTTTCCTAGATAGAAATGACTGTAAGACACTAATTTGTTGCGATGTTGTTCTTAACGTAATAATTCTTTTTCATGTGGCAAAATCGTATCTGGGAAAATCTCTGTTGGATATTTGCCTGTAAAGCATGCAAGGCAAAGTCCTCGGTTTTCATCTTCGTATGGTCGTGCAATTGTTTCTACCATCCCCTCAACAGAAAGGAATGTTAGAGAATCTGCTCCAATTGCTTCACGAATTTCATCTACATTATGACTAGAAGCAATCAGTTCTTCATGCGTTGATGTATCAATGCCATAATAACAAGGGTTTGTCATCGGTGGTGATGAAATCACAACATGAACTTCCGCTGCGCCAGCATCTTTAAGCATTTTGACAATGCGACGAGATGTTGTACCACGAACGATAGAATCATCTACCATTACTACTTTTTTTCCTTTTACGACTTGAACTACAGGTGAAAGTTTCATTTTCACACCACGTTCACGTAACTCTTGTGTCGGCTGAATAAACGTACGACCAACATAACGATTTTTAATAAGACCTAATTCATAAGGAATTCCACTTTCTTCTGCAAAACCAATCGCTGCGGAAATACTTGAATCAGGAACACCTGTTACAACATCTGCCTCAATATGCGCACACTCACGAGCAAGCTGTTTACCCATACGTTTTCTTGCCATATGAACGTTAATACCATCAATATCCGAATCAGGACGTGCTAAATAAACATATTCCATCGCACACATCGAACGTTTATCCATATCAGCAAAACGATCTGATTTTACGCCCTCATCATTAATAATGATTAATTCACCTGGTTCTACCGAACGAACAAATTCTGCACCAATTAAATCGAATGCACAAGTTTCAGAAGCAACCACCCAGCCATCTCCTAGCTTTCCAAGAGATAGTGGACGTAAACCATGTGGATCACGTGCAACAAGCATTTCATCCTTTGTCATAATTAAGAAAGAATAGGCACCCTTTAAAAGAGATAGGGCATTTTTCACCTTCGCACGGAATGGTGAATGCGAACTTTTCTTAATAAGATGCGCCAACACTTCTGTATCAGAGCTAGAGTGGAAAATGCTACCTTGTCGCTCTAAATATTGCTTTAAATGTGTCGCATTGACTAAGTTACCGTTATGGGCAATAGAAAGGCTACCAGTTGAGGAGTGGAATAATAATGGCTGTACATTTTCGATACCGCCACCACCAGCAGTCGTATAACGAACATGCGCAATAGCTGCTTTGCCGTTCACTGCTTTTAATTTATCTTCGTTGAAAACATCATTAACTAGTCCTTCGCCTTTCACCGCGCGAAGATGCTGTCCGTCTGAAACGACAATTCCAGCGCCTTCTTGTCCACGGTGTTGAAGAGCATGAAGCCCGTAATAGCTAAGGTGTGCTGGATTTGGGTTACCCCAAATACCAAACACCCCACATTCTTCGTTTAAGCCTCTGAGTTCAGCAAGCATGGGATTGCTCCTTTCCAATTAGAACGGAATTCCTCCACTGTACCTTCTACAAGCACACCTTTGTCCCCGTTGATTTTCACAAGTGCATCGTTTGTTACGACACCAATTCTTTGAGCATCTTTCATGATTTCTACAAATGCTGCAGCATTTTCTTCTTTAACTGTGACAACAAAACGAGATTGACTCTCACTGAATAGCGCAGTTGTTGCAGAGCCTGTTAATGTTACATCCACACCAAGACCGTTAGCGCCAAATGTTGTTTCAGCAATCGCCACAGCTAGACCACCCTCTGCTACATCATGCGCAGATTGAACAAGGCCTGCTTTAATCGCCTTTAATAAAGCTTGCTGACGTGTCGCTTCAACCTCTAAATCAATAGCTGGCGCTTTCCCTGAAATAACACCATTATTTAAAAGTTTTTGAAGCTCTGAACCGCCAAATTCTGTTTTCGTCTCACCAATGACAAAGACAAGATCTCCTGCTGCCTTTACATCCTGTGTCGTTACATGTGCTAAGTCTTCAATAAGACCAACCATACCAATTGTCGGTGTTGGATACACCGCTTCACCTGAACGTTCATTATAAAGAGAAACGTTACCTCCGATTACTGGAGCATTTAATGCCGTACAAGCTGCCGAAATACCATCCGCAGATTTTTCAATTTGCCAGAAGATTTCTGGTTTCTCTGGATTACCGAAGTTTAAGCAATCTGTAATCGCAAGTGGCGTACCACCAGTTGCCACGATATTACGAGCTGCTTCGGCTACTGCGATAGCACCACCCACTTCTGGATCTAAATAGATATAACGTGAGTTACAGTCTGTTGTCATTGCCAACCCTTTATTTGTGCCACGTACTCGAATAACGGCAGCGTCAGAGCCTGGTTTAACAACTGTTGATGTACGTACCTGATAATCATATTGATCGTATACCCATTCTTTAGAAGCAATTGTCGGTGCTTTTAATAAAGCATTAAGTGTTTCTTTGTAATCTGTCACAGCAGGTTCAGTATTTTCGATTGCTTGGAACTGAGCATAGTATGCAGGTTCTGCAGATGGTTTATGATAAACAGGTGCATCTTCTGCTAATGCGTCTGCAGGTACCTCTGCCACTACTTGTCCTTTGTGTAGCAGACGAAGCATTTTATCATCTGTAACGCGACCAATCGCTACTGCATCTAAATCGTATTTATCGAAAATCGCTTTAATTTCATCTTCGCGACCTTTTTTCACCACTAAAAGCATACGTTCTTGAGACTCAGACAACATCATTTCATACGCTGACATTCCTGTTTCACGCTGAGGCACTAAGTCTAAGTTCATTTCTACACCAGAACCAGCCTTAGAAGCCATTTCTGCTGAAGAAGAAGTAAGACCAGCTGCACCCATATCTTGAATACCAACTAGAGCATCCGATTTTACAACCTCTAAACAAGCTTCAAGTAAAAGCTTCTCCATAAATGGATCTCCAACTTGTACTGCTGGACGTTGGTTTTCTGATTCCTCAGTTAATTCCTCAGAGGCGAATGTTGCACCATGAATACCATCACGGCCTGTTTTTGCTCCAACATACATCACTGTATTACCTACACCAGCTGCAATGCCTCGTTGAATATCCTTATGATCAATTAAACCGACACACATAGCATTCACAAGAGGATTACCTTCATAGCAAGGATCAAATTGAATTTCGCCACCTACTGTTGGGATTCCGATACAGTTACCATATCCTGCGATTCCCGCTACTACTTCTTCAAATAGATATTTACCACGTGCTGACTTTAATTCACCAAAGCGTAAGGAGTTTAACATAGCGATTGGACGTGCACCCATTGAGAAAACGTCACGGATAATACCACCCACACCCGTTGCAGCCCCTTGATAAGGTTCTATTGCAGATGGATGGTTATGTGATTCCATTTTAAACACTACTGCTTGTTCGTCACCAATATCAACAATACCTGCACCTTCACCTGGTCCTTGTAGTACCTGTGGCCCTTTAGTAGGGAATTTACGTAGTACTGGCTTTGAATTTTTGTACGAGCAGTGTTCAGACCACATTACTGAGAAAAGACCTGTCTCTGTCCAGTTAGGTAGACGTCCTAAAATACCTTCTACCATTGCAAATTCTTCGTCTGACATCCCCATTCCAGCGTATAGCTTCTCATCTTTAATCTGCTGTGCTGTTGGCTCAAACTTAGTTGTTGACATGATTTTCCCTCCACTGCTTCACGATTGATTTAAATACTGCTAGACCGTCTGCGCCGCCCACCAGTGCATCAACAGCTCGCTCTGGGTGTGGCATCATCCCTAATACATTGCCGCGCTCGTTTATAATCCCTGCGATATCTTCTAAAGAACCGTTTGGATTGTCACCTGAGTATGTGAATACGATTTGATTATTATCTTTTAGTGATTGTAAAGTTTCCTCGTCACAGTAGTAGTTACCTTCACCATGTGCGATTGGAATATTGATGATTTGACCTTGCTCATATTGATTTGTGAATAATGTATTGTTGTTTTCAACTTTAAGCTGCACTGTACGGCACATAAATTTTAAGTTTTTATTGCGCAATAAAGCTCCTGGCAATAAACCTGCTTCCGTTAGGATTTGGAAGCCATTACATACACCTAATACAGGTTTACCAGCATCTGCTGCCTTCTTAACTTCTGTCATAATGTTAGATTGATTAGCCATTGCACCACAACGAAGATAATCCCCATAGGAGAATCCTCCAGGTACTAATACACCATCAAAACCACTTAGATCTGTTGCTGTATGCCATACATATTCTACTTCTTCACCTAGCTCGTCTTTAATCGCATGATACATATCGATGTCACAGTTTGACCCAGGGAATACGAGTACTGCGAATTTCATGATTAAATAGCCTCCTCGACTTCGTAACGGTAGTCTTCAATTACAACGTTCGTTAAAACCTTTTCACACATTTCTTTTACTAGAGTATCAATGTCACGTTCTGTATCTTTAATTGATAGTTCAAGATATTTACCGATACGTAAATCTTCTACTTCACCGTAGCCCATCTTAGCTAAAGAACCTTGTACTGCAGAGCCTTGAGGATCAAGAATACTCTCACGTAATGTTACATAGATTTTTACTTTTTTCATTGTTATTTGCCTCCGAGTCTAGAAAGTATAATAGTATAAACTTCAGTTAAATTACCAAGGTCACGACGAAAAACATCTTTGTCTAACTTTTGCTTCGTTGTTGCATCCCAAAGTCGGCATGTATCTGGTGAAATTTCATCTGCCAATAATACATGACCATCCATATCACGGCCAAACTCTAATTTAAAATCAATCAATGTCACATTGACATCTGCAAAGATCGGCTGTAGCACTTTGTTAACGGCTAATGCACCATCATAAATAGCTGTTACTTCAGTTGGTGTGGCAAGTTCAAGAACATCAATATGTTCTGTTGTAATAAGTGGGTCGCCTAAATTATCATCTTTATAATAAAATTCAACGATTGGCCGTTTTAAAGATGTCCCCTCTTCAAGACCCAGACGCTTTGCTAAACTTCCAGCAGCAATATTACGAACAACTACCTCAGTCGGAATAATTTCTACTTTTTTTACAAGTTGTTGTGTATCGGATAATTGTTTTACGAAATGTGACGCAATTCCGTTAGCTTGTAATTTTTCGAAAATTAATGAAGTAATGCGATTATTTAAAATGCCCTTACCTTCAATTTCCTCTTTCTTTTCACCATTGAATGCTGTTGCACTATCCTTGTACTCAACAAGTAGCACATTTGGCTCCTCTGTTGTGAACAATTTTTTTGCTTTACCTTCATACAAAAGTTGACCTTTAGTCATTTCGTTTTCCCCCTGATATTATGAGATACGCTTGTAATAATGTTCAGAATTGAACCGTATCTCTACGATTCAACTCTGAAACTTTTTACTGGTGGCTCTAACATTTATTAGTAGATGGCTAAATAAATATTAGTTAAGTCCTAGTCGTTCAAAAATCATATCAACATGCTGTAAGTGGTAGTTGTAATCAAAACAATCATCCAACTCTTCTTTTGTTAAATAAGATGTGATTTTTTCACTTGCATCGACTAATGTACGGAACTGAACTTGCTCGTCCCAAGCCTGCATTGCTAAAGGTTGTACTGTATCATAAGCTTCTTCGCGTACTAGTCCTTTATCAATCAATGCTAGTAAGATGCGTTGAGAATAAATAAGACCAAATGTACGATCCATATTACGTTTCATGTTCTCAGGGAATACTGTTAAATTTTTCACAATATTACCGAAGCGATTTAGCATATAGTTAAGAGTAATAGTTGCATCCGGTAAAATAACACGCTCTGCAGATGAATGTGAAATATCACGCTCATGCCATAAAGCTACATTTTCATAAGCAGTCACCATGTAACCTCGCATTAAACGAGACATACCAACCATGTTTTCAGAACCGATTGGATTACGTTTATGTGGCATTGCTGATGATCCTTTTTGACCTTTTGCAAAAGCTTCCTCCACTTCACGTGTTTCAGATTTCTGTAGTCCACGAATTTCTGTTGCGAATTTTTCAATTGAAGTAGCGATTAAAGCTAATGCACCTAAATACTGAGCATGGCGGTCACGCTGTAAAGTTTGTGTTGAAATCGGTGAAGCTGCAAGGCCTAATTTGTCGCAAACATATTGCTCAACACGAGGATCAATATTGGCATATGTTCCAACTGCTCCAGACATTTTTCCTGTTTCAATTACTTTTGCAGCTGCTTCAAAACGTTCAAGGTTACGCTTCATTTCCTCATACCATAAACCAAGTTTCAAACCGAAAGTTGTTGGTTCTGCGTGAACACCGTGTGTGCGTCCCATCATAACTGTATGTTTATGTTCTTTTGCCTTAGCAGCAATAATATCAATGAAATTTACGATATCTTTACGTAAAATATCATTTGCTTGTTTGATTAAATAAGAAAGTGCTGTATCTACTACGTCAGTAGAAGTTAAACCATAATGTACCCATTTGCGCTCTTCTCCAAGTGTTTCAGAAACAGCACGAGTAAAGGCTACAACGTCATGACGAGTTTCTTGTTCAATTTCCAATATACGATTCACATCAAATGAAGCATTTTCGCGAATTTTAGCAACATCCTCTTTTGGGATATCCCCTAACTCTGCCCATGCTTCACAAGCTAAAATTTCAACCTCTAGCCAAGCTTGGTATTTATTTTGTTCTGTCCAAATTGCGCCCATTTCGGGTCTTGTGTAACGTTCAATCATCGCGTATCTCCTTCTATTCTGACCAAATGCCAGAACTCTCGATTTGTTGTAGTGTAGCTTCTAAGTCTTTTGTCATAATCGTCACATGGCCCATTTTACGGTTGACCTTAGCTTCAGCTTTCCCATAAAGATGTATGGACCATTCAGGATATTTAGCAATTGAGTTACTGAGTGGCACGACATGCTGCCCTAATACATTGACCATAATGGACGGTGCCCATAGTTGTGGCTTCCGTAACGGCCATCCACAAACAGCACGAATATGCTGATGGAATTGTGAAACATTACATGCTTCAATTGAATAGTGACCAGAATTATGAGGTCTTGGTGCTAATTCATTGATAACAATACTACCATCTTCTAATACAAACATTTCTACCGCTAGCGTTCCTACTAAATGTAAATAGTCTGCAATTTTCAAAGCTTCTCGTTCTGCAGCTTGAGCTGTGCTTTCAGTTATGCGAGCAGGTACTATTGTCTCGTGAAGAATATGATGAACATGAATGTTCTCTCCAACTGGCTGGCAATACGATTCACCATGACCATTTCTTTGAACAATGACCGATACTTCCTTTACGAAAGGAACAAATCCTTCTGCAATACATTGCGAATGCGTGAATAATTCTTTCGCTAAAGGCAAATCTTCAGTTGATTTTAAAAGCTGCTGTCCCTTGCCATCATAACCACCTCTTGCTGTTTTGACTATACAAGGATAACCAATCGAATCAATATTGGCTACTAATTCTTCATAAGTTTTTGCAACAATATATGGTGCTACTGGGCAACCAGCTTTCACAATAGCCTCTTTCTCTGTTATACGGTTTTGTGTAATACGTACCAACTCTGCTCCTTGAGGAACATAAGCCATTTGTGATAAACGCTTTAAGCCTTCATAATCAATATTTTCAAATTCATATGTGATAATATCACTTACTTCTGCAAGTTCTTCTAAAGCAGCTTCATCATCATATGGAGCTACAATGCGAATATCTGCTACCTGCCCACAAGGTGAGTCCATTGCTGGTTCAAGAACAGCCACTTTAAAACCAGACTCCTTTGCAGCAAGTGCCATCATTCGACCAAGTTGTCCTCCGCCGATAATGCCTATCGTTTGTCCAGGATAAATAATCTTCGTCACACTAAGTCACCTGTACTTTCTAAAACTTGCTGCTTTGTTTCTTCACGTCTAGCATCTAATTTATTAGCAAGCTCGGCATCTGTTATTGACAAAATTTGAGCTGCAAGTAAACCTGCATTCGTCGCTCCTGCTTTGCCAATCGCTACAGTTGCTACAGGCACGCCACCAGGCATTTGAACGATGGATAATAGTGAATCAAGTCCATTAAGTGCACGTGATTGAACAGGTACACCGATGACAGGTAGTGTTGTTTTAGCTGCTACCATTCCTGGTAAATGTGCGGCACCGCCTGCTCCAGCAATAATTACTTGTATTCCTCGCTCGCGAGCTGCCTCTGCATATTCAAACATTAAATCAGGTGTACGATGTGCAGATACAACTTTCTTTTCGTACGGTACTTGTAATTCATCTAAAATATCACATGCATGTTTCATTGTTTCCCAGTCACTTGAACTACCCATAATGACACCGATTTTCGGATTCATAAATTGTCGCTCCTTTTAAACGATAGAAAAATGATCAATTATTTATTGTGCTAGCCTCTATTTGAATAGCTACTGCAATTCTTATTTACAAAGAAAATCCCCAAATAAACTACTCTCTACCGGTACACGTGAAAGCAGTTTACTTGAGGATTATTCGGACAAGGTCGTCTCCATGTACATAGTACATAGCTGTACAAAGACCTTCTCACCATACGCCAAAAGTGCTTTCCCGCATAGTCCAGCATTTACGGTGCCGGGTAGAGACACTAGAGCCAATCCTCTAGCATATATGTGGGATCTATTTGTTTTTCCTTCTCACATTTTAACAAGGGATTGTCTTATCGTCAATCCAAAAATGCGAACATTTTTTATTAGGTTAAAAAAATTGTTCGGTTTTTAGTCAAAATCATTCGATATCTTGAGCAGGTATACCTTTAAACTGAATTTTTTGGCGCAGATAAGCTGGCTCACCATCTACGATATGAAAAAGTGGCTCTTCTTTTCGTCCTATGACCATAAAGCCATCTTTCCGCATTCTTGCCAAACAATCCTCGATTGACTCGTTTTCCTGTACCTCATACCAAATTTGCTTTTTTCCCAACTTGTTCTTCCTTTCCATTGTACATATTCATTCACAATCAATTTGTAATTTATTATACCTTTTGTTGCTTATAGAAGTATGTAAGAACTTAAATAATTAGAAAAAACTGCAGATTCCTCTCCGCAGTTTTGATGAATGCTCATGGAACATAAAATGCCTTTAAATAGATACAAAAAAATAATAGCAGTAGGAACAAATGAAGGACAACAAGAACCATACGATATCCTTTGATGCCAAATAGGGCACTGGTGATGCCTAAACCACCTAAAATAAACGGCATAAACATATTTACACGATAGAGAAATGTAAAAAGGTTTCCATACCATTTGGTTGAATCATAGCCAAACATAAAGAATATAAGTAGTAGACTTGAGATCGAAATCGCAGAAAAAATGTTCTGCCTCATTTTGATTCCTCCATTATTAAATCCAGAATGTATCTAGGTGAAAGAATTTCCCTTTAAATCCACTTGAAAATATTAAATATATTATAGCATTTTATGAATAGTTGACAAAATAAAAAAAAGCCATGGAATAGATCCATGACTTTATAATTGCCTAGCGACGTCCTACTCTCACAGGGGGAAGCCCCCAACTACCATCGGCGCTAAAGAGCTTAACTTCCGTGTTC
>NZ_JAASJR010000010.1:0-140780 GCF_019731275.1 Lysinibacillus sp. K60 | reverse complement strand
ACGGCTTTACTTTATTTTATTGTAAAAGAAAAAAGACTGTAGGCAAACTCAAAATTCATTGAGTTTGTCTACAGTCTCAAGCGTCTATGGTAAACATAGACCTTTTTATGTTGTTGAAGTAGATAATTTGAAAAAGACCTTTTAGAAAGGTGAGGGGGTGCATTAGGGTTCGTCATCGACCATTCCAGAGGCGTGGACAATGAATCCGTTAGTCGACCATGAGGAAAAGTGACCTTTCAGACTAGCGATCGTAATTTTTGCTTTTAATGTAGAACGGTGGAGTAGAAGGCTAATTGATTCCCTTGTGAGAAAGGGGAGACTTTAAACAGAGCGGTAGTTTTGTACTTTAAACAACACCTGCTTAAGAAGTTTAAACTGAGTGAGAGAGAAGTGTAGTGGCAAGTATGTAGCGTGGAATGAAAGCCTTTTTCATCTTTCGTAAAATGTATTGTTTTTCAAAACTATGATGCTGTCTATGGTAAATATAGACGTTTTTTTGTGTATTTTCGAAATTTTAGGGCACTTATTTTTTAGAGTATTAATACAAAAACATGGATTTCGTTGCTTTTATCCTAAAAATGTTCGATAATTTGTCACGACGATTAGCATATAAAAAATGTTGGTATGTTACTTTGGAATAATGGTGAATAAACTTATGGTCACTCTATAAAAAATACTCCTACAGTGATCGAACTAGTAAAAAGGGACCTTTATTTAAAAGGATTAAAAAAGGCGATTAACCTCATAAAAAGGCATTTTTCACAATAAAATCGTAAACACTGTCGAAATGGTGTAAAATAACTAGATGATTATTAATCTTTACTGAAGCCTAGAGACACAAAGGATGGGGAAGTTTTGTCATGGTTAAGGGGGAGAAAAAATAGGGCGTATAGACTATTAAAAAGTGACAAAAGACAATAGACACTAGGTATCATCTTAATTACAATTGTATTATTGGATAAATTAACAAGTACATAGATTTTAAATAAAATGAGGTGAACAGTTTTGAATTTATTTGGAGGAACTATTAGTAGCCTGGAAAATGGACTTTCCTATGCCACTTTAAATCATAAAACAATCGCAAATAATATCGCGAATGTCGATACACCTAATTATAAGGCGAAAAATGTTAGTTTTAAGGATATGTTGGAAGAGCAGAAGAGCATAGCTATTTCTGCATACCGCACTGATAATAGACATTATGATTTCACGTTTCGACAAGCTACACCAGGTGTCAATATTGTTGAGAACTTGCGATATAGAAACAATGGGAATGCTGTAGATATGGATGCTGAGCAAGCGAAATTAGCAGAGAATCAAATTTATTATAATGCTCTAATCGATCGTGTTAATGGGAAATTAAACACATTGAATACTGTTATTAAAGGAGGTAAGTAATAGATGTCTATTTTTCATGGGATGAATACCACTGCCTCCGCTTTAACAGCGCAGCGTTTACGTATGGATGTTATTTCTTCTAATATGGCTAACATGGATACAACTCGCGCTCGTCAAGTAAATGGGGAATGGGAACCATATCGACGTAAGTCCGTGACGCTGTCAGCAGAAGAAGGACAATTTTCAAATTTTTTGAATATAGCACTAGGTAAAAATGCAAAAAGTGGTGTTGGTAATGGTGTGAAAATTACTCGAATCTCAGAAGATCAAGAAACACCTTTCAAACTTGTATATGACCCAACTCATCCAGATGCAAATGCAGATGGTTATGTAAACATGCCCAACGTCGACCCATTGAAAGAAATGGTTGATTTAATGTCGGCTACTCGTTCTTATGAGGCGAATATAACTGTATTTAATGCGAATAAATCCATGCTTACAAAGGCTTTAGAGATTGGTAAATAAATTTAAGTAGAAAGGAAGATACATACATGGCCATTTCGTCCATTTCGCTAATGACACCTACTCAGGTTGTAAATAACACGAATAAACTGAATGCTACACCTTATGAAGCGCAACAAAGCTTCGCGAACTCGTTAAAAGAAGCAATTGCAAAAGTAAATGATCAACAAATAACTTCTGATAAGTTTACTCAGAAGCTAATTAAAGGTGAAAATGTGGAGTTGCATGAAGTGATGATTGCTTCGCAAAAGGCAAGCATTACCCTAAACGCAACAATTGAAGTTCGCAATAAGGTGATTGAAGCTTACCAAGAAATAATGCGCATGAGTGTTTAATTTTATTGAAAAGATAAGTAACCTCTTTTCAATATAGATTAACAACCACCACTTAGTGTGGCTCATTATGTTCGCAAATTATTGATGGCTAGGTTATTCACTATAACCGGAGGATTCATAATGAATGAACGATTGACAAAAATAAAAAACGACACCAGTCAATTTTGGACAAGTCGAAGTAAAAAGCAAAAAATAGTTATGATTGGCTCCGTGGTAGGTGTAATCGCATTAGCAGCAATTGTGACATTTTTTGCTTCCAAAACTACATATGTTCCACTTTATAAAGATTTATCAACACGGGAAATTGGACAGGTAAAGGAAGCGCTAGATTCCCAAGGTGTGACCTATCAAATTGCTCCAGGTGGAACATCTATTTTAGTGCCAGAAGAGCAAGTTGACTCCTTATTAGTGCAATTAGCTTCAGAGGGATATCCGCAAACAGGTTCAATCGATTACTCATTTGCTAATAGTTCAGGATTTGGTATGACTGATAATGAATTTAACCTATTAAAAAAAGCAGCTACTGAAACTGAAATTGCTAAACTTTTCAAAAATTTGGAAGGCGTAAAAGATGCAAAAGTGATGATTACTGTTCCTGAGGAAGGTGTATTCGTAACGGATGTTCAAGGAGAGGCAACCGCATCTATCGTTTTAAATACTGATCCTGGCTATAAATTTACAGAACAGCAAATAACTACAATGTACAATTTAGTGTCAAAAAGTATTCCGAATTTAAAGACTGAAAATATCGTGATCTCTAACCAATTTTCAGAGTACTTTGATCTGAATGCAGCAACAGCTGATGGTACTTCCACAACAACAGCTGAAGGCCAATTACAAATGAAGAAATTGGTAGAACGAGATCTACAACGTCAAGTGCAAAATATGCTTGGAACGTTGATGGGACAAGATAAAGTAATGGTTTCTGTCACAACGGATATTGATTTCAAGAAAGAAAATCGTGAAGAAAATCTTGTGACACCTGTTGATGAAGAAAATATGGAAGGTATTGCCATAAGTGCTCAGCGAATTACAGAGCAATATTCTGGTACAGGAGCAGCTGCCGCTGCTGGAACACCTGAAGCTGAAACAACTACTGATAACTTCACAACTTATAATGAAGGTACAGCAGGAAATGGTGATTATGAACGTACGGAAGAGACGATTAATAATGACGTGAACCGTATACGTAAGGATATTCAAGAAGCTCCTTATAAAATTCAGGATATTGGGATTCAAGTAATTGTTGAACCACCGACAGCAACTGACGCAGCGTCATTACCAGATGGTGTTCGAGAAGATATTGAGAAAATTTTAAGTACAATTGTACGTACAACAATTTCCAAAGACGTAGCAGCAGAACTTACTCAAGAGCAGATCGATGAAAAAGTGGCGGTATCTGTACAACCATTATACGGTAAGGCAACAGAGGTAGCTGATGAAAAACCAATCATTCCATGGTGGGTTTGGGTTATCGGGGGTATCTTGTTAGCTGTTATCTTATTACTAGCATTCTTCATTATCCGTTCACGTAAACGTGCGAAGGAAGAAGAAGAGTTAAGTATCCTAGAAGAACAAGAAGAATTAATGGTTGATGATATTAATGAAGAAATTGAAACGGAAGCTACAATGCGTCGTAAGCAGCTAGAAAAAATGGCCAAAGAAAAGCCAGACGATTTTGCAAAGTTACTGCGTAGTTGGATTGCTGAAGACTAACTAGGAGGTTCGGCTGTGTCCAAGAAAGATAAAGAATTAACCGGAAAACAAAAGGCCGCTCTCTTGTTAATTTCATTAGGGCCTGAAGTTTCAGCTTCTGTCTATAAGCATTTAACAGAGGAAGAAATTGAACGTTTAACATTAGAAATTTCAAGTGTTAAAAAAGTAGAATCAAATGTAAAAGAAGAAATTATTGAAGAATTTCACAATATTGCTCTCGCGCAGGACTATATCACACAAGGTGGTATTGGCTATGCAAAAACAGTATTAGAAAAAGCACTTGGCGTAGAACAAGCACAAACAATCATCAATCGACTAACATCTTCTTTACAAGTACGGCCGTTTGATTTTGCTAGAAGAGCTGATCCATCGCAAATTTTTAACTTTATCCAAAATGAACATCCTCAAACAATTGCCCTAATCCTCTCTTATTTAGAGGCAGGGCAAGCAGGGGTTATTTTATCTTCTTTACCACAGGAAGTACAAGCTGACATTGCTAAACGTATAGCGGTCATGGAATCGACTTCACCAGAAGTGATTAGCGAAATTGAATCTGTGTTAGAGCGTAAATTATCATCAACCGTTACGCAGGATTATACAGAAACTGGTGGTATTGATGCAGTCGTTGAAGTTTTAAATGGAGTAGATCGACAAACAGAAAAAACGATACTCGATGCACTGGAAATACAAGACCCAGAACTTGCAGAGGAAATCAAGAAACGTATGTTTGTGTTCGAGGATATTGTTACACTCGACAATCGTTCCATTCAGCGTGTTATTCGTGATTGTGAAAACGAAGACTTACTGCTTTCAATGAAGGTATCAAGTGAAGAGGTAAAAGATATTATATTCCGTAATATGTCACAACGTATGGCTGAAACATTTAAAGAAGAAATGGAAATTATGGGACCTGTACGTTTACGTGACGTAGAGGAGGCACAATCTCGTATTGTTGCTGTTATTCGTCGTCTAGAGGATGCTGGAGAGATTATTATTGCTCGTGGTGGAGGAGATGACGTCATTGTCTAGAATCATCCGTTCTATTTACACTAAGTCTGATAGCGATAATGTCAAAGAAATACAGATTCGTGATATGTTTGAAGTGGTGGAAGAATATCAAGAAGAAGGACCTCCTCAGCATCAATTAACGTTGGATGAAGTCGTGGCAGAGCGAGATCGTTTACTTACTGAAGCAAGAACTGCTTTGCAAGCTGAACGAGAGATGTTTGAACAGGAAAAGCATAGACACTTTCAAGAAATTGAACATTTAAAGCTAAGTTGGGAGGAAGAGAGACCCAATCGTGTTCAAGAAGCTTATGATGAGGGATTTGGACAAGGCTATGAAGATGGCGTGAATAAGGCCACTGAAGCAATGGCTCAGTCACTTCAAACAGCGAACGAAATAATGATGTTAGCGAAAGAAAATGCTCAAAAATATATTGAGGATCAAGAAGCGGTAATTTTAGAGTTAGGTTTAACTGCTGCAGAAAGAATTATTGGTACTTCGTTAGAACAGGATAACGAACTATTTGTATCGATTGTGCGTAGAGGGCTGAAAGAAGCAAGAGAAATGAAGGAAATTAAAATTTATGTTTCGCCAGCTTATTATGCTTTAATTACGACCAACCGAGATGAATTAGCAGAAATGTTCCCAATAGACGTACCATTTATGATTTTTGTAAATGAAGATTTAGATAATGAGACAGATTGCTATATTGAAACAAATCATGGGCGAATTATGGTTAGTATCGATGAGCAATTAAATGCACTTAGATTAAAGTTACATGAAATATTAGAGAGTAAGGAATGATCTTGATGAAAGCGGCTCAATTAATTGAACAAATTCCGCATATCCCAACTTTTAAAAAGTTTGGTAGGGTTACTAGAGTTGTTGGCTTAATGATTGAGTCGCAAGGTCCAGATAGTTCTATAGGTGATGTCTGTAAAATTCATGTTGAAACTGTAAATCACGGTCACCAGATTATTTTAGCAGAGGTAGTTGGTTTTAAAGATGAAATAGTCGTCTTGATGCCTTTTACCTCCTTACGTGAAATATCTATTGGCTGCCTTGTCGAAGGGACGGGAGCCCCACTGGAAGTAAAAGTGGGTCCTGAGTTAATCGGCAAAGTATTGGATTCTATGGGGAATCCAATTGATGGCACTCTATTACCTAAAGGTCTCATGACAGTCCCTACAGAGCAAGATCCACCAAACCCACTAACTCGTCCACCAATTAATGAAAGGCTTGAAGTGGGAGTTAAGGCTATTGACGGTATGCTAACAGTTGGAAATGGACAACGTGTTGGTATTTTCGCCGGTTCTGGGGTAGGTAAAAGTACTTTACTGGGTATGATCGCAAGAAATACACAAGCAGATTTGAATGTCATTGCGCTAATAGGCGAGCGTGGTCGTGAGGTTCGGGAATTCATCGAACGTGATTTGGGTGCTGAAGGTTTAAGTCGATCGATTGTTGTTGCAGCCACATCCGATCAACCAGCATTAATGCGGATTAAAGGGGCATTTACAGCAACAGCAATCGCCGAATATTTTAGAAATCGAGGCTTAAATGTCATGCTGATGATGGATTCCGTGACACGTGTGGCTATGGCACAACGTGAAATTGGACTTGCGACAGGAGAACCACCAGCACAAAAAGGTTATACGCCTTCGGTTTTTGCGATATTGCCTAAATTACTAGAACGTACAGGCACCAATGAAAAGGGTTCTATAACAGCATTCTATACTGTTTTAGTAGATGGTGACGATATGAATGAACCCATTGCGGATACTGTGCGAGGGATATTAGATGGTCATATTGTATTGGATCGAAATCTTGCCAACAAAGGGCAATATCCAGCCATAAACGTCTTGAAAAGTGTGAGTCGTTTGATGAATCATGTTGCAGAGCCAACTCATAAGAAAGCTGCTGAGCGATTAAGAGAACTCTATTATACTTACGACAAATCAGAGGATTTGATCAATATTGGTGCTTATAAAAGAGGAACCTCTAAAGAGATTGATGAAGCAATTCATTATGAACCGCTCATTACTGCTTATCTTAAACAGGGTTACTTAGATAAAGTGACACTTGAAGAAAGTGTCAATGAGTTAATAACATTATCGAACGGTGGTGCGAAATAGATGGTCAGTTATGTGTATCGTTTTGAAAAAGTGTTAACTATTCGCGAGCAAGAAAAAAACGAAACCGAAATGGCTTATAAGGAATCTGTCCGTTCTTTTGAAGAAATAGCAACGAAATTATATGACTTGCTAAAAAAGAAAGAAGATTTAATTACATTTCAGCAGGAGCGTTTAATGGTTGGTTCATCCATAGATGAAATTCATCATTATAGTCGTTTTATTGATAGTCTCGAAAAAACAATTGCAGATGTACAACAGAAAGTGATACAAGCTCGTGCTAAGATGAATTGGCACGAAGAAAAACTATTAGAAAAAAACTTGGAAGTACGTAAATTTGAAAAAATGAGAGAAAAGGATTTTAAGCATTTCCAACAAGAGCAAGATCGTATAGAAAGCCTTTTTTTAGATGAAATTTCATTACAAACGTATAACAAGAAAGAAATCAGGTGATTTCATGGCAAAGAAAGACAATCGATTAGCAACAGAGTTAGTAGAAGAGCAACCAAAG
Organism: Lysinibacillus sp. K60; assembly: GCF_019731275.1. NCBI lineage: Bacteria > Bacillati > Bacillota > Bacilli > Caryophanales > Bacillaceae > Lysinibacillus > Lysinibacillus sp. K60. Next base: position 133,220 of record NZ_JAASJR010000010.1, on the reverse strand, counting down.
AAAAAATCTGGGGGCTTTCTTAAGTTTTTTACTTGGATTGTACTGCCGATTATGTTTGTAGTAGCGGTTTTGCTTGTTGTGGCAACTTTAATGAATACAAATGTCTTTGATTTAGGAAAAAAGGCAATAGGTAGTTTACCTTTTATCCCCTCAGAAGAACAACAAGCAAAGGATGCTGTCGTTAATAACGACTCTAAAATAGTGAGTTTACAGGCAGAGGTACAAGAAAAAGAAGCCGAGATTACTCAGCTTCAAAAAAAATTAGATTCAACAATTACTGAAAAAGAGAAGCTGCTGACAGAAAAGGAACAGCTTCAATTTGAAATTGAAAAATTAAATCGTGAACAAGATGATGTGAAGCGTGACTTTAACGATATTTTATCAACATTTGATAAGATGTCGCCGAAAGCTGCTGCACCTGTGTTAATCAATATGAGTGATACAGAAGCACTACGGATTTTAACGAATTTAAAGCCAGATAAATTAGCAGCTATTTTAGAGAAAATGGATGCAAAAGATGCAGCAAAATATACGGAGCTTATGGCTAAACAGTAGGATAATTGAAAGGAGGTGAAAAATAGTGGATGTAGCAATGATGCAAATGATTAATAAAACAGTACCTACTAAAACTGCAGCAACAAAGTCAACAACAATTGGAAACGCTGAAGGAAAAATAGACAGTACACCGAAGAAAGAAAATTTATCAAATTTTGGTTCTGTTTTTGGGCAAGTATTAACTTCTTCAACTCAAACAACCCAATCATCAAAAACAACATCATCAAATGAACTTGCGGATTTACAAGCGTTATTAAATGCTGACTCAATGGAGGAAGTACTAGATTTACTAGGGATTTCTCACGATGATGGCTTATTAATGCTTCAACTTGGAGAAGACGGTAAGGCAGTGGCACTGGATGAAATGCTTCATTTAGAAAATATTTTAAATGCTTTAGGGATTGATGAAGAGCAGCTTCAAAAAATAGTCCACCAGTTACTAGGAGAAGAAAAAGAAGCAAGTGATGTTTGGGAGCTCTTAACATTAGTAGATGCTCAAGCACCTGTACTACAGGCGAATATAAGCACGGCTTTACAAGGCGAAGGTCAAGTGACACCAAAAGAGGCAACACAACTTCTCCAAGTGTTGAAATTAGCGCAATTAGTAGGGCAAAAGACAGACTTAACAGCATCCCAAGAAAATCTGTTAACGACTGTGAAGAGCCTATTAACGTCATTACAAACGCAGGTAGGAACTTTGCAGGTAACAACAACTAAAACACCTGTTACATTGCCATTACAAGGCTTCCAGCAAGTTGTTCAGCAAGTCCAAATGATGAAACAAAGTGAAACAACTACAAATGACATGGTTACGCCACAAACTGTACAAACGAAATCAGACACATTCCATGTAACATTACCAACGGCTAAGCCTGCTCAATCAGAAGCTTTACTAAAAGAAATGCAAGCCATTATCAATCGAGCGCAGATTTCGAATGCTCAAGGTATTACACGTTTAACCATAAAATTGTATCCAGAAAATCTAGGGACGGTTCGTATTGAACTTGTACAAAATGATGGTGTCCTTACAGCACGTTTACTGGCTTCTACAGCTCATGGACGTGAATTGCTTGATAGTCAAGCACACCAGCTAAAACAGGCATTTGCTCAGCAAAATATACAAGTAGATCGCCTTGATATTGCACAATCATTACAAGATGCCGATCGTCAACAACGTGATCAAAGCTTCTTCAATAATTTCTTTAAACAACAACAGGACGAAGAACAGGATCAAAAAAGTGATGACGAAGATGAAGGAATGTCCTTTAGTGACTATTTAATAAGTGAGGAGGTGTAACAATGGCAGATACTACTACGAAAGTGACAAATCCGGCTATAACTGATGATTTTTATTACTCAAATTATCAGAAGCCAGTGAAACAAACAGGCAATAGTGAGCTTGGTAAGGATGCCTTTCTACAATTGTTAATTACACAATTACAGCATCAGGACCCAACAAATCCAATGGATGATCGAGAATTTATTTCTCAAATGGCGCAGTTCTCTTCTTTAGAGCAAATGCAAAATATGACAAAGGCAATGGAATCTTTACTAGCATCTCAGCAACAAACACAGATGATGAGTTATACAACTTTTATTGGCAAAGAAGTCAAATGGCATGAGATTACAGAGGAGAAAGATGAAAAAGGTAATCCTGTGGTTAATGAAGGAACAGGCGTTATCGAATCCCTTAAATTTGTAGATGGAAATGTTGTTTTCAAATTAACTGATGGGAAAGAGATTGCTCCTGGTAATATATCTGGTATTTTAGGTGGAGCTAGCGACTCTAGTTCAAATGGCAATAATAATGTACCTGAATCTCCATTAGTGAAAGCTAGCCAATTGATTGGTAAAAATGTAACGTATAAAGACGGTGACCAAGAACTAAAAGGACGAATCGTCTCTGTTTCCAATAAAGATGGGGTCATTAATTATGTACTAGATAATGATAAAAGACTAACAGATAAAGATTTTACAGTGATTAGCGAATAAAGGTGGAGAAAAGTGATGGATAAATTTTCAATTCATCGTGTACCCTTGCATCCATCTATTCGCTCAACACAGCCTAAGCCAATCAATACACAACAATCGTTTAAGGCTCATTTACAGGAAGCTTCTAAACAAGAGCTAAAGGTGAGCAAGCATGCGAATGAACGTATTATTGAGCGTAAAATTAATATCACTGAACAAGAATGGCAGGTTGTATCGGATAAGGTATTTGAAGCACACTCAAAAGGTGTCAAACAACCATTAGTCTTGATGGATCAAGCAGCTTTAATTGTCAGTGCTAAAAATGCTACTGTCATTACAGCAATGGATCGCACGGAAGCAAAACAGCAGTTATTTACAAATATTGATGGCACGATTGTGCTTTAAAGGCTGGACCTTCTTACGTAAGGAAGCCTTGGTGATGCTGATTGATAGAAGCTCACCTATATAAAACGAAGGGAGAACGAAAACATATGTTACGTTCTATGTATTCAGGTATTTCAGGTCTTAAAAACTTCCAAACAAAGCTAGATGTGATTGGTAATAATATTGCCAACGTGAACACTTATGGCTTTAAAAAAGGTCGAGTAATATTCAAAGATTTAATGTCGCAAACATCAGCTGGTGCTTCTGCTCCTTCAGGTACTATAGGAGGTATTAACCCTAAACAAGTTGGGTTAGGGGCAGAACTTGCATCTATCGATACTATTCACAATCCAGGATCGCGACAATATACTGGACGCGGACTAGATTTAGCTATAGAGGGGGAAGGTTTCTTCATAGTAGGTGATTTAGTATCAGGAACTGGTGAAGGAACAGGTGAAACGCCATTTACAAATACTCTCTATACACGTGCAGGGAATTTTTATATGGATGAACAAGGTTTTCTAGTTAATGCAGATGGTAAATATCTAATGGGGTCTGCAGCTGCTAACTCTGAAAATTTAGATTCAATGTCTACTGACTTCGATGCACCAGCGGAATTGGATGAAGTAACAAGTGAGAATTTAAATGTTGATGGCACTTGGGGTTTACCAACAGCAGCCACAGAAAACAGTGGAGAATGGGGACGTATCCGTATTCCAACTGATGCAAAATCGATGAGTATTGCACCAGACGGTCAAGTTACTTTTGTTGATGCAAATGGAGACTTGAAATGGGGTGGTCAATTGGTAATGGCTAAATTCTCCAACGCAGGTGGTCTTGAGAAAGTTGGCGGTAATTACTATACAGTTTCAGCAAACTCTGGAGAACCTTATTTACAAGCAGGTGGTCAAGCAGGTTTAGGTAAACCGATAGCAGGTTCACTTGAAATGTCGAACGTAGACCTGTCTGAAGAGTTTACTGAGATGATTGTGGCACAACGTGGTTTCCAAGCAAATACGCGTATCATCACAACATCTGATGAAATATTACAAGAGCTAGTAAACTTAAAACGATAATAATATAGTCCTTTCAAAACGGACGTTTTAACAAACATATTTTCATATGAGGGAGGGTCGGGCCGGCTCTCATGCTAGACCCGGCCCTAATTCATGATTGAACTAACACGTCTAAATGGCAAAGCATTTACATTAAATGCTTTATACATAGAAACAGTCGAATCATTTCCCGATACGACTATTACATTAACAACTGGAACAAAATTAATTGTTTTAGAGAGTGAAGATGAGGTGCGACAAAAGGTAACTGCCTTTTATAACAATATACAAATACTATCCAACCCGCATCTACGAGGTGAAGAAGATGAAGAATAATAAAATGCTAACAATGATTATTATTTTACTAGTAGCAGTCATTCTGATTGGGGTTATTTTGTTTGTATTGCTTACGCAATTTAATAAACCCACAGGAGCTGTTGAGCCGTCCATTGATGAGATTGTAGAGGCTACAGTGGAGATACCAGAGATCACGACAAATCTAGCAGATAAAAGAGTTGTTCGCTTGTCATTGAAAATTCAAACGACAAGCAAAGATGCTGCTGCAGAATTAACAAAGCGCGTTTTCCAAGTGCAAAACATCGCCATTCAAGAGCTTTCTGAAATGGAGCAAAAGGACTTAGAAGGTAAGCAAGGGAAACAAATTTTCCAAAAATCATTAAAAACAAGATTAAATGAGTTGATGCAAGAGGGAGAAGTTCAGGAAGTATATTTTACCTCCTTCATTACTCAATAAAACAGAAACTGCTTGAATTGGAGGTGGGCAAATGGCAGGAGATGTGTTATCTCAATCCGAGATAGATGCGCTGCTTTCCGCTATATCGACAGGGGAAATGTCAGCGGATGACATAAAAAAAGAGGACGAGGGACGTAAGGTTAAAGTTTATGATTTTAAACGAGCACTTCGCTTCTCAAAAGATCAAATCCGAAGTTTGACCCGAATACATGAAAATTTCGCACGACTATTGACAACCTTTTTCTCTGCACAGCTTAGAAGCTATGTACAAATTACGGTTGCATCAGTAGACCAAATACCATTTGAAGAGTTTGTTCGTTCCATTCCAAATATGACACTCATTAATGTATTTGAAGTGCCACCATTAGATGGTAATATATTGATGGAAATTAATCCGAACATTGCCTATTCGATGTTAGATCGCCTAATGGGCGGTAGTGGGGCAAGTCATAGTAATGTAGATAACCTAACGGAAATTGAAACAAAAATTATGACAAACCTTTTTGAACGCTCATTCGACAATTTACGCGAAGCATGGGAAAATGTTGCGGAAATTGATCCAATATTAGTGGAACTTGAAGTAAATCCACAATTTTTACAAATGATTTCACCTAATGAAACGGTTGTCGTTATTTCGTTAAATACGATAATTGGTGAGACAAGCGGTATGATTAATATTTGTATTCCGCATGTTGTATTGGAGCCAATTGTTCCAAATCTTTCGGTTCGCTATTGGATGCAAACCAATACGAAAGAGATGTCACCAGAGCAAACAAAAATGCTTGAAACACGTGTGAAACAAGCCCAATTACCACTCTCAGTTGAATTAGGATTAACGGACATCACCATTGAAGATTTCCTAACAATGCAAGTTGGAGATGTCATACAGTTAGATCAAAAAATTGAAGCGCCATTACTACTAAAAGTAGGTACATTGCCGAAGTTCACTGTTCAACCAGGTAAAAAGGGCAAAAAATTAGCAATCCAGATTATCGACCCTTTGAAAGGAGGAGACGAAGATGAGTGATGAAATGCTCTCCCAAGAAGAAATTGAAGCGCTATTAAGGGGCGAGACGTTGGGAGATAAAAACAACGACACTGATGCTTCAACAAATGAAGAAATAAATGAGATACGAGTGGAGGATTACCTTGATTCGTTTGCACAAGATGCATTAGGAGAGGTAGGCAATATATCCTTTGGTAGCTCTGCCACAGCTCTTTCAGCATTATTGGGTCAAAAAGTAGATATAACAACTCCAAGTATTTCAATGATTAATCGTAATAAATTAGAAGAGGAATTTCCTCATCCATATGTAGCTGTACAAGTTGAATATACAATTGGTTTGACAGGTATGAATTTACTTGTAATTAAACAATCTGATGCGGCAATTATCGCAGATTTAATGTTAGGTGGCGATGGATTAAATCCGAAGCCAGACTTAGGTGAAATTCAGCTAAGTGCTGTTCAAGAGGCTATGAATCAAATGATGGGCTCAGCTGCTACATCTATGTCGACAGTCTTCAACAAAAAAGTAGATATTTCTCCACCGACAATTGATTTAATGAACATCTCGCAAGATGAAGGTCGAGAAAATATTCCAGAAGACGATTTGCTGGTGAAAGTTTCATTTAGATTAAGAATTGGTAATTTAATTGATTCGAATTTAATGCAATTATTACCGCTTAAATTTAGTCAAAATATTGTAAAATCATTATTAGGTGAAACAGGAGTGTTTGAGGAACCTGTGGCAGCAACTATTGCACCTGAGGCTCCACCAGTTACACCACCGCCTGTTCAACAGCAAATACCTGTAGCACCACCATCTGAACAACCAGTTTATCAACAGCAGTCAGCACAGATGCAGCAACCGATTTATCAGGAGCCACAACAATTTACACAACCGGCAAGACCTGCACAACCTGTAAATGTGCAACAAGCACAGTTTGCTAGCTTCGATTCAAATGTAATCTCTCAATCTGAAGCTAGAAATTTAAATATGCTACTTGATATTCCATTGCAAGTTACTGTAGAGTTAGGACGTACGAAACGTTCTGTTAAAGAGATTTTAGAACTATCAAGTGGTTCAATTATTGAACTGGATAAATTAGCAGGAGAACCGGTTGATATTTTAGTCAATAGTCGTTTAATTGCTAAAGGGGAAGTCGTTGTTATTGACGAAAACTTTGGTGTCCGTATTACAGATGTTTTAAGTCAAGCAGAGCGTTTAAATAATTTAAGATAGTTTCAATTGGAGGAGTTAACCATGTCTAAAAGAATTTTGATTGTAGACGACGCTGCATTTATGCGCATGATGATCAAGGATATTTTATCAAAAAATGGATTTGAAGTTGTTGGAGAGGCAGCGGATGGTTTACAAGCTGTCGAAAAGTACAATGAACTAAAACCAGATTTAGTAACAATGGATATCACAATGCCAGAGATGGACGGTATTGCAGCTCTTAAAGCAATTAAGGGAACAGATCCAAGTGCAACTGTAATCATGTGTTCAGCAATGGGGCAACAAGCAATGGTAATCGATGCGATTCAAGCTGGTGCGAAAGACTTTATCGTAAAACCTTTCCAAGCAGATCGTGTAATTGAAGCGATTCAAAAAGCGCTAGGATGATTGCATGAAAATGTTAAAATCATTTCGTTTAACGATGATTTTCGCATTTCTTGTATCCTTCCTGTTTTTGTACCCGACACCGACTTCTGTCTATGCAGACGCTGATACAAATAGTGTCACGGATTGCATTAAAGACCCAGAAGCTTGTAATGGAGATACGACTGATCCAGCTGCTAAACAAGAAACAACTGTAACAGCAGCTGGAGATATATCTGCATGGGAATACATAAAAATGGTTTTGGCGCTTATTTTTGTTGTAGCTTTATTTTATGGATTGATGAAGTTTTTAAATAAACGAAATTTAAACTTCCAACGTAATCAAATGGTACAAAATTTAGGCGGTTTATCGTTAGGTGCGCAAAAGTCAGTTCAGCTTTTACAGGTAGGTAAAACATTGTATTTAGTTGGGGTCGGAGAAGACGTTCAGCTCTTACGAGAAATTACAGACCCTGAAGAAGTTGAAGCTCTATTAGCCCTATATAACGAAAGGCAAGAATTTGCAGCAACATCACCGTATATTGCAGAAGTATTTTCTAAGTTTAAGAGAAAAGATAGCGCGAAGGTGCAAAATGAGCAGCAAAAGCAAGATTCATTTGGCAATCTATTCGAAAAAAAGCTATCCGAAATAAAACAGGAGCGTAGTGATGAGATAGAGAGATGGAAGCAGAAGGAGAAGGATGGTAAATGAATGATTTAATCAATATTTTTTCCAACAGCGATCCAACGAATGTCTCTACATCTGTAAAGCTCTTACTTTTACTAACAGTATTATCACTTGCACCAAGTATTTTAATTTTAATGACATCCTTTGCTCGTATAGTCATAGTCTTATCCTTTGTGCGTACAGCATTGGCAACACAGCAAATGCCCCCAAATCAAGTAATCATTGGGCTGGCACTATTTTTAACATTTTTTATCATGGCACCAACCTTTCAAGAGGTCAATAAAGAGGCATTACAACCATTGTTTGCTGAAGAAATAGGTATAGAAGAAGCCTATGACCGTGCTAGTGTGCCATTTAAAGAGTTTATGAGTAAACATACTAGGCAAAAAGATCTTGATTTGTTTTTAACATATAATCAAGCAGACAAACCAGCATCAGTGGAGGAAATCCCACTGACTATGCTTGTACCTGCCTTTGCTTTAAGTGAAATTAAAACAGCATTTCAAATTGGTTTTATGATTTTTATTCCATTCCTTGTGATCGATATGATTGTCGCGAGTACATTAATGTCGATGGGGATGATGATGTTACCGCCAGTAATGATTTCATTGCCATTTAAAATATTATTATTTGTATTGGTTGATGGCTGGTATCTCGTTATGAAATCGTTACTACAAAGTTTTTAGGGGATGATACAGTATGACAGGTGAGTTGGTTATTTCCATTGCAGAGCGTGCTATAATGATTATCCTTCTAACAAGCGGTCCGCTACTATTAGTTGCTTTAATCTCGGGTTTAGCGGTAAGTATCTTTCAAGCCACAACTTCGATACAAGAGCAAACGTTAGCATTTGTACCAAAAATTATTGCTGTCTTAGTGGCCATCGTATTCTTTGGCCCTTGGATGCTATCTCAAGTTACAAGCTATGCGAGAGACATATTTGAGAATTTAACGCGTTATATAGGGTGAGTACATGAATGAATTAATTCCGCATTTAACGGTTTTCTTATTAGTACTTGTACGGGTCTCAGCCTTTTTTGTAACGGTTCCTTTTTTTTCCTATAGAACCATTCCACCTCAAGTCAAAATTACTCTCGCACTGGTTTTAGCTTGGATGATGTACTATACAATTGATGTTGAGCCATTTGCATTCAATGATGATTACATATTATTAGTGATGAAAGAAGCACTAGTTGGACTTTTACTTGGTCTAATGGGCTATATCATCATGTCCGCAATTCAAATTGCAGGAAGCTTTATCGATTTTCAAATGGGTTTTGCCATTGCCAATATAATTGACCCGCAAACAGGTGCTCAAAGTCCATTAATCGGTCAGTTTTTTAATATACTAGCACTACTTTTATTGTTAGCGATTGATGGCCATCATATGATTCTTAATGGAATCTACTACAGCTATCAATTTTTCCCGATGGATCAATTCCCTAGTTTTATGAACGAAAACTTTCCTCAATTTATTATCACAACTTTCACAGCAGTCTTTGCCATAGCATTCCAGATGGCTGCTCCTGTTGTAGCGACCTTATTCTTGGTCGATTTAGCTTTAGGGATCACTGCAAAAACAGTACCGCAATTAAACATATTTGTTGTCGGTTTTCCTATTAAAATTGGTGTTAGTTTTTTAGTGTTATTTACAATGATGGCCGTTATGATTCAAGTTATTCAAAAGCTTATTACGATTATGATTTATGGGATGCGTGATTTAATGGCCATTTTAGGTGGTGGATAATATGAGACTACTACTGAATTTAGAGCTACAATTTTTTGCGGGTGAAAAAACAGAAAAGGCAACCCCTAAGAAACGACAGGATGCTCGAAAAAAAGGGCAAGTTGTCAAGAGTCAAGATATTTCTAGTGCCATTGTAATGTTAATGGTATTTATCTTTTTGTTTTTCTTTGCAGGCTCTTTGCGTGACGAGCTATTAGCTTTTTTCAGGCAAACCTTTATTCATAACATACGCATCGAATCACTAACTATTGATAGTGTGATGCACCTATTTACAGAAACTTTGATTCAAATGGCTTTTATCATTGTACCAATTATGGCAATTGCATTTGTCGGAGCACTTGCAGGTAACTTTTTGCAATTTGGTTTTCTTTTTACGTTAGAGCCAATGAAGTTTGATTTGAAAAAGATGGACCCTATTAAAGGGTTAAAAAAGATATTTTCTGTCAAAGCCATTGTGGAGTTAATAAAGTCTGTTTTAAAGATTGGTTTTATCGGAAGTGTTACAACAATTATTATTTGGTCAAACTTACCAGAAGTTTTGGCGTTATCGTTTAAAAGTCCATGGATGACTCTCATTACGGTAGGGAAGCTTGTTGGTATTATGGGTATAGCGGCTTCTTTAGTATTACTTTGTGTATCCGTTTTAGACTGGATGTATCAAAAACATGAGTATGAAAAAAATCTTAAAATGTCTAAACAAGATATTAAAGATGAATATAAAAATAGTGAGGGTGACCCCCTAATCAAATCAAAAATCAAACAACGCCAACGTGAGATGGCGATGAGACGTATGATGTCAGAGGTTCCGAGTGCGGATGTAGTAATTACCAACCCTACTCACTATGCAATTGCCCTCAAATATAATGAGGACAGTATGGATGCCCCTCGTGTTATTGCGAAGGGGACAGACTTTATTGCTCAAAAAATTAAACTGATCGCCAAAGAACATGATGTAATAATGGTTGAGAATCGACCTTTAGCACGAGCTATGTATGACCAGGTAGAAATAGGCGATCAGGTACCAGAAGAATTTTTCAAAGCAGTAGCAGAGATACTCGCTTATGTTTATCGTATTAAGCGAAAAATTTAAGGCTTTTTGTAGGAGGGACACAAATGAAAGTTCGCGATATTGGGGTTTTAGGTGCGGTTATTTTAATCGTTGCGATGCTCATCATCCCTCTTCCTCCGTGGATGTTAAGTTTTTTAATTGTCATTAATATTACATTAGGATTAATTGTACTGCTCACAGCAATGAGTATGAAAGAAGCATTGGATTTTTCCATTTTTCCTTCGGTGATTTTACTATTAACTTTGTTCCGATTAGGACTAAGTGTTTCCACAACTCGTGCCATCTTAGCAAATGGAGATGCAGGTTCGGTCGTTGAAACTTTTGGTGATTTCGTAGTTGGAGGAAATATTCTTGTTGGTTTAGTTGTCTTTTTAATTCTAGTGTTAATTCAGTTTATTGTTATAACAAAAGGTGCAGAACGAGTAGCAGAAGTAGCGGCACGTTTCACACTTGATGCGATGCCAGGTAAACAAATGAGTATTGATGCTGACTTAAATGCGGGGATTATTTCCGAAAAAGAAGCGCGCGAGCGACGTGAAAAAGTTGCAGGGGAAGCGGACTTTTACGGTGCAATGGATGGTGCCACGAAATTTGTAAAAGGGGATGCCATCGCTTCAATGGTAATGGTTATTATCAATCTATTATTTGGAATCATCATTGGCGTTGTACAAATGGGGCTTCCATTTGCAGAAGCGGCAACTCATTTTTCGAAACTAACAGTCGGGGACGGTATTGTATCCCAAATTCCTGCCTTGCTTATTTCGACTGCTACAGGGATTGTCGTAACACGAGCCTCTTCTAAAGGTAGTCTTGGTCAAGACATTACAGGCCAATTATTTGCTCAAGCTAAGCTGCTTTATGTAGCAGGAGGTACCATTGTATTACTAGGGCTATTTACGCCAATACCAAACTGGGTAACGCTGCCAATAGGTCTTTCGTTAATTGCGGGAGCTTATATGATGGAACGTAAGAAGCCAGAGGATGAAGAGGAATTACAGGAGATTGAGGAAGAAGTGGCTACTGATGGCATGAAGAGCCCTGAGAATGTTGTGAATTTATTAAATGTGGACCCAATTGAATTCGAATTTGGTTATGGATTAATTCCCTTAGTAGATGCCGCTCAAGGTGGGGATTTATTAGACCGTGTTATCATGATTCGTCGACAGCTTGCCTTGGAGTTAGGTATCGTGATCCCGGTAGTCCGCATTCGAGACAATATTCAGCTTCAACCAAATGAATATCGAATTAAAATAAAAGGGAACGAAATGGCACGAGGCGAACTTTTACTAGATCATTATTTAGCGATGAGTCCTGGCGACGATGATTCTATTGAAGGTATTGATACTGTCGAACCATCATTTGGATTACCAGCTAAATGGATTACAGAGCAAGTAAAAGAGGACGCGGAAATGTATGGTTACACAGTTGTGGACCCACCAAGTGTGGTGTCAACACATTTAACTGAAATCATTCGAGCAAATGCTCATGAGTTATTAGGCCGTCAAGAGACAAAGCAGTTAATCGATCACTTACGCGAATCCCATCCAATTTTAGTAGAAGAATTAACACCTGCACCTTTATCTACTGGAGAAATCCAAAAGGTACTGGGTAAGCTTCTTCGAGAGAATGTATCAGTGCGTAACTTGCCAATTATTTTTGAGACACTTGCAGACTATGCAAAATTAACGAGTGATACGGATATCTTAGCTGAATATGTGCGTCAAGCATTAGCTCGTCAAATTACAGCGCAGTATGTTGGGGATAGTTCAGTATTAAAGGTGATTACGGTTTCAGGTAAAGTAGAAAAATTGATTGCTGATAGTATCCAACAAACGGATCACGGAAATTATTTAGCTATGGACCCACAAGATTCTCAAACAGTATTAGAAACTATTGCAGCGGAAGTAGAGCGTGTTTCGTTTATGGAGCAATCAGCTATTATATTATGCTCTCCAGCAGTTCGAATGTATTTACGACAACTAACGGAGCGTTATTTCCCACAAATTCCGGTTCTATCCTATAATGAATTGGATGCTTCGGTTGAAATTCAAAGTGTTGGGGTGGTGAATGTTCAATGAAAATGAAAAAGTATTATGCATCATCCATACCAGAGGCGATGAAGCAAGTGCGAGCAGAATTAGGTGAGGACGCAGTCATTTTAAATTCAAAAGTCGTCATCACAAAGAAATTTTTTGGCATGATAAAAAAGAAGAGTTTTGAAGTGGTTGCGGGTATTGATGCAATGGAGCCACAGCAAGTGGCTTCAGTACCAACACCAGCTGTACTGCCTGTAGTAAAAAAAGAAAATGCAAGGTTGCAAGAGATTACAAATGCTATTCAAGCAAAAATACATCAGGAGCCACCCCTTGATGTAGCAGCAGTACATGAGGATGCTAGCATATCAGAAGAATTGAGAAAAGAAATTGCTGATTTAAAATCATTAATGCAATCGATGCATAAAAAGACTACCCAAGCTCAATATCCCGATGAACTCTTACCCTTCATTGAATACTTAAGACAGCAAGAGCTAAGTGAAGAGCTCATCACAACGATAGGTGATGAGCTTTTTATGCATTTTAAAGAAGCATCCGAAATAAATTTTTCACAATGTAAATTGATAGCAAAAAATTTACTACGTAAGAAGCTAGAAGTTCTTCCAGTCGGAGGATTATCCTACGAAAGAAAATATATAAACATTTTAGGGCCAACAGGGGTTGGTAAGACTACAACCATTGCCAAAATGGCTGCTAGAGCTGTGTTAGAAAAAAAGAAAAAGATTGGCTTTATTACGACAGATACTTATCGGATTGCGGCAATAGAGCAGCTTAAAACATATGCTGGTCTTTTACAAGCTCCTGTAGAAATTGCTTACAATGCAACAGATTTTGAACAAGCGATCCAGAGATTATCACATTTAGATTTGGTTTTTATTGATACAGCTGGTCGAAATTATAAAGAAGTCAAGTATGTTGATGATCTACAACGCCTCATAAAATTCGATGAACATGCAGAATCTTATTTAGTGCTTGCAATGACAACGAAAGAAAGGGATATGGAGAATATTGTAGATCAATTTAAGCAATTACCAATTGAAAAATTCATTTTTACAAAAATGGATGAAACAAATTCTATTGGCACAATGATCAATTTAATGATTAAATATAATAAAGGACTTGCTTACTATACGAATGGTCAAGAAGTACCAGAAGATATTGAAGAAGCTGATTTAGAAGCAGTACTTAATTTGTTTTTTCAAGGTGAAGAAAAATGAGAGACCAAGCTGAAGCATTACGCTTAAAAATGATGAAACAGCAAGGCGAACTAGGTAGAGCGATTGCAGTTGTAAGTGGCAAAGGTGGAGTAGGTAAAAGTAACTTCACAATGAACTTTGCCATGACTTTGGCCCAAAAGGGAAAAAGAGTTGTCATTGTAGACATGGATATTGGGATGGGGAATATCCATATCTTAATTGGGAAAAATGCTTCTTATAGTTTAAAAGATTACTTAGAAGGAAATAAGCTACTAGATGAGGTAATATTTGAAGGGCCTTACGATTTAAGGTATATTTCAGGTGGGTCAGGTATGACGAGTGTGCTTGATTGGTCTCATAGTATGTTTGAAAGACTTATTCAAGCATTTGAAGAACTTCAAAAAAACTATGATTATATTTTATTTGATATGGGCGCTGGTGCTACTAATTGGTCGTTAGATTTACTCACATCCATTGATGAAATTATCGTCATTTCAACAGCGGAACCTACTTCTATTACTGATGCGTATTCCATGATGAAATATATTCATGTTCGAGATCCAGATAAGCAGTTTTATATTCTCTGTAACCGCGCTCTCAGTAAAGAAGAAGGAATAGAAACGAATGAACGTTTACAGTTAACAATGAAACGTTTTTTAGACAAAGAAACGATCATTCTTGGTTCATTACCTGAAGACCCTGTTGTGCGTAAGGCAGTGCGCGAGCAAGTGCCATTCTCACTTGCTTATCCAGACGCATTAATATCAAAGACATTGCAACTTATAGTCGTTCGTTTTATGGAGCAACGTGCGGGGGAAATACATGCACATGATCAAACAGCGAAAAAATTTTTATCGAAACTTAGAAGTATTTTCTCGAAAGGGCGTGATTAATTGGACTTTTTGCATAAAAGCAAGCTTTTAGTTGTGGATGATTCTGCTTTTATGAGAAAGCTAATTAGTGACTTTTTTGTTGGCAACTCGAAGGTGGAAGTAGTTGGAACAGCTCGAAATGGAAAAGATGCGATCAAAAAGATACAATCGTTGAAGCCAAACGTTGTGACAATGGATATTGAGATGCCTGAAATGAATGGACTCGATGCTTTAAAAGAAATTATGCTACAATGTCCAGTTCCTGTAGTAATGCTCTCAAGTACCACTCAACGTGGGACAGAAAATGCAATTGCAGCAATTGAGGGCGGGGCAGTCGATTTTGTTGCCAAGCCGAGCGGGACCATCTCCCTTGATTTACATAAAATTCAAAACGAACTTGTGCACAAAGTGGAACAAGCTGCAACGGTGCCAATTTCCAAATTGAAAAAACCTTCTGGTAGTAAACGACAACAAGAACAAGTGACAAGGGTGAGTAAAGTAATAAAGGAACCACAACAGCATGGACGAACAAATACGTCTACTAATGTTGTTTCTACTAAGGTAGCCGTAACTAAACCGATGGTAGAATGGAGTAAAATAGGAAAGAAGATTGTGTTAATTGGCACATCAACAGGAGGACCACGTGCACTTCAGGAGGTTATTACTAAAATTCCTAAGTCTATTCAAGCTCCTATATTAATTGTTCAGCATATGCCTGCTGGATTTACTAAATCGCTTGCTAATCGACTTGATCAGCTAAGTGAAATTTCTGTTAAAGAAGCTGAACAGGGCGATATTTTGCAAAATGGAGTAGCTTATATTGCACCCGGTGGATATCATTTAAAACTTAGAAAAGTAGGAACAACTTTTGGCATTGTTCTTGATAATCAAGAAGCACCAAGATCTGGCCACCGACCTTCTGTAGATGTAATGTTTGAAGATGTTAGTCAATATAAAGATTTTGATAAAGTAGCAGTGATTATGACAGGTATGGGCCATGATGGCTCTAATGGTCTAAAAGCATTAAAAAATACTGGCAATGTCATTGCTATTGCAGAATCAGCAGAAACTTGCATTGTATATGGTATGCCAAAAGCAGCAGTAGAAACGCAACTTGTTGATGAAGTTGCAGATGTAGATGATATTGCACAAACAATAATGAAATATTTGCCTTAAAAGGGGTGTCCTCTTATGGAAGTCAATCAATATTTAGAGATGTTTATTGAAGAAAGTAAAGAGCATTTACAAGCGTGTAGTGAACATTTATTAGAATTAGAAAAAAATCCAGATGATTTGGCCATTGTTGGGGAAATATTCCGCTCTGCACACACATTAAAAGGTATGTCTGCCACAATGGGCTTCGAAGATTTAGCAGATTTAACCCATAAAATGGAGAATGTTTTAGATGCCATCCGTAATGAGAAGATTCATGTTACACCTGAAATTTTAGATGTTGTATTTGAATCTGTTGATCATTTAGAAGAAATGGTGATGGATATTGCTAACGGTGGAGATGGTAAGCGTGATGTTTCCTCAACTGTCGCACAACTAAAGCGTATAGAACTAGGTGAGGAAGCAATACCAGAGGTGGTAGCAACGGTTGCTGCACCGGTTGTTGAAAGTGTATTAGAATATGATTCGTTTGAACAAACAGTCATTACACAATCGGCTGAACAAGGCTTTAATGCTTTTGAAATTTCAGTAACATTACGTGAGGATTGCCTTCTTAAGGCAGCACGTGTATTTATGGTGTTTGAGATTTTAGAAAAAGATGGGGATGTCATTAAATCAAGTCCATCTGTTGAAAAGCTAGAAGATGAGCAGTTTGATCAACAATTTTATGTAGCTTTTGTCACAAAAACCACAGCTGAGGATATGCAGAAAAAGCTAATGAAAGTTTCTGAAGTTGATGAGGTTATTGTGACTACAATTGACCAAAGGAAATTTAGTGAAAAAGTATTTGAAGCGCAGCAAGAAGTAGCAGCAACTGCAACTGCAGTGGCTGAGGTAGCTGCTATACCAACAAATACGCCTGCTGCAAAAGCTGAGCCTGTTGCAAAGCCTGCTAAAGAAGCTACACCTTCCAAGGCTGACAAAAATCATGCACCTGTAGGTAATAAAACAATTCGTGTAAATATTGAACGTCTAGATATTTTAATGAACTTGTTTGAAGAGCTTGTCATTGATCGTGGTCGATTGCAGTCTATCTCTACTGAAGTAAATCATGGCGAACTAAATGAAACAGTAGAGCGTATGAGTCGTGTGATGGGTGATTTGCAAACTATTATTTTAACAATGCGAATGGTACCTGTAGAAACAGTGTTCAATCGTTTCCCGAAAATGATTCGTCAGCTATCACGTGATTTAAATAAGAAAATCAACCTTGAAATTATTGGTGCTGAAACTGAACTAGATCGTACAGTAATTGATGAAATTGGAGATCCGCTTGTTCACTTGATTCGTAATTCTGTGGATCATGGCATTGAGAATCCAACTGCTCGTCGTGCAAAAGGCAAGCCTGAAGAAGGAACTGTCGTATTGCGTGCCTATCATAGCGGAAACTACGTCTTTATTGAAATTGAAGACGATGGCGCGGGCATAAATCGAGAAAAAGTGTTAGCTAAAGCTATTTCAAAAGGTATTGTTACACAAGAACAATCCTATTCAATGTCTGATAAACAAATTAATGAGCTTATTCTAGCTTCAGGCTTCTCAACTGCAGATGTTATTTCCGATGTATCTGGTCGTGGAGTAGGTTTAGATGTTGTAAAAACAACGATTGAATCACTAGGTGGCAATATTTCAATTGAATCAACACAAGATGTTGGATCCATCTTCTCAATTCAATTACCACTGACATTATCAATTATTTCAGTTATGCTTGTGGAGATTGAAAAGGAAATTTATGCAATTCCACTATCTTCTATTATTGAAACATCTATTATCCGTTCATCAGAGATTATGAATGCGCATAATCAAAAAGTAATCGACTTCCGAGGCAAAGTTGTACCGTTGGTATTCTTAGAGGAAATCTTTGAGGTACCTCGTCAAGAGCATCAAGATGAAGAATTCCACTCAGTAGTGATCGTCCGTAAGGGTGAAAAACTTGCTGGTTTAGTGGTGGATTCATTCATTGGCCAACAAGAAATTGTCTTGAAGTCTTTAGGTAATTACTTAACAAATATCTTTGCCATTTCAGGAGCAACAATCTTAGGCAATGGTAAAGTAGCCTTAATTGTAGATTGCAACGCACTAATTAAATAAGGTGAATGAATAAGAGAGGTGTAAAGTATGACAAATGCAGTGGAGCAAGAAAGTATTAAAGTAATCGTTTTTCAGTTAGCAGATAAAGAATATGCAATTCCTGTGTCCCATGTTCAAGGAATTGAGAAATTAATGCATATCACACGTGTACCGAAAACAGCGAAATATGTAAAAGGTGTAATCAATCTACGAGGTGTTGTCACACCAATTGTGGATTTACGTGAACGTTTTGAATTACCTATTTCTGAACATGAGGAAACAACACGCATTATTATTATCTCATTAGAAGATATGGAAGTAGGCTTTGTAGTGGATTCCGCTAACGACGTTATTGATATTCCTGCAAGTGCTATTGAACCGCAACCAGAAGTCGTTGGCTCACTTGAAGAAGAATTTATTTCAGGCGTTGCTAAAGTAGAGAAGCGATTATTAATCTTATTACATTTAGAAAAAGTATTAAATCCACTAAAGTAGGGATCGATAATGACATTTAATCAAAAAATTACATCACTACATTTAGATGTATTAAAGGAGATTGGAAACATCGGTGCTGCGCATGCCGCGACAGCACTTTCCAATTTACTTGGGAAAAAAATTGATATGCGTGTTCCAAAGGTAGAGATGGTGTCCTTTAACGATATGATGGAGTTGGCTGGGGGATCAGAAAACGTAGTTGTTGGCATTTACCTTCGTATTGAAGGTGATGCAGAGGGAAGTATGTTCTTTATTTTACCTATCGAACAAGCAAACCGCTTTATACGTCGACTTATTTTCGATGACTCTTTTGACTTTAAAAAACGACCTGTTTCAGAGTTAGGTTTATCAGCTATGCAAGAAATGGGTAATATTTTATCGGGCTCCTATTTATCTGCCTTATCGGATTTTACTAATTTAAAAATTTATCCAACTGTGCCAGGTCTAAGTGTTGATATGTTTGGAGCTATAATAAGCATTGGTTTAATAGAATTATCTCATGTCAGCGATAATGTTATTGTTATCAATACATCCATTTTTGAAGAAGGTGTGGAAGACCATGAAACGGTGAGGGGTCATTTCTTCCTACTACCAGATCCTGACTCGTTTGATGCAATTTTTAAAGCATTAGGGGTTTCGTGATATGTTAACCAATAGTAGTGGACAAGTGATTAAAGTGGGAATTGCACAAATGGATGTAGTAAAGCTACCTAACACGATTCGAACTTCTGGTCTTGGTTCATGTGTTGGTGTTATTTTGTATGATGAGTCAAAAAAAATTGCTGGTTTAATCCATGTGATGTTACCAGATTCAAGTTTAGGAAGAGCTGAGTCAATCAATGTCGCGAAATTTGCAGATTCAGGGATTGCTGCAATGATTGATTTACTAAAGTTAGAAGGCGTTCAAAAATTTAAACTCAAGGCAAAAATTGCAGGGGGTGCGCAGATGTTCCAATTTACTTCTGACAAAGATACAATGCGTATTGGTCCCCGCAATGTAGAAGCTGTCAAAAATGAATTAAAGAGGCAGGGCATCCCTTTAGTGGCCGAGGATACTGGTGGAAATAGTGGTAGAACGATTGAATTTAATCCTGCAACGTCGATATTACACATCCGAACAGTTAACCAGGGAGTGAGTGAAATCTAATGTTTGGTTCTATATTTTACAACCTATGGGGAGCATTAATTGCCTTTTCTATTTATTTTTTTAGTACATTTCAAAAACCATTTACGCCTCTGCGAATCCTGATTGGCTCGTTTATTGTAGCAATCATCGCATTTTTTGTAATGTTTATTGTACGTTTTCTAATTGCTTACATCTTGTTTACACCAGAGGAAGATGAGGAAGCGGTTGAAGGCGATATAGAAGAAAAGGAACTTGAATCAATAGAAGGCGTAATACAAGAAGTACCAATAGCTAATTCTACGGTTGAATTTCAAGATGAAAATTCCGAGGAAATTGCACAAGTAGTAAGAACGATGATGAATCGAGAAGAAGATCAACAAGTAAATGCGTAAAAGTAAGAGTCGTGAATAACGACTCTTTTTTATTGTGGCTGTGGAGTTTGTAGTATACGAAAAACTTAAGTGAAATTAATTATTTTTATATAGCCATGCCTTTGGGCTAGGAGATATTTCACGCCCTGAGGCAGAAGAAATGGCGGACATCTTACGTGATGCAGGTATTACGATTGTGACGAGTGTCCCCCTCCGTAGAAAGTTTCCACCTGTTGTTTTATTACACAGTAACGGGGTACGCGTTGCAATTGGCTGTGACAATATCTTTGATGTTTGGTCCCCATTTGGTAACGGAGATTTATTAGAACGAGCTGGTCGTTTGGCAAAAAGCTCAGGCTGGGGAGATGAACGCTCATTAGCCCAAACCCTTCCATTTATTACAGGGGGAAAAACCCCACTCAATCAAGCAGGTGAGCAAACATGGCCAAAAGTGGGGGATAATGCAAATATGGTGTTTGTGGAGGCTTCTTGCTCTGCTGAAGCAATTGCTCGAAGATCTCTACGTAAGGCAACTATATTCAATGGGAAATTTGTCTCTAGTACGATTTAAAGCATAATTTATTGAAAGAGTGGTTTCTATATATTGGGTATTATTGCTCTTTTGTTCAATTTGTTCTTTGTTAAAAGAATTCAGTAGCTTCCTAAACTAAAAGCTTAATCATATCCAACTGTATCCAAGTATCATTACACAATCAGGATACAGTTTTTCTATGTCTTTCAAAAACAAAGGAATATATTAGAGACTAAGAGAAACAAATGAAATTATAGTCGATTCTTGTTATAATATAGGAAAGATGGCAACTGCTTATCGGGCTTTAACTACTCAGGGCTTACGTCTAGATTAGTTTAAATGTGGATTTTTATAAAAAAACTGAGAAATCCTGTTGAATGATAAATTTTAAGAGCGCAAGTAGTCGTTAGTAAACAGGCGTGAAAAAGCGTTTTTTAGAGAGGTGGATTTCATGACACAACCAATTCTGAACGATGAGCAAAAACTGTGGAATCGCTGGATACATGAGCGTGATCCAGATGCTGGCGATTTACTTATAAAAAAATACATTTCTTTAGTATCTTATCATGTCCAACGTATTGGTGCAGGTCTGCCAAAAAGCGTATCACGAGACGATTTAACGAGCTTAGGGATGGTAGGACTTTTTGATGCATTAAATAAATTTGACATTAACAGAGATTTAAAATTTGATACATATGCTTCGTTTAGAGTAAGAGGAGCTATCATTGATGGTTTACGAAAAGAAGACTGGTTACCACGGTCAGCGCGTGAAAAAGCAAAAAAATTAGATGCACAAATTGAACAACTAGAACAAAAATATATGCGTCATGTAACACCTGAGGAACTTGCGGAGCATATGGAAGTATCTGTTGAAGATGTCTATCAAACTGTGCAAGAGCATTTTTTTTCAAATGTTCTTTCTATTAATGAACAACAAGACCAAGAAGAAACAGATGGCAAGTCTTTTGTCATACGAGACGATACAACAAAAACACCTGAGCAAGCTATCATTAAATCAGAGTTGTTAGATGATCTTGCGGAAAATATTCAGAAACTCAATGAAAAAGAACAGCTTGTCCTTAGTCTATTTTACACGGAGGAGTTAACTTTGACAGAAATTGGTGAAATGCTTGAACTATCAACCTCTCGTATTTCACAAATTCATTCAAAAGCGCTATTAAAGCTACGAAAGCTATTATCTAGTGAAATGATTAATGCGTAAATATCCTTGAGGGAGAGATTCCAATGAGTTTAAAAGGTGTCGAGTTACAGATTGCTATTCCAAAAACATTTGAAGCAGGAAAAATGGCGGATCAGGCACAGCAGCAAGTATTGGCTCAGCAAGCACATGCAAATGAAGCATTAAAAAAAGAAGTAGAGCGCAAGCAAAAAATTGTCAACACATCAGAAGGTATGGATGAAATTAGTGAGGATGAAGATGCGGGTGGTGAGTATTTAACAGGGATTCATAAAAAGAAAAAAAAGGATCAACAAGAAAAACAGGCACAACATCCGTTTAAAGGGAATTTCGTGGATTTTAGTGGATAGGAGTTTACAATGACAACCATTCTAATAGCGGTGCTATTCTTTTTACAGCTCATTTCATTTTACTTTCTTATCATTTTAAATACAAAGTTAGCAAAGTTTAAAGATTTGGAAAAGAAGCAAGAACGATTAATGAGGGAAATGGACGACACCATTAGTGTGTATTTAACTGAAATGAAAGATGAAAATGACCGTCTTATTAAAGAGCTACAAAATGTCTCTCAGTCAGAAATAGCTGCTAGTAGCTTGCAGCAAACGGAACAATATATGACACCTCAGGAGCAGCCATCTTTGCCAGTAGTACACGAGGTGAAAAGTGATAGTTCTCTATCTTTAGAGAAGGATGCTCGTATCTATGTACCTAAAAATATAGTCGCAAATGCTTATTCACGTCAGCAACATACAGGCTCGAAAATGGTGAAAACAGCTCCACCTCTAAAAGTGGAGGAGCAAAAAGAAGCTGAAAAATTGCTGACAGTGGAACAACAGGTTCTAGAATTAGCAAAGCAGGGAAAATCACCAGAGGAAATAGCGAAACAACTGCAAAAGGGTAAAACAGAAATCGAGCTTTTACTGAAATTCCATCACTAAATTGTTGCGAATCGTTCAAAGCTATGATATAGTTGCAAATGGTGTTATTACTACACACGCATTTTGATGCAGTAAGTGGTGCTCTAAGCTTAGGGTAGCTTGTTGTAGATGATAAATGCGGAGGATAAAAACCAAAATATTAGGAGGAAATTCACATGTCAGTAATTTCTATGAAACAATTACTTGAAGCTGGTGTACATTTTGGTCACCAAACTCGTCGTTGGAACCCAAAAATGAAGAAATATATCTTCGTTGAACGTAACGGGATCTACATCATCGACTTACAAAAAACTGTTAAAAAATTAGAGGAAGCTTATGACTTCATGCGTCAAGTTGGTCAAGATGGTGGTAAAGTTCTTTTCGTTGGTACGAAAAAACAAGCACAAGAAGCGATCAAAGATGAAGCTGAACGTTCAGGCAACTACTACATCAACCAACGTTGGTTAGGTGGTACTCTTACAAACTTCGGTACAATTCAAAAACGTGTTGCACGTATGAAACAAATCGAAAAAATGGAAGAAGAAGGAACTTTCGAAGTTCTTCCTAAAAAAGAAGTAATCCAACTTAAAAAAGAACACGAACGTCTAATCAAATTCTTAGGCGGTATCCGTGATATGCACGATCTTCCAGACGTAATGTTCGTGGTTGACCCACGTAAAGAACGCATTGCGGTTGCAGAAGCTCGTAAATTAAACATCCCTCTAGTAGGTATTGTTGATACTAACTGTGATCCAGATGAAATCGACTACGTAATCCCTGCTAATGATGATGCTATTCGCGCTGTTAAACTTTTAACTGCTAAAATGGCCGACGCTTTAATCGAGTCAAAACAAGGTGAAGAAGAAGCTCCAGCTGTAGAAGCTGCTGCTGAGTAATTCACGTTTACAAAAAGGTGATAAGTGGCTCAAAACCCTTATCACCTTTTTTAGAACCTATCATTAAATTATGTTCAACCAATTTGAGG
This sequence comes from Lysinibacillus sp. K60, assembly GCF_019731275.1. NCBI lineage: Bacteria > Bacillati > Bacillota > Bacilli > Caryophanales > Bacillaceae > Lysinibacillus > Lysinibacillus sp. K60. Next base: position 109,405 of record NZ_JAASJR010000010.1, on the reverse strand, counting down.
AGGAAACACTAAATGGCAAACATTACTGCACAATTAGTAAAAGAATTACGTGAAAAAACTGGCGCTGGTATGATGGATTGTAAAAAAGCGTTAGTACAAACTGATGGCGACTTAGAAGCAGCTATCGACTTCCTACGTGAAAAAGGTCTTTCTTCAGCTGCTAAAAAAGCTGACCGTATCGCTGCAGAAGGTACTACTTACATTTTAGAACAAGGTAACGAAGCAATCATCCTTGAAGTAAATGCTGAAACTGACTTTGTTGCGAAAAACGACAAATTCCAAGTATTAGTGGCATCTTTAGCTGAGCAATTACTTGCTGCTAAACCTGCTTCAGTTGAAGCTGCTTTAGAGCTTGCAAATGCTGAAGGCGTAAAAATTGTAGATCAAATCTCATCTGCTATTGCAACAATTGGAGAAAAAATTACACTTCGTCGTTTCGAAATTAAAACAAAATCTGATGCAGATGCATTCGGTTCATACTTACACATGGGCGGTCGTATCGGTGTGTTAGTAACTTTAGAAGGTTCTACTGATGCAGCAGCTGCTAAAGATGTTGCTATGCACATTGCAGCAATAAACCCAACTTATGTTTCTCGCGATGAAGTTTCTGCTGAGGAAGTTGAACGTGAGCGTAAAGTATTAACTGAACAAGCTCTTAACGAAGGTAAACCAGAAAACATCGTTGCAAAAATGGTTGAAGGCCGTCTTGGTAAATATTTCGAAGATGTTTGCTTACTTGACCAAACTTTCGTTAAAAACTCAGATCAAAAAGTACGTGATTTTGTAGCTTCAACTGGTGGTTCTGTAAACGGCTTTGTACGTTACGCTGTTGGTGAAGGTATCGAAAAACGTGAAGATAACTTTGCAGAAGAAGTAATGAGCCAAGTTAAAGGTAACTAATTTAGCTTGCATTTGATTCTAATCAAATAATATCTAGATTATCTAGACAAAAAAATGGGGAGCACAACATAGCGTGTTCCCTATTTTTCCGAAGTGAATGAAAAATTGAAGATAATTTTCTATTCTGCCTTATTCACAACTAGCAATTATTGTTAGATATACTATAATGGAAAAGAGAATAGGGATGTTTTAAATAAAGTCTTACGGAGGTTTACAATGAGTGTACCGCAATATAAACGAGTAGTTATTAAACTAAGTGGTGAAGCGTTAGCTGGAGAAGCGGGCTTCGGTTTATCACCAAAAATAATCAAGTCTGTTGCAGAAGAAGTAAAAGAAGTAGTAGATCTTGATGTAGAAGTTGCTGTTGTTGTAGGTGGCGGTAATATATGGCGTGGGAAAATAGGTAGTGAAATGGGAATGGATCGTGCTGCTGCGGACTACATGGGCATGCTGGCAACCGTAATGAACTCCCTAGCTTTACAAGATGCACTTGAAAAATTAGGCATTGAAACACGTGTTCAATCTTCTATTGTGATGACTCAAGTAGCGGAGCCATACATTCGTCGTAAAGCAGTTAGACATCTTGAGAAAAAGCGTGTCGTTATCTTTGCAGCAGGGACAGGTAATCCGTTCTTCTCTACTGATACGACTGCCGCATTACGAGCAGCAGAAATTGATGCTGATGCAATTTTAATGGCTAAAAACAATGTCGATGGCGTTTATTCAGCGGATCCTAAAGTGGATGAAACAGCCATTAAATATGATACACTCACATACTTAGACGTTATCCAACAAGGCTTACAAGTAATGGATTCAACGGCTTCAACTTTATGTATGGATAACGATATCCCGCTAATTGTTTTCTCAATTACGGAGCCGGGTAACATTAAACGTGCTGTACAAGGCGAAAAAATCGGAACAGTTGTTAGGAGGAATGTATAATGGCTAAACAAGTTTTAGAACAAGCTAAAGAAAAAATGAACAAAACAATCGCAGCTTTCTCACGCGAACTAGCATCTATTCGTGCAGGTCGTGCGAACGCATCTCTATTAGATCGTATTTCGGTTGATTACTATGGAGCAGCAACACCAATTAACCAACTTGCGGGTGTTTCTATACCTGAAGCTCGTTTATTAGTAATTACACCTTACGATAAATCAATTTTAGGTGATATTGAAAAAGCAATTATGAAATCAGATATTGGTATCACACCAACAAATGATGGTTCTGTCATTCGTCTTATGATTCCTGCTTTAACAGAAGAGCGTCGTAAAGATCTAGTAAAACAAGTGAAAAAAGAAGCGGAAGATGCAAAAATTGCTGTACGTAATGTTCGTCGTGATGCAAATGATGATTTGAAAAAACTTGAAAAAGCTGGCGAAATCACAGAAGACGATCTACGTGGCTATGGAGAAGATATTCAAAAGTTAACAGATGAATTCATTGTGAAAGTAGATCAAGTAGCGAAAGATAAAGAAAAAGAAATTTTAGAGGTGTAAATAAACCTTTTACACGTCTATGATGGAACTTTTTGATGAGATGAAGGCGTCCTATACTTAACAGGACGTCTTTTCTCTTTATTATTCATAGCCAAATTGCTTACTCAAATAGAGAGCATGCATGAATGTGAAAAGGTCATTAATGATACAATCAATTATTATTTAACAAACTCATTCTTTAATATGTGTATAGTTCTAAAATAAGCTAGTACATACATAGTCAATTTAGAGGGAAAAAAAAGACAAAAGGCGCTTTTGTTTGATATGATAGGTTAGTATACGTCCGATTAGTTGTAGTGGGGGAGTTAGCATGTTTAAAAAGCTATTAGGTAAACAAATAAATATGGATACACTATCATTGGAGGAGCGTGTGGCCCTAGCTAAAAGCGAGCCGATTCCTGCCCATGTAGCGATTATTATGGACGGAAATGGACGTTGGGCGAAGAAAAGAGCTATGCCACGTGTGGCTGGTCATCATGAAGGAATGAAGACGGTGCGTAAGGTGACGAGATTTGCGTCAGACCTGGGTATTAAAGTCTTAACTGTCTATGCATTTTCCACTGAAAATTGGAAGAGACCAAAACCTGAGGTAGATTTTCTTATGCGGCTACCTGTTGAATTTTTAGGTTCCTTTTTACCAGAAATGATGGAGCGTAATGTACGTGTCGAAATGATTGGAGACCCATCTTTATTACCTGCCCATACACAAAAAGCGTTGTATGAGGCAATGGAAGAAACGAAGCATAATACAGGGCTTATTTTAAACTTTGCGCTGAATTATGGTAGTCGTTCTGAAATGGTCAATGCCATGAAAATGATGCTTCAAAAAGTGCAGGACGGTCAATTAACGATGCAAGACATAACAGAAGATTGCTTAACATCTCATTTAATGACAGCTCATTTACCTGAGCCAGATCTTTTAATTCGTACAAGTGGTGAAGTGCGATTAAGTAACTTTATGCTATGGCAGCTCGCCTATACAGAATTTTGGTTTACAGATACATTGTGGCCAGATTTTAGTGAGGAAAACTTACTCGAAGCGGTGGAAAACTATCAGAAACGTAATCGCCGTTACGGTGGGTTGAAGGGAGAAGAAACAACTTGAAACAACGAATTATTACCGCAATAATTGCAGCAGCACTTTTCATTCCATTCGTTATTTATGGAAAAGTACCATTTGCCATACTTGTGCTAGCAATGGCTATTGTCGGTTTTTATGAAATACTTAAGATGAAAGGTATTTCCATCTTTTCTGTGCCTGGCTTCTTAGGACTGATCACTTTAATTTTACTCGTTATCCCGAAGGACTGGAGTGAAAGGGTTGTAGAATTAATAGGCTATTCGTCTAATCTAATGGTAGTCTATGGTCTAATGATGCTACTTCTTATTTACGTGGTTTTAGTAAAAAATAAAATTACTTTTGACGAAGTTGGCTTTATTTTATTAGGCGCATTTTATGTGGGATTAGGATTCCATTATCTAATTGAAACTAGAAATGTTGGATTAGAGTATGTTGTCTATTGCTTATTAGTTGTTTGGACAACGGATTCGGGTGCATATTTTGTAGGTAGAAAATTCGGGAAAAATAAGTTATGGCCAGAAATTTCACCTAAAAAAACGATCGAAGGCTTTATAGGTGGAATAGTCATCGCTGTTATTTTTGCAGTATGTATGCAACTCATTTACCCATTCGCAAATGGTTATATATCACTTATTTTTGTAACGATTTTTGCCTCAATTGTTGGTCAAATGGGCGATTTGGTAGAATCTGCTATTAAACGTCACTTTGATGTAAAAGATTCAGGCAATATTTTACCAGGGCATGGGGGAATTTTAGATCGCTTTGATAGTCTATTATTTGTCGTGCCTCTACTTCATTTTTTACATTTATTTGGTAATTGATTGTATAGGAAAAGACATTTTGCTAAATCATTTGCTTAGATAGAAAAAGGGGACAATTTGTTGTGAAAAAAATTAGTTTATTAGGTGCAACTGGTTCAATTGGTTGGCAAACCTACGATATCTTAAAAGAACAACGTGATGCTTTTCAATTAGTAGCTTTTTCATCAGGAAAGAACTTAGAGAAAACGCGAGAAATGATTGAAACATTAAAGCCCGAATTAGTTTCTGTGCAATTAGAAGAAGACGCACTAACACTAGCTAAAGAGTTTCCAAATATCCAATTTACGTTTGGAGCAAAAGGACTTGTAGAGGTCGCAACACATCCAGATTCAACTGTACTTGTCAATGCTGTGCTCGGAAGTGTAGGCCTTGAATCAACATTAGCAGCCATTCGTATGGGCAAAACGATTGCTATTGCTAATAAAGAAACGCTTGTAACTGCTGGTCATTTAGTGATGGCAGAGGCCAAAAAATACAATGTAGCCATCTTGCCTGTAGATAGTGAGCACTCTGCCATCTTCCAATCGATGAATGGTGAGAATCCGAAAAATATTGAACGTTTGATTATTACCGCTTCTGGTGGTAGCTTCCGTGATAAAACCCGAGAACAATTAAAACACGTGACGGTTGCAGATGCACTGAATCATCCGAACTGGTCTATGGGTGCAAAGATTACGATAGATTCCGCTACAATGATGAATAAGGGATTAGAAGTCATTGAAGCACATGTTTTATTTGATATGCCGTATGATAAAATAGATGTACTTTTGCATAGAGAAAGTATTATTCACTCTCTAGTTGAGTATCATGATACTAGTGTTATTGCTCAGCTAGGTACACCAGATATGCGTGTGCCAATCCAATATGCTTTAAGCTACCCAGACCGTATACCATTACAAAATGGTCAGCGACTAAATTTAGCGCAAATTGGTCAACTACATTTTCAAGAGATGGACTTTGAGCGATACCCTGCTTTGCGTTTAGCGTATGAGGCTGGTCGTATGGGTGGTACGATTCTGACAGCGATGAATGCAGCAAACGAAGCGGCAGTTGCAGCCTTTTTACAAGGGAAAATCACATTCCTTGAAATTGATGAGACGATTGAACGTGTGATGCAGGCACACCAAAACATTGCAGTACCAGATTTACAAACCATATTACATGTGGATAGTGAGACAAGAAAAATAGTGTTAGACATGGTAAAATAACGAAAGCACTGTATCGTTAACTAATCGCTATTAAAGGTGGGGTATTATGCAAACAGCCATTGCATTTATATTAATATTTGGTATGCTCGTCTTCTTCCATGAACTTGGACATTTCTTATTCGCCAAACGTGCAGGTATTTTAGTACGTGAATTTGCGATCGGAATGGGTCCCAAAATTTATGGAAAAACGCATGGAGAAACAATGTATACTATTCGATTATTACCAATCGGGGGATACGTACGGATGGCCGGCGAGGATATGGATGGCACGGAATTACAGCCAGGCTACCGAATAGGGCTTATTGTGAATGAGGATAATGTTGTTAAAAAAATTATTTTCAATCAAAATAATAAGCAGTTACCAGATTTATTATTTTTAGAAGTTGAACGCGCCGATTTAGAGAAGGAGTTATTTGTAGAGGGTTATGATGAAGAAGAACGTCTAGTTCGTTATCAAGTAGCTAGAGACTGTGTGCTTGTGGAAAATGGTCGTGAACTTGTCATTGCACCACACGATCGTCAATTTAATGCAAAGACAGTTGGCCAACGAGCAATGACTATCTTTGCAGGCCCTTTGTTTAACTTTATTCTCGCGTTTGTGATTTATTTAGTGATTGGATTGATCCATGGTGTTCCAACATACGAGCCAATTATCACGGAAGTAGTAGAGAATGATCCAGCTGCACAGGCAGGGATGCTGGCAGGAGATAGAGTAACAGCTATTAACGGACAAGTAGTTGAAAAATGGCAAGATTTAGCTGCAATCGTTCAAGATCATCCAAACGAAGATATTGCCGTGACAGTTGAACGAAATGGACAATCAGTGAACTTAAATATGACTGTTAAGGAAATCCAGCAGGATGGCGAGAAATATGGTCAAATAGGTGTACGCTATGAAAGTCCAAGAGAATTTAACCCATTAAAGGCAGTTGTATATGGAGCTCAGGAAACCTATAATATGACTGTGAAAATATTTGAACTATTAGGTATGCTAATTACCGGTAAGTTCACAATAGACGCACTTTCAGGTCCTGTAGGTATTTATAAAGCAACAGAGCAAGTTGCCCAATATGGTATTATGAACTTAATGAATTGGGCCGCAATGCTAAGTATTAACTTAGGAATTATGAACCTACTTCCATTACCAGCACTTGACGGTGGCCGTTTATTATTCTTTGGCTTTGAAGCTTTACGTGGTAAACCAATTGACCGTCAAAAAGAAGGTATTGTACATTTTGTAGGAATCGTCCTACTCATGATTCTAATGGTGGTTGTTACATGGAACGATATACAACGATTTTTCTTTTAATCCATTTACAGTTAAATGAAATTTGATTTCCTAGCTTTGAGCGCAATTTCGATGAAACATTGCGCTCAAAGCTAAATTTGTTTATGCTATTGAGAGTATAAACTTATCTATTGAAAAAGGTGGAACACTGAATGAAGCAAAGTAAAACATTTATCCCAACGTTACGTGAAGTACCTGCTGATGCTGAGGTAAAATCACATAAGCAATTACTACGTGCAGGGTTTATTCGTCAAAATACAAGTGGGGTATACTCGTATTTACCGCTTGCAAAACGTGTACTAACAAAAATTGAAACAATTATTCGAGAAGAAATGGAAGCTATCAACTCCATTGAGCTACTAATGCCATCTCTACAATCTGCCGAGCTATGGCAGGAATCAGGTCGCTGGGAAAAATATGGACCTGAATTAATGCGCTTAAAAGACCGACATGACCGTGATTTTGCATTAGGGCCAACACATGAAGAAGTCATAACAACTTTAGTCCGTGATGAAATTAAATCATATAAAAAATTACCGCTAACATTGTATCAAATTCAAACGAAATTCCGTGATGAAAAACGTCCTCGCTTTGGCTTACTAAGAGGAAGAGAATTTATCATGAAGGATGCTTATTCTTTCCATGCGTCACGTGAAAGTTTAGATGAAACATATGAAGATATGTATCGTGCTTATTCTAATATTTTCTCCCGCCTCGGCTTAAACTACCGTGCTGTTATTGCAGATGCAGGTTCGATTGGCGGTAAAGGAACACATGAATTTATGGTACTTTCTGAAATCGGGGAAGATACAATTGCGTACTCAGATACTTCTGATTATGCAGCAAATATCGAAATGGCTGAAGTAATTGTTGACTATCAACCATCTGATGAAGCTTTAAAAGATGTAGAAAAAGTAGCAACTCCAGAGCAAAAAACAATTGAAGATGTTTCAGCATTCTTAAAAGTAGAACCTGCTAATGTCATCAAATCTCTAGTTTTTGATGTAGATGGAGAGCTTGTAGTAGTCCTTGCACGTGGGGATCATGAAATTAATGATATCAAATTGAAAAATGCACTTGATGCAGGATCTGTGGAACTTGCAAGTGAAGCAGCGATTCAAGAATTATTAGGATGTGGCATTGGCTCAATTGGTCCAGTGAAATTACCAGTAGACGTAAAAGTAGTAGCAGACCATGCTATTAAATCTATCCGTAATGGTATTGCAGGTGCCAACGAAGATGGATTCCATTTAGTCAATGTTAACCCAGAGCGTGATTTTGCAGTTAATGACTATTTAGATATTCGTTTTATTCAAGAGGGAGACCCTTCTCCAGATGGACAAGGAAACATTAAATTTGCAGAAGGTATCGAGGTTGGTCATATTTTCAAATTAGGTACTACATACTCTGCTAAAATGAATGGTACTTTCTTAGATGAGCAAGGTAAGGCTCAACCATTTATTATGGGGTGCTATGGTATTGGCGTTTCTCGTATTCTAGCTGCTGTAGCGGAGCACTTCCAAGATGACAATGGCTTTACATGGCCAACACAATTAGCGCCATATGATATTCATGTTGTGCCAGTTAACACAAAAGATGAGGCACAAGTGACATTAGCGGAGGAGCTTTATGGCTTATTAAAATCATACCGTTATGATGTGTTACTAGATGATCGTCCTGAACGTGCGGGTGTAAAATTCGCTGATGCTGATTTAATTGGTCTACCTGTTCGAGTAACGGTTGGTAAAAAAGCAACAGAAGGTATTGTAGAAGTGAAATTCCGTCAAACAGGTGAAACATTTGAATGGAAAAAAGAAGAAGTAATTGATCGTCTGAATGAATTTTTCCGTAAAAATTAATGACGAGCTAAAAATTGGTGATAATTAGAATTTGATGCTTTTAATAGAGGCTTTCGTATAATTTTGATAAGATAGATATAAATAATTCGCGACACTTCTGCGGGACAGTGAGCCAAGCAAGCAACAACAGATGGTAAAATTTCTGTTAAACTTGAAGAGCGCCCGCAGTGTGGGAGCGAATTTTTTTCTTGAATTCTCATCATGCGTTTGAGACGAATTAGAACATGAGGCTAAAGAAGTTGCCTCTTTCTGAAAGTAGGTGTCATTAGATTGGAACAGCAACAAGAGGCAAGAATGAGGCTTCGAATGCTCTTGCAACAACTAGAGTTAACAGATGATGTATATATGTCATTTTTTGAGGAAGGTGAACTATCACGCCTGACAGTTCATAAAAAGGATAGACTTTGGCATTTCACAATTAAGTTAAAAGATATATTACCGTTTCCGTTATATCAGCTTTTCCGTACGCATTTGACAGAGAAATTTTCAGCGATAGCACAAGTTAATACGACATTTGAAACATTAGAAAAAAATGTCACAGAAGAATTGGTGCAGGCGTACTGGCTAAATGTTGTGGAACAAATTGATGAGATGGCTCCAACGCTTAAAAATTGTCTCATTACTCAAATACCAACGTGGAACGGCCAAAAAATGACTTTATCCTGTATGCAGGAAATGGAATTTATGATGCTCAAAACGAAGTATGCGGACAAACTAGCAGAAAGCTATGGTCAATTTGGTTTCCCTCGTATGGCAATCGACTTTGTGCTACGAGAAGAAACGGAAGAAATGATCGCGGCACAGGAAGCATTTATGGAGCAGAAACGTCTGGAAGAAGTGGCTCTGGCACAGCAAGCGATGCAAGATTTCCAAAAGCGTGAGCAAGAGAAGAAAGACAATCCGGCACTGGCCAACCTTGGTGACCGTCCATTCCAACTTGGGATGCAAATTAAAGATAATGAAATCATGGAAATTAAACGGATTGTTGAAGAAGAACGCCGTGTTATTATTGAGGGATTTGTCTTTGATACGGAAATAAAAGAATTAAAAAGTGGACGCTCATTATTACAAATCAAAATTACCGACTATACAGATTCCATCATTGTTAAAATGTTTTCTCGTGACAATGATGATGCTGAATTAATGCAACATCTGAAAAAGGGCATGTGGGTTAAAGTTCGAGGCTCTGTGCAAACCGATACGTTTATTCGTGATTTAATCGTCATGGCGAATGATATTAATGAAATCAAAAAAGAAACACGACAGGATTTAGCACCAGAGGGTGAAAAGCGTGTTGAGTTACATTTGCATACACCAATGAGCCAAATGGACGCTGTTACACCTGTTGATCGGCTTGTTGCTCAAGCTGCAAAGTGGGGGCATCCAGCAATAGCTATTACAGATCATGCGGTGGTGCAATCTTTCCCTGAAGCATATGCAGCGGGCAAAAAACATGGCATTAAGATTATTTATGGTCTGGAAGCAAATTTAGTTGATGATGGTGTACCAATTGCCTATGCTCCAGAGCATCGTTTATTGGCAGAAACAACGTATGTTGTTTTTGACGTAGAAACGACAGGGCTGTCAACGGCATATGATACGATTATTGAATTGGCTGCAGTTAAAATTAAAGATGGACAAGTGATTGATAAATATGAAAGTTTTGCAAATCCACATCATCCACTTTCGGCCACTACCATTGAATTAACAGGTATTACAGATGATATGGTTCGAAATGCTCCAGAGGTAGAGCAGGTCATTAAAGAATTTCATGCCTTTATCGGAGATGCAATCGTTGTCGCTCATAACGCATCATTTGATATAGGCTTCCTATATACAGGCTATAAAAAATTTGGTCTTGAAGAGACAGTCCATCCTGTCATTGATACATTAGAGCTAGCAAGATTGCTTTATCCTACAATGAAAAACCATCGCTTGAATACACTGTGTAAAAAATTCAATATTGAATTAACACAGCATCACCGAGCAATTTATGATACAGAGGCGACAGGATATCTACTGCTGCAACTATTAAAGGATGCTGATGAGCTAGCTATTAAATACCATGATGACTTCAATAAGCATATTGGTGGTGGGGATGCTTATAAAAAAGGTAGACCTATGCATTGTACAATTTTAGCAGTAGATAATGCAGGCTTAAAAAACTTATTTAAAATTGTTTCACATTCACATACAAAAACATTCTATCGTGTTCCTCGTGTGACACGTGCCGTGCTTGAACAATATCGTGAGGGTTTATTAGTTGGATCAGGTTGTAGTAATGGTGAAGTATTCGAAACCATGATGAATAAGTCTCCAGAGGAAGCAGAAAAAGTTGCTCGCTTTTATGATTATATTGAGGTGCAACCGAAGGCTGTATATGCACCATTAATCGAACGGAATGTTGTACGTGATGAATGGACATTAGAAGATATTATCCGTAAACTTGTGAAACTCGGGAAGAAGCTAGATAAACCTGTTGTTGCAACTGGAAATGTTCATTATTTAGATCCGACAGATGGGATGTTTAGGCAAATACTTATTGGTTCACAAGGTGGAGCAAATATTTTAAATCGTTCTAAGCTACCAGAGGTCCATTTTAGAACAACTGATGAAATGCTGAAAGAATTTGATTTTTTAGGACCGGATCTTGCAAAAGAAGTGGTTGTGACGAATGCTCAAAAAGTAGCAGCAAGTATTGGGGACGTTAAACCAATAAAGGATGACCTATATACACCAAAAATTGAGGGCTCTGATGATGAAGTAACCAATTTAACCTATGAAATGGCCCATCGTATTTATGGTGAGGAGTTACCGGAAATTGTGAAAGCTCGAATTGAAAAAGAGTTAAAATCGATTTTGGGACACGGCTTTGGTGTAATTTATTTAATTTCTGCCAAGCTAGTGAAAAAATCATTAGCTGATGGCTATTTAGTAGGGTCACGTGGTTCGGTCGGTTCCTCATTAGTAGCCACTTTTATGGAAATCACAGAGGTTAACCCATTACCTCCTCACTATATTTGTCCTAGTTGTAAACATTCTGAGTTTTTCGATGATGGATCTGTCAGCTCAGGCTTCGATTTACCAAATAAAGACTGTACGGAATGTGGAACACCTTATAAAAAAGATGGACAAGACATACCATTTGAAACCTTCCTTGGTTTCAAAGGTGATAAGGTACCAGATATCGACTTGAATTTTTCGGGTGAATATCAGCCTCAAGCACACAATTATACAAAGGTGCTATTTGGTGAGGATTATGTATTCCGTGCTGGAACAATTGGTACCGTGGCCGAGAAAACAGCATATGGCTATGTGAAAGGCTATGCAAGTGATCATAATTTACATTTTCGAGGAGCAGAAGTTGATCGTTTAGTTCAAGGCTGTACAGGAGTAAAACGTACAACTGGGCAACACCCTGGAGGAATTATTGTTGTTCCAGATTATATGGACATTTATGATTTCTCTCCAGTGCAATACCCTGCAGATGCGCAGGATTCAGAATGGCGTACAACCCATTTTGATTTCCACTCTATTCATGACAATATTTTAAAGCTAGATATACTTGGACACGATGATCCAACGGTGATCAGGATGTTACAAGATTTATCGGGAATCGATCCTAAAACAATCCCGACCGATGATCCTGTCGTTATGAAAATTTTTAGTTCTCCTGAAACTTTAGGCGTTACGGAAAAGCAAATTGGCTGTAAGACAGGGACATTAGGTATACCAGAATTCGGTACGCGTTTTGTACGTCAAATGCTAGAAGATACGAAGCCTTCGACATTCTCGGAGCTTGTACAAATTTCTGGACTTTCCCATGGAACAGACGTATGGCTAGGGAATGCACAAGAATTAATTCAAAACGGTACATGTGTGCTAAAAGAAGTAATTGGTTGTCGTGATGACATTATGGTGTATTTAATTTATCAAGGTCTAGAGCCGTCACTAGCCTTCAAAATCATGGAATCTGTTCGTAAAGGGAAAGGTTTATCAGAAGAATTTGAAGCGGAGATGCTCGCCAATAAAGTACCAGGTTGGTATATTGAATCTTGTAAAAAGATAAAATACATGTTCCCGAAAGCCCATGCTGCAGCATACGTGCTAATGGCAGTACGAATTGCCTGGTTCAAGGTACATTTTCCAATCCTTTATTATGCAGCGTATTTCACAGTTCGAGCAGATGATTTTGATTTAATTGCAATGGTGCAAGGATCGCAAATGATTCGAGCACGGATTGATGAAATCAATATAAAAGGCTTAGATGCATCCACTAAAGAGAAAAACTTATTAACCGTGCTGGAGCTTGCACTGGAAATGTGTGAACGAGGTATGAGTTTCCAAAAGGTTGACCTATATCGTTCCCAAGCTAGTGAGTTTGTCATTGATGGCAATTCACTAATCCCTCCGTTCGATGCAATTCCGGGTCTTGGAACCAACGTGGCGAAAACGATCGTAGCTGCTCGTGAAGAGGGAGAGTTTTTATCCAAGGAAGATTTACAGCAACGTGGTCGTGTTTCCAAAACACTTATTGAATATATGGACCAGCTTGGTTGTTTAGAAGGCATGCCTGATGCTAATCAGTTATCGCTATTCTAGTATTGCAATTGTTTTGCATTGAAAGGTCACAATGTAAATTCAAATTCCTGACACAATATGGTTATCTATAATGAAGGAAATTTGCATTGTGTCGAGAACTGTGCTATTCTTATGGTAATAATTTGTTGATATTTTTCCAGCAAAAGAGTGGGGCTTACCCGCTCTTTTCTGTTGTTTAACCGTAGCAAAACAAATTTTGACTAACAGCAGGTAAGACCGTAAAATTTCACCAAAGCAACTGGTGGAATTTCTGTTTTATTATGGTTCATCACTGCGTTAACTTGATAGTGATGAACAATTCATACGCTAGAATTTGATAAATACAGGAGGAAATAATGAGCAAAGTACCATCTTTAATTGAAGAGCTCGCTAAACCAATTGTGGATGAGTTAAATCTTGAGCTAGTGGATATTGAGTTCGTAAAAGAAGGACGTAACTGGTTTTTACGTGTCTATGTTGATACACCTGAGGGTGGAATTGACATCGATCAATGTGCTCAAGTGAGTGAACGACTAAGCTTGTTATTGGATGAAAAAGATCCAATTACACAAAACTATTATTTAGAAGTTTCTTCGCCTGGAGCGGAACGTCCATTAAAAAAAGATACAGATTTTGTCAAAGCAGTTGGCAAGTTTATTTATGTAAAAACCTATGAGCCCATCAAGGACATGAAGGAATTCCAAGGCTACTTAACGTCATACGATGAACATACATTAGTGATGGAAGTGCGTATTAAAACACGTAAAATAACAGTAACAATTGAACAAGAAAAAATCGCATTGGCACGACTTGCCATTGATTTTTCAGCATAAAGCATATTTAGGAGTGAAAACAAAATGAGTAGTGATTTGTTAGATGCGCTGAATGCGCTAGAAGAACAAAAAGGAATTTCAAGAGATGTGTTAATCGAAGCCATTGAAGCGGCATTAGTTACAGCTTACAAACGCAACTTTAACCAAGCACAAAATGTTCGAGTAGACTTAAATTTAGATAAGGGCTCAATTCGTGTATTTTCACGTAAAGATGTTGTGGAAGAGGTAGAAGATGATCGTTTGCAAATTTCTTTAGAAGATGCAAAAGTCATTAATCCAGCCTATCAGCTAGAGGACATCGTGGAACAGGAAGTAACACCGCGTAACTTTGGACGCATTGCTGCACAAACAGCAAAGCAGGTAGTTACACAACGCGTACGTGAAGCGGAACGAGGTTTAATCTATGAGCAATACGTAGATCGTGAAGATGATATCGTAACTGGCGTTGTTGAACGTTTAGATGCTCGTAATATCTATGTAGGTTTAGGGAAAGTAGAAGCGGCATTGCCTGTTAATGAACAAATCCAAGGTGAATCTTATCAACCACATGATCGTATTAAAGTGTATATTACAAAAGTAGAACGAACAACACGTGGACCTCAAGTGATTGTGTCTCGTACACATCCTGGTTTATTACGTCGATTATTTGAGATGGAAGTACCTGAAATTTATGAGGGTATTGTAGAGATTAAATCAATTGCACGTGAAGCTGGAGATCGCTCTAAAATTTCTGTTTTCGCACATAATGAGGAAGTGGATCCAGTTGGTTCATGTGTTGGGGCAAAAGGTGCTCGTGTACAAACGATTGTCAATGAACTAAATGGCGAAAAAATTGATATCGTAGAATGGTCTGAAGATCCAGTTGTATTTGTAGCTAATGCATTAAGCCCATCAAAAGTATTAGATGTACAAGTGAATGAAGAAGAAAAGTCTACAACAGTCGTTGTACCAGACTATCAATTATCTCTAGCTATTGGTAAACGTGGGCAAAATGCTCGCCTAGCAGCGAAGCTTACTGGCTGGAAAATTGATATTAAGAGTGAGACTGATGCTCGTGAATTAGGTATTTATCCTTCGGCTACAAGCACTTTCATCCCTGCTGATGATGAAGAAAGTGATTTTAATGATGTAGCAGTTGACTTATATCAAGACGACGAAGAATAAGTAAGAAAGCCCGTGTGACAAGTTAGCTGACAGTATTCAGTGGGCCCCCTACGCCGACTGAATACTGTCAGAGCGTCAAGTAGAGCATGACTTGTCCACCTCTTACGACAAGCTTCAGAGAGGAATGGTGATTCTTATGGCTGTAAACAAAAAAGTACCTCTTCGTAAATGTGTAGCAACTGGAGAAATGCTACCAAAGAAAGAGATGATACGTGTTGTTCGTTCGAAAGAGGGCGAAGTAAGTGTAGATGTCTCCGGGAAAAAGCCTGGGCGTGGTGCCTATGTCTCTAAATCAGAGCAGGCAGTTGACCTTGCGCGTAAGAAAAATGTATTAGGGCACCAACTTGATGTGAAAATTCCTGAAGAAATATACGAGGAACTTATTTTGCTGATTCGTAGGGAGTCAATTTTATGATGAATCAAGCAATATTTAATTTGCTTGGAATCGCAGCAAGAGCACGTAAGGTGATTTCAGGAGAAGAGTTAGTAGTAAAGGAAGTCCGCAATGGCAATGCTAAACTAGTACTGCTTGCAAACGATGCTTCTAAAAACTCTAGTAAAAAAATTCAAGATAAGTGCACGTACTACAACGTTGAGTATCATGTAATTGGAGATCGATATGATCTAGGACATGCTACAGGTAAGGAGGCCCGAGTGGCTTTAGCTATTACCGATAAAGGTTTTGCAAGTAAATTGTCTAGTCTACTCAACGAAAACTAATCGGGGGTGAGCAGATGACCAAAATCAGAGTTCATGAATATGCGAAGCAAGTGAATAAAACGAGTAAAGAGGTTATTGAAGCACTAAGTAAATTAAATGTGAGTGTAACAAACCATATGTCTATGTTGGAAAAAGACGCTGTGGCAAAGTTAAACCAAACATTTAAAGCAACACCTGAGAAAAATGTAGCAAAACAATCAACTCAAAACATGGCACAAAAACCTCAATCAAATGGCCAGCAAAAACCACAGCATTCGGTGAAAAAGCAAGAAGGACCAAGGCAGCAATCTGCTACTTCTAAGCCAAAAGCAAACAATCAGCAACATGCACAGCAAAACTCAAATTCGTCTAACGAAAAATCTAAGAATACAAAAGGTAATCAAAATAGAAATATGACACAAAATAATAATAATAACAATAATAATCGTAGAGGTGGCGGTGGTTACAACCAACGTCCAAAACCAGGGATTCATGGAGGCAAACGTCGCCATCCAAAAACGCATCAACCATCAATTCCAGTGAAACAAAAGGAACTTCCAGAAAAAATTACTTTTGTTGAATCATTATCAGTTGCAGAATTAGCAAAAAAATTACACCGTGAGCCATCTGAAATCATTAAAAAATTATTCATGCTTGGCGTAATGGCAACAATTAACCAAGAATTAGATAAGGATGCAATTGAATTAATTTGCGCAGACTATGGTGTAGAAGTGGAAGAGGAAATTCGTGTAGATATTACGGATTTAGAAACACACTTCGAGCAAACAGAAGAAGTAAACGAGGCAGATTTATCAGAACGTCCGCCAGTTGTAACAATTATGGGTCACGTTGACCATGGTAAAACAACTTTATTAGACTCTATTCGTCATACAAAAGTAACAGCAGGAGAAGCTGGTGGTATTACACAACATATTGGTGCATACCAAGTTACAGAAGGCGACAAGAAAATTACATTCCTTGATACACCAGGACATGCGGCTTTCACAACAATGCGTGCACGTGGTGCAAAAGTAACGGATTTAACAATTTTAGTTGTAGCTGCTGATGATGGTGTTATGCCACAAACAGTAGAAGCGATTAATCACGCCAAGGCAGCTGAAGTACCAATTATTGTGGCTGTGAATAAAATGGATAAACCATCGGCAAATCCAGATCGTGTGATGCAAGAATTAACAGAACATGGCTTAGTTCCTGAAGCATGGGGTGGAGATACAATTTTCGTTCCAATTTCAGCGTTAAAAGGTGAAGGCATTGATACATTGTTAGAAATGATTTTACTTGTAGCTGAAGTTGGAGAGCTTAAAGCAAACCCAGAACGTTTAGCACTTGGAACAGTAATCGAAGCGCAGCTTGATAAAGGTCGTGGCTCGGTTGCTACGCTTTTAGTACAAGATGGAACATTAAAAGTAGGTGACCCAATCGTTGTAGGTCATACGTATGGTCGTGTACGTGCGATGGTAAATGATAAAGGTCGTCGTGTAAAAGAAGCTGGTCCATCAACTCCAGTTGAAATTACAGGTTTAAATGATGTACCTCAAGCAGGTGACCGTTTCGTTGTCTTTGAAGACGAAAAAACAGCGCGCCAAGTTGGGGAAACAAGAGCAATGTCAGCGATTCAAGCACAACGTTCAGAAAAACAACGTGTAACGCTTGATAACTTATTTGAACAAATGAGCCAAGGCGAAATGAAAGAGCTTAACTTAATTGTGAAAGCTGACGTTCAAGGTACTGTTGAAGCAATGGCAGCCTCCCTAATGAAAATTGATGTGGAAGGCGTAAATGTGAAAATTATTCACACAGGTGCTGGAGCTATTACCGAATCTGATATTTCTCTTGCAGCAGCTTCTAATGCGATTGTTATTGGATTTAACGTCCGTCCGGATGTTAACGCAAAACGTGCAGCAGAAGAAGAGGGCGTAGATATTCGCTTACACCGCATTATCTATAAAGTAATTGAAGAGATTGAACAAGCAATGAAAGGTATGCTTGATCCTGAATTTGAAGAAAAAATTATTGGTCAAGCAGAAGTTCGTCAAACAATTAAAGTATCAAAAGTTGGTACAATTGCTGGTTCATATGTAACTGAAGGAAAAGTAACGCGTGATTCAGGTGTACGTGTGATCCGCGATAATGTCGTTATTTTCGAAGGTGAGTTAGATACGCTTAAACGCTTCAAAGATGAAGTAAAAGAAGTGGCAAAAGGATACGAATGTGGTATTACAATTACAAACTTCAACGATATTAAAGAAGGCGATATTATTGAAGCCTATATTATGGAAGAGATTAAACGCGCCTAATGATCGTGTATGCAGAGGTTGAATTTATCATTCAAACTGCCCATTCGTTAAAGGAAAAACGTGCTGTCTTACAGCGTATGATTACCCGCACAAAGCAGAAATTTAACGTTTCAATTGCGGAAATTGACCATCAAAATGTATGGCAGCGAACGAAATTAGCACTTGTTGCTGTTTCATCATCAAAAGAAGCAGCTGAACGGGAAATTAATCACGCGCTCCATTATTTACAGTCAAATCCGTCATGGGAACAGCTTAATGTGTGGCGAGATTATTTATAAGTAACAGTAGATAGTTGAGAAGCATGCACAGCAATAAAATATCAACTATCTGTACATCGAAATAGAGGTGACAAATTATGTCTCTACGTTCAAACCGTGTTGCCGAGCAAATGAAAAAGGAGCTTGGTGATATACTTGGCCGTAAAATAAAAGATCCGCGTGTTGGTTTTGTGACTGTTACAGGTGTTGAAGTAACGGGTGATTTACAGCAAGCGACAATTTATATTACATCTTTAGGCAATGAACGTGAACGAGAGGAAACGCTCAAAGCTTTAGTAAAAGCTTCGGGCTTCATTCGCTCTGAAATCGGATCACGCATTCGTTTACGACGTACACCAGAATTAATCTTTGAATTTGATTCATCGATTGAATATGGGAACCGTATTGATTCATTGCTTAGAGATTTACACAAAGAATAAGCTAAAAAAGTCTGCCACATGCATGTTTATGCAGGCAGACTTTTTATCTTTATGGAAAAGGTTATATTGCCGATGAGTAAATAAATTATAGAGTAGGCAATTTGGGAGGAGCTATATGAACGGTATTTTACCGCTTTGGAAAGAAAGAGGCATGACAAGCCATGACTGTGTCTTTAAATTACGCAAAATTTTGCGGACAAAAAAAGTTGGACATACAGGGACACTTGATCCAGGTGTTGAGGGCGTACTACCAATTTGTATTGGCCAAGCAACTCGAATAGCAGAATATCTAACTGATGCAGGGAAAATCTATGAAGCAATTATTTCAATAGGTCGTACCACAACAACCGAGGATGCAGAAGGTGAAACCGTTGAAGAAGATCTTACGATAAAAAATTTTTCTCGGGAGCAGTTGTTAGAGGTTTTAGCTTCATTAACTGGCGTTATTGAACAAACACCACCCATGTTTTCAGCAGTAAAAGTAAATGGGAAGCGCCTCTATGAATATGCGCGAAAAGGCGAAAGTGTTGAAAGACCAACTCGCCAAGTAACAATTTATGATTTAGAGCTACTTGATGAACTAGCACATTATGAGGGGCAAGAAATTACATTTCCAGTACGTATCGCTTGTAGTAAAGGGACATATATTCGAACATTAGCTGTGCAAATTGGTGAGGCTCTTGGCTATCCAGCGCATATGAAAGAGCTTGTACGAACTGCTTCAGGTACTTTTACACGGGAAAACTGTTTTACGTTAGCACAGGTTGCTGAACTAATGGAGGCTGAGCAAGTAGCTACCTGTATTTTACCTGTCGAGTATGCATTAGCAGACTATCCATTTATTGAGATTACGAATGCCAATGAAAAAGAAATTTTCAATGGACAAGTGCTTCCAGCAGATGCATTATTAAATAGTCATGATAAAATTGTGTATGGAATCAATGGAAAGGCAGTTGCGGTTTATCAAGCTCACCCAACAAAGGATGGTTTGATGAAGCCACATAAGATGTTTCCGACGATAGAGTAGGAGGATTTTTCAATGGAGGTCATTCATTTAAAATACCCACATCAATTACAGCAACGAGAAAGCATGCAGCCGTATTCATTAGCTCTTGGCTTTTTCGATGGTGTACATAGAGGGCATCAAGCAGTTATCAAGGCAGCTAAGGAAGAAGGAAACAAGCGACAAATTCCTACTGCAGTGATGACATTCGATCCACATCCTTCATTAGTCCTTGGTGGACGTAACGAAAAGGTTTTTTATATTACACTCTTACAGCAAAAATTACAGCTGTTTGAAGAACAGGGTGTGGATACGGTATTCGTTGTCCACTTCACTTCTGATTTTGCCAAACTTTCCCCAGCGGCATTTATCGATACATTTATCCGTGGATTAAATGTTCAGCATGTGACAGCTGGCTTCGATTATTCGTTTGGAGCATTTGGTAAGGGAACAATGGAAGATATGCGTGTATTAAGCAATGGTGATTATGGCGTTACAATTGTTGAGAAGAAAACAGATGATGTTGAGAAAATCAGCTCTACCCGTATCCGCAAGCTATTACAAGAAGGCGATATGGAAGAAGCAACAGTGTTATTAGGGAGACCATTTGAAATCAATGGGATTGTTGTACATGGTGATAAGCGTGGTCGTACTATTGGCTTCCCTACAGCAAATGTCCAAGCTTTAGAGGGAACGTTTATTCCAGCAAGTGGTGTCTATGCTGTTCGTCTGCTTGTACAAAATAGCTGGTATGATGGTGTTTGTAATGTGGGCTATAAACCAACTTTCAAAGACCCAAATGATAAGCAATTATCGATTGAAGTCCATATTTTAAACTTTGATAAAAATATCTACGGTGAAGAAGTACATGTGGCGTGGTATAAACGTATTCGAAGTGAACGGAAATTCGATGGTATTGAGGCCTTGAAATCGCAAATTGAAAAGGATAAACAAGAAGCAATCCGTTACTTTAATGAGCTATAATACGTACTTCATCATTGTAGTCACATTATCCAAGTCGACGTTTTACTTGCTTGATTAAGTAATGTATGATAATATTCATAAGTGCATAAATGCTTAACCTTAGCTCGGTATATCGATGACTCCAACGTTTACTGTGCTAATGGGGATTAATTATAATTTAGGAGGTCCATACACATGGCTATTACAAAAGAACGTAAAAACGAAATTATCGCTGAGTACCGTACTCACGAAAGTGACACTGGTTCACCAGAAGTACAAGTTGCAGTATTAACAGCGGAAATCAATGCTCTAAATACTCACTTACGTACTCACAAAAAAGATTTCCACTCTGAGCGTGGTCTTCTTAAAATGGTAGGTCGTCGTCGTCACTTATTAAAATATCTTCGTGAAACAGACGTACAACGTTACCGTGAATTAATCAACCGTTTAGGCTTACGTCGCTAATTAATAGCAAAAGTAATCCTATATTAGACTGTAGACAAACTGATGTTTGTCTACAGTCTTTTTTTTTGCGATAATCTTGTTAATTTTGTTCAACAATAAGCCATAACTTTTCTACACTCCGATGAACGATAGATAAAAATGATTTGATACTTGATAAAAGGGTGATATATTCTAATCACATTTCACAGCCCATGTTATAGTCATTGCGATCATCATTTGCAAGTGTAATTGAAGTAGATAAATTGAATGCTAGATTGCTATTATATTTCACGAAATACAATCAAGCAAATTATAGGATAGAGGCTCAAGACAATTGGTACATAAGCGTCAATCATACAATCTAAATGCTATCATTGGATACTCGTAAACGATGGCTATGGGTTAGAAAATAATAGTTGGTGAAATGTAAACTAAATCATTTAGAAGGGTGAGTAGGATGTTTAACCAATTATTAAGAGAGAATAATATTGTTGCAGGTATTTTAACAGTTATTCGTGTTTATTTAGGCTGGCATTGGCTTACAGCAGGTTGGGGAAAACTGTTTAATGGCTTTGATGCATCTGGCTTTTTAGCCAATGCTATTGCAAATCCAGTGACAAGTGGAGAAGAGCTCGCATACCCACTGTATGTAAAGTTTATTGAATCATTTGCTTTGCCAAATGCTGAGCTAATTAATATTCTTGTGCCTTGGGGAGAGTTTTTAGTAGGGCTAGGATTAATTTTGGGATGCTTAACGACATATGCTGCATTTTTCGGTATGGTCATGAATTTTGCCTTCTTAATGGCAGGTACTATATCTAGCAACCCTTGGGATATTTTACTTGCAATCTTTATAGCCGTTGCTGGTTACAATGCTGGAAAATTCGGGCTTGACCGCTTCATTATGCCTATCATAGGTGAAAAGATGGCGAGAAATAAGAAAAAAGAAGTTGTTCAACCTGTTTCTAAAATTACATAATAAACTTTTTACATATCTTATATTATATTAGGAGACTACTCATTAGTCTGAATATACCCCGCCCATTATATGGGTGGGGTATTCATGTTGTTGAGAAAAGAAATATCACTAGCAGAAAAGCCCTTCTTGCAAGGTGAGGGGGTGATTTCCGTTCCACTGGGCGTCCGATACTCCCTTACGCAACTTTCACAAAAATTTTATTGATGATTTTGTTTTTCAACACTATGTATATCCGACTATTATTTGCCTGACTTACTAACTTTCCAAGATGATCCGACTTTCTTTTACCTTATAGGATGTTGTATGATAAGCTCCATGTTATAATAAGTCTATTGTTTAAACTTGTACGTGAAAAACTAATGTTAGCGAAGCAGTTATTTCCATTTACATACATTACTTTTCGTCAAGAAGGAATCAATATAAAAAAATCCATATACCAAAAATGCTTTTTCAATAAAATAAAGAAATAAATCTTAAATAAATTGGCAATAACTGAATTTAAATGTATGATTATTTCATGAAATATTATTTAGCATAGAACAAGCATTTTTGGTACACTTACTATTAGTACATACAGACGAAGTAAGTGTTTTTATAATAGAGAGGGGTTCATTGAATGAACGAAAAGAAAGTCTATTCCTATGAATGGGCTGGCCGTCCACTTGTAATTGAAGTAGGACAGTTAGCAAAACAAGCAAACGGAGCCGCATTAGTACGCTATGGCGATACTTCTGTACTTGCTACAGCAACAATGTCAAAATCACCTAAACCACTTGATTTCTTCCCATTAACAGTAAACTATGAAGAGCGTCTATATGCTGCAGGTAAAATTCCTGGCGGCTTTATTAAGCGTGAAGGACGTCCATCTGAAAAGGCGATTTTAGCAAGCCGTTTAATCGACCGTCCGATTCGTCCGATGTTCCCGGATGGTTTCCGTAATGAAGTACAAGTTATTTCTATGGTTATGTCAAATGATCCTGACTGTACATCTGAAATGGCAGCAATGGTTGGTTCATCATTAGCATTAGCGATCTCTGATATTCCATTTGATGGGCCAATAGCAGGTGTACAAGTTGGTTATATTGATGGAGAATTCATTGTCAACCCGACAGTAGAGCAATCGAATCGCTCAACAATTCATTTATCTGTAGCAGGGAACAAAGATGCTATCAATATGGTTGAAGCGGGTGCACTTGAAGTACCAGAGGAAATCATGTTAGAAGCAATTATGTTCGGTCATGAAGAAATCAAAAAAATCATTGCTTTCCAAGAGCAAATTGTGGCAGAGGTTGGTAAAGAAAAGTTACCAGTGACACTATTTGAAATTGACGAAGCAATTCAAGCCGATATAAAAGCAGCTTGTGAGACTGATATGCATGACGCAATTCAAACGGCAGAGAAACATGCTCGTGATGAGGCAATTCAAGCTGTTAAAGAGCGAGTTATCGCTTCCTACGAAGAGCAAGAAGCAGATGACGAAACAATGAAACAAGTGTACACAATTCTTGACAAGATGGTAAAAGAAGAAGTACGCCGTCAAATCACGGAAGATAAGATTCGTCCAGATGGTCGTAAGCTAGACGAAATCCGACCACTTTCTTCTGAAACAGGCTTATTACAACGTACACATGGTTCAGGTCTGTTTACACGTGGACAAACACAAGCACTTTCTATTTGTACATTAGGTGCGCTTGGTGATGTACAAATTATTGACGGTTTGGGTGTGGAAGAGTCAAAACGCTTTATGCACCATTATAACTTCCCTCAATTTTCTGTAGGGGAAACGGGTCCAATCCGTGGGCCAGGTCGTCGTGAAATTGGTCATGGTGCGTTAGGTGAGCGTGCACTTGAAGCAGTAATTCCTGATGAATCGATCTTCCCTTATACAATTCGTTGTGTATCAGAAGTACTTGAATCAAATGGTTCAACTTCTCAAGCTTCTATTTGTGCGTCTACATTAGCCATGATGGATGCAGGTGTCCCATTAAAAGCACCAGTTGCAGGTATTGCAATGGGTCTTATTAAAAAAGGTGAACATTATTCTATTTTAACGGATATTCAAGGAATGGAAGACCATTTAGGCGATATGGACTTTAAAGTTGCTGGTACAGCTAAAGGTGTAACAGCTCTACAAATGGACATAAAAATTGATGGTTTATCTCGCAATATTTTAGAAGAAGCACTGACACAAGCAAAAGTTGGACGTATGCATATTCTAGAATCAATGCTTGCTACACTGCCAGAGCCTCGTAAACAATTATCTGCGTTTGCACCAAAAATTGTTATTGTAAAAATTAATCCTGATAAAATTCGCGATGTAATTGGACCAGGTGGTAAACAAATTAATAAAATTATTGAAGAAACGGGCGTTAAGATTGATACAGAGCAAGATGGTACAATCTATATTTCTTCTGCTGATGAAGCAATGAATGCACGTGCAAAACAAATTATTGAAGATATCGTACGTGAAGCAAAAGTAGGGGAATACTACTTATCAACAGTGAAACGTATTGAAAAATTCGGCGCCTTTTGCGAAATCTTCCCAGGGAAAGATGGCTTGCTTCACATTTCTGAAATTCAAGAGGAACGTACAAAGCAAGTGGAAGACGTCTTAAAACTTGGCGATCAATTACTTGTTAAAGTGATTGAAATCGACAAGCAAGGTCGTGTGAATTTATCTCGCAAAGTAGTAATTCAAGAGGAAAAAGAGCGCGCTGAACAAGAAAAATAATATCGATTAAAAGGCTGCGTAAATTGCGCAGCCTTTTTCGATAGTAGCAAGAAGAAAAGTAGAGGATTTTTATAATTGGGGGAGATAGTTTGGTTCAAGTACATACATGTCAGAATGGTGTTCGTATTGTATCAGAGCAAATTGATCATGTAAGATCAGTGGCATTAGGCATCTTTGTGAATGCGGGCTCTCGCTACGAGCTACCTGAAGAGAATGGTATCACACATTTTATTGAGCATATGTTGTTTAAAGGCACAACAACTCGTTCAGCTCGTCAAATTGCTGAAGAATTTGATCGAATTGGAGGAGAGCTAAATGCCTTCACATCGAAAGAAAATACATGTTACTATGCTAAAGTTTTAGATCATCATGCGGAGCTTGCGGTCACTATACTAGCAGATATGTTTTTCAATTCTACATTTGCGGAAGAAGAATTAGAAAAAGAGCGACAAGTAGTATTAGAAGAAATTTTAATGAGCGAAGATGCTCCTGATGACGATGTTCATGAGAAACTGTGGGGAGTCATGTATCCGAATGATGCACTCGGTCGTCCAATACTAGGCACAGCTGCTACATTAAAGACATTTACAGCAGATGCTATACGACAATACATGGATAAACATTATGGGCCAGAGTCCGTAGTTATTTCTATTGCAGGTAATATTTCATCTCAGCTTATGCAAACGATTGAAGATTTATTTGGTCACTATCAACCTTCACCATATGCTATGGCACCTGTCCTGACAAACCCTTCATTTTATCCGGGAGAAATTACAAAAATACGCGATACAGAGCAGGCACACGTCGCGATTTCCTATCCAGCAATCGGTGTAAAAGATCCAGATATGTATAGCTTTATAGCGCTTAACAATATTATTGGCGGGAATATGAGTTCTCGATTGTTTCAGGAAGTACGAGAAGAACGTGGGCTAGCCTATTCTATTTTTTCCTATCAATCATGTTATGCCGATGTAGGTGCTTTTACGATTTATGGTAGTACTAGTCGACAGCAATTAGCACAGCTTCAGCACACGATCGATGCCACTTTATTAGATATTGTAGCGGGTGGTGTGACAGAGGAGGAGCTTGATAATGCGAAAGAGCAGCTTAAAGGCAGCTTTGTCCTTGGGTTAGAAGGTACTGGGGCTCGTATGAATCGTAATGGAACAAGTGAACTTGTCCATCGCAAGCATCGAACAGTAGACGAGGTTCTTAAATCAATCGATGCCGTATCAATGGAGTCAGTAGATCGGCTGATCGCTAAAATTTTAAAAGCAGAACCAGCTATCTCAATCATAGGTCCTAGCGAATAAAGATATTTTAATAAGATAGCATTTGTTACAGCTATAAAAGGTAACACTTTACGGGGGGCGCGGAAGGTAACTGACTCCCGTGGGATAGCGAGACAAGTCAGCCTCTAAACGGAGAGGTAACGAAGGAAGCGGCTCTGCATGCACGTAGGAAAGCAAGTAGCCTGCAACGGAAAGACATTCCTTTTGTTTTGTTATTCAACACGACTAAAAATAGGCTGCCAAATAAGGTAGCCTATTTTTTGATGAATGTTTAGCAAATTTCCTTTGCCATATATAAATAAAGACATTTTTGAAAGACACGGAAAGTGATGAGGATACTAACCAGTGTTGGTATGAATAAGATAATTAAATTTGCAGCTACTAGTGATAAATAGTAATGAATAACAAAATTCAGCAGAATGATAAGCACAATAGCTGTAAGCATTCTAACAGACCGCATTCCCTTTGTTTCATCAAGATGCTGAATATAAAATTGACTACAGATGAGGAAAGAGGCGCTACTTATATAGGCACAGTACATAGCAAGATGCTCTATAAAATTTTCAGATGCATCAGGTTGTGAGAAATACGTAGGCGCAAGGATAATAAAGAGCAATGCAATTAGGCCATAGCAAAATAAAAATCGGATTGCAATTGTGTTTTCTTTGATAGAGGTAGCGTATTGACATACATTGTCCACTTTACTTGACGATCGCCTCTATATAAATTATCTACGATGTTGGCTGAAATAACGACAACAAATAATCCAATAGAAGGACTATCTACAAAAGGTAAATGTACAAAATGAAGAAGTAAACATATCATCATTGTAAAAAGAATAGTCCATTTTTGTACGACGATTCTTTGTAACAACAGTGCTCGCATGAGATCCCTCCTAAAACTCTTTTCTTTTATAAATAGCAGTAGAAACTAGAGAGGAGAGGCAGAGCAATATAAGTCCGACTAAAGGTGCTAAATAGGCATATTGCTTTAAATATAAAAAGGTTTGAGTCATATCAGGGATATATTCTTTAAACATCCCCGTTAAGAAGCCAGGGATAAAACAAAATGCAATGAGGACTATTCTTCCTTTAATAGAGCCAAATTTAATATAGATAGGTAGTAATATGGCTAATAAACAGAGCGCCGATGTTACAATCAAATTAAACGTTAGGAAAAATTCTGAAGTAATGTCGTTATTGGTAAAAAAATTGATGAAAAATATGATAGGTAATGCCATAACAAGTCCGATGATCATTAACATCACACTAAGTATATATTTACTAAAAACGATATCCGCTTTAGAAATTGGTAAAGTATTAGCGTATTTATCCCACTTACTGTGTTCATCGTAGCTAAGCACAGTTATCGCTTGTATCGTAACAATAAAAACAATAACAGCTAGAAGCATTGCGCTTTGTTGCATAAAAATCGCCATCACAAGAAGAAATAAAAGAACAAATGCTTGTGCTTTCATTTGTCGTTGAATGGTCATTAAATCTTTTAGGATAAGTCCTACCATATTCAAACACTACCTTTCACGAAAAATAGCATGATATCTTCTATAGAAGGTCTTTCAAGTCTGAAAGCCTCATTTACTTCATTTTTCAGAACTAATGCTTCTATTCCAAACGCACCAGGACGGGTTCTCAGAATAGCATGCTCTGGCAAGTCATTTACTTCCTCACTGTTACCTTTGAAAATACCATATTCATATAATAAAGCATCTTTACTCTCGCTCAATAAAATCTCACCATTATGAATTAACGTAATATAGTCAGCAATTTTTTCTAAATCGCTTGTAATATGCGAAGAAAATAAAATGCTATGTGTTTCATCCTGCATAAATGTTAAAAATAAATCCAGAATTTCATCCCGAATAATAGGATCTAATCCACTTGTGGGCTCATCTAAAATCAATAATTTTGGATGATGTGCCAATGCTAAGGCAATTGATAGCTTCATCCTCATTCCTCGAGATAGTTCCTTAATCTTCTTCCTCTTTGGCACCTTAAATTGAGCTAATCTTTCAAAATAATAGTCTGAATCCCATGTTTGAAATACTTTTCTCATGATTTTGTCGAGTTGCGTCGCATTTAGCGTTTCTGGTACATGTAAATCGTCAAATACAACGCCGATGTCGGTTTTTATCGATAGTTCGTGTTCGACATGATCTTTGCCAAATAGCAAAATTTCGCCATATTCTTTTTTTATTAAATTCAGCATGCATTTTATCGTTGTTGATTTGCCAGCCCCGTTTTCTCCAACAAAACCCATTACAGTGCCTTGAGGGACAGAAAAACTTATATCTTTTAGAAAAAAGCCTTCAAAGCCCTTATGTAAATCATGAATTTCAATGGCATTCATATTACTTATCCTCCTCTAACATTAAAGATAGTAGTTCTTGTAATTCTTCACTAGAAAGTCCAGCGGTTTTCGCTATTTTTGCTGCCTTTTGCAAGTGTCCCTCTACCTGCCGTAATAGCTCCTCGCGTAGAAAGTCTTGATTTCGTTCTGTGACAAAGCTCCCTTTCCCAGCGACTGTTTCAATGAAACCATCTCGCTCTAAATCAGCATAGGCACGTTTAGTGGTCATCACACTTATTTTTAAATCCTTTGCTAAAGCGCGGATAGACGGTAGTGCATCACCAGCCTGTAATTTATTAGCTAAAATAGCCTCTTTGAGCTGTATGGTGATTTGCTCATAAATAGGTTTTTCACTCGCATTACTTAAATGGATATGCACAAATCATCACCTCTTATAACTGTATATATACACCATATACAGAAGGCGATGAAAATGCAACATATTCGTACTTTAGGTAGGGGTCACGATTTGCAAAAAGTCCGCATATATTGAGGTAACGGCTCAAGGAGGGAGATGAGGCATGCTACTATCTGAGATGGTGGATAAGGAGTTAATTCAAATTGAGGGTGGCGTACATTTTGGCATCCTGGCACATACAGAATGCCTATTAGATGTGCAAACAGGGAAAATACATGGTTTTGAAATTGTGAAAGATAAACTACCATTCCAAAAAAAGAAAATGAAAGTTAGTGAAATGATACCTTGGCACGAAATTATTTTAATTGGTGAAGATCGTATTTTATTTAATAAGACATCTACAGTACAGTCAGAATATTTACAGTGAGGTGAGCTTTTGGAAAACGAAAAATGGCTTGTTATCGGTGAGGACTCCCGATTAAAGGAACTAGCTACAATGCTAAGAAGTCCATCGAGAACAGTATTTTATAAAAGAACGACCGTATGGAACGAAGAGTTAAATAAACTTGTTTTAGAATTCCAGCCTAATAAAATCGTATTACCTATTCTTCCATTAAAAATAGAAGTTGAGCAGCTCTATGGTATATCACAAGTGAAATTTTATACGGGTCGATTAACAATGCATTGGAAGCAATTACTAGAGAAAAATGAATCTATTTGCTATTTACAACAAGAATCATTTATTTGGCAAAATGCTCGATTAACAGCGGAGGGATTTATCGCCACGTTTTACGGACTCGAGCAAAAATGTATTTACGGACAAAATTTCACAATCGCAGGTTTTGGTCGCATTGCAAAAATGCTCGCCTCTTTACTAGTTAAAATGGGAGCGAATGTTCATATTGTTGCACGTTCAGTTGTACAAGTGAGTGAAGCAAAAGCATATGGTTATAAAGCCACGAATTTAGATGATCGCCAATGGTCTATTACAGATGGCATTTTTATTAATACAATTCCTGCTAAATGGATTACAGAGTCATTTATAGAGCATGTTCCAACTGTTTTATATGACTTGGCATCAGAGCCAGGATGTTTAGATATAGATTCTGATCAATTACAAACATATGTACTATTGCCATCATTGCCTGGGAAATACTTTGCACATGATGCTGCTACAATATTGTGCAAGGCAATAGAGGAGGAAGAAAATTGTTAACGGGGAAACGAATTGGCTTAGGTATTACTGCTTCTCATTGTACGTATGAAGATGTAGTACCTAAAATCCAAAATTTTATTGATGTCGGAGCAACAGTTATTCCAATCATTACCCATTCCGTTTTACATGCAGCTACACGCTTTGGTACAGGTGAAGAGTGGATTGCCAAAATAGAAGCTTTGACAGGAGAAAAAGTTATTTCTTCTATAAAAGAGGCGGAGCCATTTGGCCCATCCAATCCATTAGATGCAATGGTCATAGCCCCCATGACAGGCAATAGCATAAGTAAATTTGCTAATGCAGCAACAGATAGTCCTGTGTTAATGGCAGCAAAGGCAACTTTGCGTAATGGTTCGCCTGTAGTTTTAGGTATTTCCACAAACGATGCACTAGGCTTAAATGGCATAAATATTATGAAACTGTTAAATGCCAAAAATATATATTTTATTCCCTTTGGTCAGGATGCCCCTCACTCCAAACCAAATTCTTTAATTGCTGATTTTGAGCAAATGGTGGATACTGTTCATGCAGCAATTACGCAGAAAAAGCAATTACAACCGCTGTTGATACAATATTTCAAATAAATAAGAGATTACACACAATTTTCAGTATTTTTGTGATACAATAGCACACATTATGGAACATGTATTCAAGGAGAGATGACAGATGACAAAGCAGTTAACAGTTGCGGTTGTTGGGGCAACAGGTGCAGTAGGATCGAAAATGATGGAGCAGTTGATTAAACGTAAATTTCCGATTGGACATATTAAATTTCTAGCTTCTGCTCGTTCAGCAGGAAAATCAATCGAATTTAATGGGGAAACATATACAATTGAAGAAGCGACACCTGAGGCTTTCGAAGGCGTCAATGTCGCTTTATTCTCAGCTGGTGGTTCAGTATCAGCTGTGCTTGCACCAGAAGCAGCTAAGCGTGGTGCAGTAGTTATTGATAATACGAGCCATTTTCGTATGGATCCAGAGGTACCGCTTGTCGTGCCTGAAGTGAATCGAGGCGACTTAGCGAAGCATAAGGGAATTATTGCGAATCCAAACTGTTCGACAATTCAAATGGTAGCTGCACTTGAACCAATTCGTCATGCATTTGGTTTAACAAAAGTAATTGTTTCAACTTATCAGGCAGTATCAGGTGCAGGGATTTCTGCGATCCAAGAATTAAAGGCACAAAGCGAAAACTGGGATGCAGGTAAAGATGTAGAAGCAAATATTTTACCGTCTGGTAGTGATAAACGTCATTACCCAATTGCTCGTAATGTCATTCCACAAATCGATAAATTCACAGATAATGGATTTACATACGAAGAAATGAAAATGATTAATGAGACGAAAAAAATCATGCATGCACCAGAGCTAAAAGTAGCTGCTACTTGTGTTCGTGTGCCAGTCGTTTCAGGTCACTCTGAATCTGTTTATATTGAGGTAGAGAAAGACGCGTCAATCCAAGAGATTTTCGAAGTATTACGCAACGCACCAGGTGTGGTATTACAAGATGATATTGCAACACAAACTTACCCAATGCCTATTTATGCAGAAGGGGAAGACGCTACTTTTGTAGGACGTATCCGTCAAGATTTAGACAACAGCAAAGGGTTCCATCTATGGATCGTTTCTGACAATTTATTAAAAGGCGCCGCATTAAACTCTATCCAAATTGCAGAAGCAATGCTTGAGGATAACTTACTATAAGAGGGGTGTAAGGATGAATTTAGGTCGAATTGGAACGGCAATGATTACGCCGTTCAAAAATGATGGCACGATTAATTATCCAGAACTAGAACGTATTATTAATCATTTAATAGACAATGGTACTGATTGTATTGTTGCTTGTGGTACGACTTCTGAAAACCCAACTATGTCTACAGAAGAAAAAATTGAAGTTGTACGCTTTACAGTAGAGAAAGTAGCAGGTCGCGTACCAGTTATTGCAGGTACTGGGGATAATGAAACAGCTTACTCTATCGCGATGACACATAAGGCAGAAGAAAATGGAGCAGACGGCATTATGCTTGTAGCTCCTTACTATAATAAGCCAAATCAACGTGGGATTTATGCTCACTTTGAAACCATTGCTAAACAAACGAGTCTCCCTGTTATGCTTTATAATGTTCCAGGGCGTACTGGGGTCAATGTTGCCTATGAAACTTCTGTTGCATTAAGCAAGATTCCTAATATTGCTTGGATTAAGGAAGCGAGCGGTAACTTAGATCAGATGGGTGATGTTATTGAGAATGTTGATCCAGCTGATGATTTCTTAGTGTATAGTGGGGACGATGGTTTAACACTCCCACTAATGGCCATTGGTGGAGCAGGTGTTATTTCTGTAGCTGCCCATGTGGTAGGCAATGATATGCAATTAATGATTAAAGCGTTTGAAGAAGGAAATCATAAGCTAGCAGCCCAAATTCACCGAGCCTTATTACCTTTAGTACGTGCGCTGTTCGCTCAGCCCAACCCTTCACCGATTAAATATGCGATGACAAAATTAGGATTTGATACACTCAATGTTCGTTTGCCGATGATGGAAATGACAGATGAAGAGAAAGCTAATTTTGACCGAATTTGGGATACGTATCAAGAAAAAGCGAAAAGTTTTAGATAAATAGGAGCGAGGCTGATAGCATTTCAGCCTCGTTTTTTATATTTTATAAATAAAAAGTATGTACAAAATTTGTAACTCCTCGTCCTTACAAATACTTATTTAGCTCTATTTATACAGGATAACCAATATTTGTTTTCCATCTGCTAGTAATAAGCAAATAGCAGGAAAATCTATTTCCTACGTGAAACATGTATTTTTAATTTGTGCAAAAGCTTTGCAAACCGTATAATAAATGTTAAGTGGTTGCTGTTCGGGATATTTTTTAGGAGGAAATAAATTGACAAAAAAGAAAAATGAATTAATCCGCATCATCCCTCTTGGTGGTGTAGGCGAAATTGGGAAAGCCATGTACGTAGTAGAAATTGATGAAGAGCTATTTGTGGTGGATAGCGGCTTAATGTTCCCAGAAGATGAAATGCTAGGTATAGATATCGTGATTCCTGACATTACTTACTTAGAAGAAAATAAAGAACGTGTGAAAGGTATTTTCTTAACACATGGTCATGAAGATGCAATTGGTTCTATTGCCTATGTATTACAAAAAATAAAGGCACCTGTGTACGGTTCGAAATTAACCATTGCATTAGCAAAGGAACATTTAAAAGAATTACCTGCACCACATCAAGTAAAGTTTTTTGAAGTAACAAACCGTAGTCGTATGAATTTTAACTCAACGTATGTAACATTCTTCCACACAACACATAGTATTCCCGATTCGTTAGGGGTAGTGTTCCATACATCTGAAGGCGCGATTGTTCATACAGGAGAGTTTAAATTCGATCAGTCTGCGACAGGTAAATTTAAGCCTGATTTAGCAAAAATGGCACAGCTAGGAGAAGACGGCGTTTTCATTCTATTATCTGAGTCTTGCGAAGCTGAGCGACCAGGATATACGACATCAGAGATTGTCATTGAAGAACAATTATCAAAAACATTCCACTCAGCACCAGGTCGTATTTTAGTAGCTGTTTACGCATCGAATTTTATTCGAATTCAACAAGTATTTGCTCAAGCCCAGAAATCATTCCGTAAGGTTGTAATTGTGGGCAAACCATTGGAAAAAGCGGTTGATTTAGGCGTACAGCTAGGTTATCTAACAGTTGAAGAAGATACAATTATTCCGATCTCGGAAATGCAAAAATATCAAGATGATGAAATTATCATTATTGCAACAGGCAACAGAGGAGAACCTCTCGATGCTTTAGAAAAAATTGTCCGTAAGCACCATCGAGACATTAAAATTAAACAAGGTGATACGGTACTAATCACCTTTACACCTTCTCCTGGCATGGAAGTTCAAATGGCGAATACAATGAACTCTATGTCAAAAGCAGGCGCTGAAATTTTGACTTCTAGCAAAAATGTCCATGTTTCAGGACATGGTAGCCAAGAAGATTTAAAGCTGATGTTAAACTTAATGCAACCAAAGTATTTTATTCCTGTACAAGGAGAATACCGTATGCTAATTGCGCACTCTAAATTAGCACAACAGCTAGGTATTCAAAAATCCCAAATTTTTATCGCTGATAAAGGGGATATCGTAGAATATAAAAATAATAAAATGCGCATGAGTGGCCGTGTACAAGCTGGTAATGTCTTAATTGACGGTATTGGTGTAGGCGATGTAGGTAATATTGTACTTCGTGACCGTAAGTTATTATCGCAGGATGGTATTTTCATTGTGGTGGTAACATTGAATCGAGCACAAAAGAAAATTGCCTCTGGGCCAGAAATTTTATCACGAGGCTTTGTCTATGTACGAGAATCAGAGGAATTAATGATTGAGGCTTCTGACATAGCGAAGAATGTAATTGAAAAGTACGTTGGGAAAGAAACCTTTGAATGGACGAACATTAAACAAGAAATTAGAGATACGCTAAATACGTATTTATTCCAAAAAACAAAACGTCGCCCAATGATTATTCCTATTATTATGGAATATTAATTGAACAAGCTCATCGTATATGCTTTGAGGAAAAAATAAATGAAAAAGGATTTTCTCCCAATTGCGGTGGAAAATCCTTTTTTTGAAATATTCAAGTTCTACATGTGATGATTCGCTACATATATAGAATGGATTGCAGAAGAAGGTGAATTAGATGGCAGTTAGTAAGAGAAAAAAAGTTACTAAAAGTAAAGCGACAACAGAAAAAAAAGACATGCATCCGCTTATGTACGAAATATTAGGGTTGCTCTTAATTGCATTAGCAATCATTATGATTTTTGAATACGGTATGATCGGGCGGATTCTACAAACAATCGCCATGTTCCTTTTTGGTAATTTACATTTTGCTGTTCCATTTATGCTTATATTTGTTGCATTGTTAATGATGATTGGTCGTAAAAAAGTTGGGATAAAGGATCGATTAATACTTGGCATGTTCCTCATAGTTATGAGCTTAACGATTTTTAGCCATGGCATATTATTTGAACAACTATCCAAATCAGGTGGTCTACTATCTGATTCTGTGCTACGTGAATCATGGCGAATTTTGATTAATACAGAAGGTATCATTCATCGTAGTAATGCTTTGGGAGGGGGCATGATTGGTGCCCTACTCTTTAGCGGGCTTCATGTGCTGTTTGAGGCCTCAGGGGCAAAAGTTGTTGCTTGGGTTATTTTCTTTATTGGTTTAATTCTTGTCACTGGTAAAGCATTAGTGCCTTATTTAGCAGAAAAAACGCCAGATGTATTTGGTAAATGGAAAAAAAAGAACCGAGATAAGAAAAAAAATACACCCAAGAAACCAAATAATCGTCGTTCAAGAGTAGAGAGTGGAGATGAAGTAGCAGCCGTTAATCAATCTGTAGATATGCCTGAACAAGAAGACGAAACACCACATGAACCGATTATTTCTGCTTTCACACAGAATGTTTCACAGGAAAGAGAAGTACTGGATACAACTCACTTGGTGGAAAATGAACTAGAAGAAGCAACGGATGATGTCCAGATTCAGGGTACAGATGCAGTAGAAAATGCAGATTATCAGCTCCCATCATATAATTTATTACAATTACCACCACAACATGATCAAAGTGGTGAATATTCAGTGATTCAAGCAAATGCCAAAAAGCTTGAACAAACATTACAAAGCTTTGGCGTAAAGGCAAAGGTGACACAGGTGCATTTAGGTCCTGCTGTTACGAAATACGAGATTTTACCAGATATCGGAGTGAAAGTAAGCAAAATTGTCAATTTGCAAGATGATCTTGCATTAGCATTGGCAGCTAAAGATATTCGTATGGAAGCGCCAATTCCTGGGAAATCTGCGATTGGTATAGAAGTACCTAATAGTGAGGTAGCCATTGTAACACTTCGTGAGGTATTAGAATCGAAAGATGGTGCTAAGCCTGAAGCATTATTACAAGTAGCATTTGGTCGTGATATTACAGGACAAGCTGTATTAGCAGAGCTCAATAAAATGCCACATTTACTTGTAGCTGGTTCTACAGGAAGTGGGAAAAGTGTGTGTATAAATGGCATTGTTGTTTCCATACTAATGCGTACAAAACCGCATGAAGTGAAGCTCATGATGATAGACCCAAAAATGGTTGAATTAAACGTTTATAATGGGATTCCACATTTATTAGCGCCTGTCGTAACGGATGCACGTAAAGCTTCTCAAGCACTGAAAAAAGTGGTATCTGAAATGGAACGTCGCTATGATTTGTTTTCTCATACAGGTACAAGAAATATTGAGGGCTATAATGCACATGTCCAAAAGGTTAATGATCAAACAGAGGAAAAACATCCAAAGCTACCTTATATTGTGGTTATTGTAGATGAGTTAGCGGATTTGATGATGGTCGCATCAAGTGATGTAGAGGATTCGATTACACGTTTAGCACAAATGGCAAGGGCGGCGGGCATTCATTTGATTATCGCCACACAACGACCAAGTGTAGATGTTTTAACAGGTGTCATTAAAGCAAATATTCCATCCAGAATTGCTTTTGCAGTTTCTTCAGCGATTGACTCAAGAACAATTTTAGACATGGGTGGGGCTGAACGCCTACTGGGTCGTGGTGATATGCTATTTTTACCAGCCGGGGCTTCGAAACCGAAAAGGGTGCAGGGTGCCTTTTTATCAGATCAAGAGGTTGAAGCTGTTGTGAATTTTGTTATAGAACAGCAAAAAGCTCAGTATCAGGAGGAAATGATTCCTACTGAAGAAGAAACCATTTTAGAGGAAACAGATGATTTATATGATGAAGCAGTCCAATTAGTTGTCAATATGCAAACAGCATCTGTCTCTATGCTTCAACGTCGCTTCCGTATTGGTTATTCAAGAGCTGCACGTATTGTTGATCAGATGGAGCAACGCGGTATTGTTGGGCCTCCGGAGGGCAGTAAGCCTCGTCAAGTACTTGTTCACCAATACGATAACTAAGCAAAAAATGAAGATGAAAATGGTGAGAGAAACTGTGTTTTTGTCCAAATATTTGCAGATAAAATAAAGAAAGAATGAATTCTATAACAGATTTTACTCAA
This sequence comes from Lysinibacillus sp. K60, assembly GCF_019731275.1. NCBI lineage: Bacteria > Bacillati > Bacillota > Bacilli > Caryophanales > Bacillaceae > Lysinibacillus > Lysinibacillus sp. K60. The sequence continues at coordinate 71,995 of NZ_JAASJR010000010.1, read as the reverse complement.
AACTGTTTATTTCATTCTGCAAAAATGTTATATTTATGAACGATTAGTAGGAATGTTGTACATCAGATGTCTGATCTCTGATTTTGGTGGTGATATATGTGACTATTAAAGCAGATCATCGTCATCTCTATCTTCAAGTAATCGATCGTTTAAAATCTGATATCGAGGCTGGCATTTTTAAAGAAAATGAAAAGCTGCCTTCAGAATTTGAATTATCGAAATCACTAGGAGTCAGTCGAGCAACACTTAGAGAAGCACTTCGACTGTTGGAAGAGGAAAATGTGATTGTGCGCCGACATGGGGTTGGGACTTTTGTCAACCCGAAGCCGTTGTTTACATCAGGCATCGAGCATTTATCTAGTATTTCTTCTATGATCGAGGCAGCAGGTATGGAGCCAGGTTCGCGTTTTTTAAAAGCGACTGAGCATGTGCCTTCTGAGGAAGATTTAAAACGCTTCCAAAGTGATGGCGACGATAAAATACTCACGATTGAACGTGTCAGAACAGCGGATGGTGAGCCAGTAGTATACTGCATAGACAGGCTACCTGCAAGCTTCCTGCCTACTGACTTTGTCGAAAAAAAAGAAGTTTCACTGTTCTCTGCACTTGAGCAATCTGGCAAAATTCATGTAGCTTATGCTGTAACCTATATTGATCCAGTTGGGTATCATGAACAAGCCTCACCGATTTTAAATTGTGGACGTGAGACAGCTCTTTTAGTGTTAAAGCAATTGCATTATGATGATCATGATCAAGTAGTGCTCTATTCAAAAAATTATTTCCGAGCTGATAAATTCAGCTTCCATGTAGTTCGTAAACGGGTGTAGAACATTTCTAAATTTTTTCCTGCTAATTACAATACCTTTGGGGGGTTAATTAAATGAAAAAACGTAAATTTGGTTTAGTATTAACATCAGTATTAGCGGCAAGTGCTATTTTAGGTGCTTGTGGTACGAAAGACGATGAAAAGCCAGCGAAAGAAAATGACAATGCTTCAGGTGGCGAAAGCACAGAAGAAGCTTTCTCAGTAGCGATGGTTACTGACGTAGGTGGCGTTGATGACAAATCATTCAACCAATCTGCATGGGAAGGTGTACAAGCTTACGGTAAAGAGCACGATTTATCAAAAGGTGATGGTGGTTTTGACTACCTACAATCAGCTTCAGATGCTGACTATGAAACAAACTTAAACAACTTAATTCGTCGTGACTTTAACTTAGTATTTGGTATCGGATTCATGATGGCTGATGCAATTGATGCAGTTGCTTCTGAAAATCCAGATAGCCACTTTGCATTAATCGATGCTGAAGTAGAAGCAGACAACGTAGTAAACGTACTGTTCAAAGAGCAAGAAGGAGCTTTCTTAGCAGGTGTTGCTGCAGCGAAAACATCTAAAACAGGTAAAATCGGCTTCGTAGGCGGCGTTGATATTCCAGTTATTAACCGTTTCCACGCTGGTTTCGTTGAAGGGGCTAAAGCAGTAAACCCAGATATCGATATTCAAGTAAAATATACTGGTGCGTTTGATAAAGCAGATCTTGGTAAAATTACAGCGAACAGCATGTATTCTTCAGGTGTAGATGTGATCTTCCACGCTGCTGGTGCAACTGGTAACGGTGTATTCTCTGAAGCAAAAGAGCGTAAAGCGAAAGATCCAAATGCTGATGTATGGGTTATCGGTGTAGATGCTGACCAATACGAAGAAGGTAAAGTAGACGATAAAACAAACGTTACATTAACTTCTATGTTAAAAGGTGTTAATACAGCAGTAGTAGATATTTCAAATAGAGCGAAAAATGGTGATTTCCCAGGTGGAGAAACACTTGTTTATGGTTTAGCTGAAGATGGCGTTAAACTTGCAGATTCTCGCGGTGCGATTCCAGAAGATGTACAAAAAGTAATCGACGAATATAAAGAAAAAATTGCTAAGGGTGAAATCAAAGTTCCAGAAAAAGTGGAAAAATAATTCATCTTTTGATCATCATAAGGGACTCTTAGAAGGACCTTATGATGATTTTTCAATCTATCGTTATATTTAGATTATTCGCAATACTCTATTTAGCTAGATTTATAGGAACCTTATAGAGGTAGTAATTATGATTTGAATAATGATGGTAACAAGTTAATAGAAGAAAGGTTTCTAACGATGACCTTTCCTGTATTAATTTAGCAAAACATCTACCTCTATAGGTGTGATATTAAATCGGTAATAAAATATAGCCTCTAGTAGAAAATTTATTACTGGACGTATGGCTTATCTGTACCATCCATCATGTAGCAGCAGATACTATACGCTAAGATGAAAATACTTAATAATAGTGCCTATTAAGGGAGTGACAAATTTGGATTATGTGATTGAAATGCTAGGAATCCGTAAAGAATTCGGTAATTTCGTGGCGAATAATAATATCACCCTCCAACTGAAACAAGGCGAGATTCATGCATTGCTAGGTGAAAATGGTGCAGGTAAATCGACTTTGATGAACGTCCTTTTTGGTTTGTATCAACCAGAGGGTGGCGAAATTCGTGTACGTGGGAAGGCTGTAAAAATTACAAACCCGAATATTGCCAATGATTTAGGGATTGGCATGGTGCATCAACATTTTATGTTGGTAGAAAACTTTACGGTAACAGAAAATATCATTTTAGGCACTGAGCCTACTAAAATGGGAATTGTGAATATAAAAGATGCGGCTAAGAAAGTACAAGCACTTTCTGAAAAGTATGGATTAGATGTTGATCCGACCGCCAAAATCGAGGATATCACGGTTGGTATGCAACAGCGTGTAGAAATATTAAAAACATTGTATCGTGGTGCCGAAATTTTAATTTTTGATGAACCAACTGCATCATTAACACCGCAAGAAATTACCGAATTAATTCAAATAATGCGTCGTCTTATCGCAGAGGGTAAATCCATTATTTTAATTACGCATAAGCTAAAAGAAATTATGGAAGTTTCAGACCGTGTGACGATTATCCGTAAGGGAGAAGGGATTGGCACTGTTGTAACCGCTGCCACAAATCCTGATCAGCTTGCTGAAATGATGGTTGGACGTCAAGTTGAATTTAAAACGGAAAAAACGGATGCCACACCGACTGAAGAAGTGCTTTCTATTGAGAACTTGGTTGTTACAGACTATCGAAATATTGATAAAGTTAAAGGTCTTAATTTAAATGTTCGTAAAGGTGAAATCGTAGGTATTGCTGGTATTGATGGTAATGGTCAATCCGAGTTAATAGAAGCCATTACAGGTCTACGCAAAATTAAAAGTGGTAAAGTCAAGCTGAATGGTAAAGATATTACTAACATGAAGCCTCGTAAAATTACAGAGGAAGGCGTAGGACATATTCCACAAGACCGTCATAAGCATGGATTAGTTTTAGATTTCCCGATTGGTCATAATATTGCATTACAAACTTATTACCAATCTCCAATAGCGAAGGGCTTTGTGATGGACTATAAAAAGGTGTCAGAGAAAGCTCGTCAAATCATTAAAGAGTATGATGTGCGTACTGGTAATGGGGAGATGACACCAGCTCGTGCATTATCTGGTGGTAACCAACAAAAAGCAATTATTGGTCGTGAAATTGACCGTAACCCTGATCTATTAATTGCTGCTCTACCAACACGTGGACTTGACGTAGGAGCTATTGAATTCATTCATTCTCGTCTAATTGAGCAACGTGATAAAGGGAAAGCCGTTTTGTTAATCTCATTTGAATTAGATGAGGTGATGAATGTTTCGGATCGAATTGCTGTTATCTATGATGGACAAATTGTCGATGAGTTAAATCCGAAAGAAACGACTGAACAAGAGCTAGGCTTACTAATGGCAGGACAAAGTAAAAAAAATATAAAGCGTGATGCGAAGGAGGAGAACGACTAATGTCAAATCGTGTCATTAATATCCTCGTTCCTATCATCTCTATCATTATCGGTTTAATTGTAGGGGCTATCGTTATGGTAGTCAGTGGCTATGACCCAGTGCAAGGTTATATCGCTCTTTGGACAGGTATTTTTGGAGATTCATATTCAATCGGGAACACAATTCGTCAAATTACACCATATATTTTAGCAGGTCTTGCGGTAGCATTTGCATTCCGTACAGGGCTCTTCAATATCGGTGTTGAAGGTCAGCTAATTTTAGGTTGGTTGGCCGCTGCTTGGGTAGGTTATGCGTTTGAACTTCCTAAAATCATTCACTTACCATTAGCATTGCTTGCGGCAGCTGCTGCAGGTGCATTTTGGGCCTTTATTGCAGGTTTCTTAAAAGCGAAATTTAAAGTTCACGAAGTTATTGCGACAATTATGCTGAACTACACTGCACTTTATATTGCAAATGCAGTAATTAAGAAATTGTCCGATGGCAGCTTTAAAACAGAACGTATCCACGAGTCAGCTTCTTTACGTTCTCCGTTTTTAAGAGAGCTTACAGACAATTCAAGTCTTCACTATGGGATCATTGTTGCACTTTTAATGGTAGTTGTGATGTGGTTCATTTTAGAAAAAACAACACGTGGCTACGAGCTAAAAGCAGTAGGTTTTAACAAAAATGCTGCTGACTATGCAGGTATGAGTGTCAATAAAAATATTATTTTAGCTATGACGATTTCTGGTATGTTTGCAGGTCTTGGTGGTGCGATGGAAGCTTTAGGGACATTCCAAAACGCATCCATTAAACCTGGCTTTACGGGAATTGGTTTTGACGGTATCGCCGTTGCCCTACTTGGTGCCAATACACCACTTGGGGTAGTGTTTGGAGCATCCCTTTTTGGTTCTTTAAAATATGGTGCATTAAATATGCCAAATGCTGCGGGTATTCCAGAAGAAATCGTATCCATTATTATTGCGTTGATTATCTTCTTCGTTGCATCAGGCTATATTATTCGAGTAGGCTTACAAAAGCTGAGCAAGAAAAAGGAGGGACAATAACATGAGCTTTTTAGAAATGTTATATTTCATCATCCCTTCAGCGATTCTTTATGCGACACCTTTGATTTTTACGGCCATCGGTGGGGTATTCTCTGAACGCTCTGGTGTTGTCAACATCGGGCTAGAAGGCTTAATGATTGTCGGTGCTTTTGTTGGTATTTTTGTCAATTTAGAATTCGCTTCATCATTAGGGGCAGCAACAGTTTGGGTGGCAATGCTAGCAGCTGTTGTGATTGGTGCTGTGTTCTCACTTTTCCATGCTGTAGCTTCTATTTCTTTCCGTGCCGATCAAACGGTATCAGGGGTAGCTATTAACTTACTAGGTTTAGCTGCAACTGTATTCTTAGTAAAAATGATTTATGATAAAGGTCAAACAGATATGATTGACCAACCGATTCGTCGTTTTGGTGTCCCTTACTTAGAGGATATTCCGTTCTTCGGTCGTTTACTGTTCCATGATGTTTACAGCACATCTATTTTAGCGTTTGCTGTAGCATTCGGGGCATGGTTTATCATTTATAAAACGCCATTCGGCTTGCGTTTGCGTGCTGTGGGTGAACATCCAATGGCAGCAGATACAATGGGTATAAATGTAAATAAAATGCGCTATATTGCCGTGATGATTTCTGGGGCATTAGGTGGTCTTGGTGGTGCAGTGTATGCACAAACAATTACACACGACTTCTCACACGCAACAATTGCTGGTCAAGGTTTCATGGCTATTGCCGCAATGATTTTCGGGAAGTGGCATCCAATTGGAGCACTAGGTGCAGCCCTATTCTTCGGTTTAGCACAAACATTAAGTATTGCAGGGAATCAAATTCCGCTAATCGAGAATGTTCCAGCAGTTTATCTACAAATTTTACCGTATGTGTTAACAATTCTTGCTTTAGCAGGCTTTATTGGGAAAGCAAACGCTCCAAAAGCGAGTGGACAGCCTTATATAAAAGGTAAACGCTAAGAAAAGCATTTTAAGGACTGGGCAAGCTATGCTCAGTCCTTTTTCTATATAATTGGCGTAATTTTTAATTTTTCCCATACATACTTTGGATTCCTTTTGCAATTATAGACAATAGACATGTATAGTATGTGTAGTACATCGTTATATTAAGAAGGATAGGAGGGTTTCATATGTTTAAAACAATACCTTTTGCAAAAGGTGTCAATTTGCATATCCGACAAACGACCCAATTTAAAACCGTGAATTTTTCAATTAAATGGAGAAGAGCATTAACGGCTAAAAGTGCATCAGAGCGTACAGTGTTAACAAATGTACTGCAGCACAGTAATGCTAAATATAAGACAACTGCTGCTTTTCGAAGCTTTTTAGATGACTTGTATGGTACAGTTTTGTATTTTGATACATCGAAGCGTGGCAATGAGCATACAGTTCTTATGAATGTAGAGACTGTTAATGATCATTATCTAGCGAATACGAGTGTCTTAAACGAAGTCCTTGGTTTATTGCATACGGCTATTTTTGAGCCTAATCTAGAAAATGGTGTTTTTAAGGAATCCGTTGTTGAGCGTGAAAAAAAGACAGTTATTCAACGTATTGAATCTATTTTTGACGATAAATCTCGCTTTGCTCAATTCCGTCTACAACAAATCCTGAGACCAAATGAGCCAGCATCAATTTCAGCGAATGGTAGTGTCGAAGAAATTCAAAAGATTACCCCTTCCTCATTATTTGAGGCTTATCAATCGATGCTAGCTAACGACAAAATCGATATTTATGTAGCTGGAGACATTAATGAAGAGGAAATGGTTGCGAAATTAAAAAAAGCGCTACCATTTAAGGATCGTACTCCTGAGGAAGTTCCAGCAGTACTTCCTCAACAACATCCAGACAATGATTATGTAAGAGAGCAGCATGAAATGAAACAAGGTAAACTTCATATTGGCTTTAGCACACCTGTTAGATTTGGTGATGCAGATTTCTCTAAGATGCAAATTTTTAATGGCATTTTTGGTGGGTATCCACATGCTAAGCTGTTTATGAATGTTCGTGAAAAAGAGAGTCTTGCGTATTATGCTTCTAGTTCCTACGCTTCGCATTACGGACTTGTATTTGTTGTATCTGGTATTGAAGCTAAAAATGAAGAAAAAGCGCTATCTTTAATTAAAGAACAACTAGCCGTCATGCAGGCTGGGGACATTACAAATTTAGAGCTGGAACAAACAAAGGCTATGCTGACGAATCAGCTAAAAGAATCCTTAGATTCTGCTCGAGGACAAATTGAAATTTTTGATCAATATAAAGATTTACCTGAGGAATTTTCAGTTCAAGCCTGGGCAAATAAGTGGAAAGCTGTGACAAAAGAAGATGTTGTTGCAATGGCAAAGCAAGTGCAGCTTGAAGCGGTCTATTTCTTATGTGGAAAGGAGCAAGCCGCACAATGAAAACAATAGAATTTAAGCAATTAGATGAAACTCTTTATTATGAAAAGCTTGAAAATGGATTAGATGTATATATCTTGCCGAAAAAAGGTTTTTCTAAAACATTTGTTACATTTACAACGAAGTACGGTTCTATTGATCGCACTTTTGTACCCATAGGTCAAACAGAAAGCATTACGGTGCCGGATGGAATCGCTCACTTCTTAGAGCATAAAATGTTCGAAAAAGAAGATGGCGATGTCTTCCAAAAGTTCAGTGAGTATGGAGCTTCTGCTAACGCATTTACATCATTTACACGTACGGCATACCTATTCTCTTCAACTGATAATATTTACAAAAGTACCGAAACATTATTGAATTTTGTGCAAGAGCCTTACTTTACTGAAGCTACTGTCAATAAAGAAAAAGGAATTATTGGGCAAGAAATTACAATGTATGATGATCAACCAGACTGGCGTCTATACTTTGGCACAATCGAAAATATGTATCATCATCATCCTGTAAAAATTGATATCGCCGGTACAATTGAATCGATTGATGGCATTACAGCGGAGCACTTATATACGTGCTACAATACGTTTTATCATCCTTCAAATATGTTGTTATTTGTGATTGGTGCTGTTGAACCAGAAGAAATGATGACGTTTATTCGTGAGAATCAAGGTAAAAAAGAGTTCCCAGAACCAACACCAATTCAACGCTTCTTTGATATAGAACCAACAGAGGTAGCCATTAAAGAACGTACATTAAATATGGATGTTCAAAAACCAAAAATTTATGTAGGTTTAAAAGCGAAAGACACTAATTTATCAGGTCAGGACATGTTAAAGCATGAGTTGTCGGTTCAAATTGCACTTGAACTTATTTTTGGACGTACCTCTGATTTTTATGAACGTGTTTACGAGGAAGGTTTAATTGATGAGACATATGCTTTTGATTTTACCTTAGAAAATGGCTTTGGGTTTGCTATGATCGGATCAGATTCAGCAGAGCCTGATAAATTGGCAAAAACAATTATGGACGAATTAGCAAAATATGAAGGAAATAGTCAATTTGATCGTGCTGGTTTGGATCGTATAAAACGCAAAAAAATTGGTTTCTTCCTACGTGCACTAAATTCAATCGAGTTTATCGCAAACCAATTCACACGATATTCCTTTAATGACATGAATTTATTTGATGTAGTACCAGTACTTGAGACATTAACCGTGGAGGATTTACAAAAAGCATTTGCTTCTATCCAAGGTGAAACACAGCAAACGGTCTTTAAAATTCTGCCAAGTAAGCAGGATGCACAGTGAAAAAATTTGCCCTTGTTTTAGGTGCATCAGGTGATATCGGTCATGCCATTTGTCAAAGCTTAGCTGAGGACGGCTGGTCCATCTATGTACATTATTCAAACAATCAAAATGCGGCACAGAGATTATGTGAAATGCTTTCCGAACATTTCCCTGCACAAGAATTTATGCTTGTACAGGGGGATTTTTCAATCGTTAATGGAGCAGAATTAGTAGCCGCGCAAATTTTCAATGTGCAGGCTATTGTTTTTGCCAATGGACAAGCCCATTATTCATTGCTCGAAGATACAACAGTGGAAGATATGGATGCTTTATGGCGTGTTCATGTTCAAAATCCTATGAGACTAACAGCTTTACTTTCTGGAAAACTTCGCAAGCATGAAGTGAGCTATGTACTATTTATAGGCTCCATTTGGGGAGAGGCTGGCTCAGCGGGGGAGGCACTTTATGCAACTGTTAAGGGTGCGCAACATGCTTTTGTCAAATCCTATGCAAAAGAAGCGGCATTATCTCGGATTAGAGTAAATGCTATTGCTCCTGGCTTTATAAATACCTCAATGAACAGCCATCTAAATCAAGAAGAGCTTCAATACATTTTGGACGATATCCCACTAGGCTCCATTGGACAAACAAAGGATGTGGCTGAAATGGTACGTTTTTATTTGTCTGGTAAAGCTGATTATGTGACAGGACAAATCGTACGATTAAATGGAGGCTGGTACATATAATAATCTCTTTTGCACATACTACTTGTGTAAAGGAGGAGGAAGAATATGACCATTTTAGAAAACTGGCAAAAATGGACATCGTTTTTAGGACAAAACGTCATGCAAGCTGAATCAAGCGGTATGCCGAAGAAAATGATTCAAACGGCTGCTGTCCAAATTGGAGAATATTTGGCGACTAATGTCGATCCTAAAAACGAACAAGAGCGAGTGCTGTCGGATTTATGGGGCGTTGCCTCTGAAGATGAAAAACATGCATTAGCGAATTGTGTCATTAAGCTCGTACAAAATAAGCATGTGCAGTAAATAAAAGAGGAGAGCCAATCTCCTCTTTTTGCTATACTATAAACTTTTTATCTGTGAAAACGGGAACGTATGTAAGCCTATTTAACAGTCATCAAAAAAAATTAGTAAATAACGCTGTAATTCCATGTATTCTAACTTTCCATTACATAAAAAATCAGCTATGATGGAACTTATAAAGGATTTTTTACGTTAACTAATAGGAAGGGAACGAGTGTGTTGAGCGATTGGTACTTTGAATATGAAATTCAGGTGAATCGCCCTGGATTATTAGGAGATATTGCTTCACTTTTAGGGATGCTTCGTGTCAATATTATATCAATAAATGGTGTAGATGAGGATCGACGTGGTATGTTAGTGCATACAGACAATGATGAGGCAATTGAGCGTTTTCGTACAATTGTTTCGACAATGGAACATATTAACGTAACCAAATTTCGACAACCAAAACTTCGTGACCGTTTAGCCATTAGGCATGGTCGTTATATTCCTCGAGATGCAGATGAAAAAAACACATTCCATTTCGTAAGAGATGAACTAGGTATTTTAGTCGACTTTATGGCAGAACTTTTTAAAAAAGAGGGACATAAGCTGATTGGTATTCGTGGCATGCCACGTGTTGGAAAAACTGAATCCATAGTAGCCGCCAGTGTCTGTGCCAATAAAAAATGGATCTTTTTATCATCTACAATGATTAAGCAAACAGTTCGTAATAAGCTTGTGGGAGATGAATTTAGTCGGAACAATATTTTTATTCTAGATGGTATTGTGACTCGACGTTCATCCGATGAGAAACATTTGCAATTAGTGCGTGAAATGATGAATATGCCTTGTATCAAAGTTGTAGAGCATCCAGATATGTTTGTTCAGCATTCAGAATATAAAATAGAGGATTTTGATTATATTATTGAACTACGTCATCACACTGATGAAGAAATTACTTATGAAATAATGGAAAAAAATCATATGTCCGAATCCGATTCTTTTGGAGGATTTAATTTTTAATTTGATGTTAAAGTAGGTGTTATTAGTGGCAGAATTAGGGACTCGACTGAAAGAGGCGAGACTGTCTAAAGGCTACAGCTTAGACGATTTACAAGAAATAACGAAAATCCAAAAACGTTATTTAGTAGGAATTGAAGAGGGCAATTATTCCATTATGCCTGGTTCGTTTTATGTACGAGCTTTTATTAAACAATATGCAGAAGCTGTTGGTTTGGACGCGGAAGAAATCTTAGAGACATATAAAAATGAACTACCGAGCACTCCAAACGATCAAGTAAGTCAATCGATGACGAATAGCCCTAGCAGAAGAAAAGTAACGAAAGGCCCTTCGAATAAAATGATGGAGGCTATGCCCAAAATCATTGTTGCTTTATTTATTGTAGTGATTATTGTGGCTATATGGGTGCTATGGCAATCAAAAAACAGTCCAGGGACAAGCGAAGAAGTAAATCCAACTCCTGAGATTGAATATGACACAAATGTCAAGCCAATTGATAGTGAGAAGGATAAAAAAGAACAAGAAAATAAAGATGCACAGAAAAATGATAAAGAAGATACAAAAGCTACAGAAGAAACACCAACTGATGAAGATGACACGGATCAAACAGAAGAGATGAAGCAAACAATTTCCGCGGGTACTGTTGAAGCAGATGGAGCGACAACTTCTTATACGTTAACAGGGACAGATACAATGAAACTGAAAATTGAAATATCAGGCCCTACATTTGTTGGTATTCGCAATCAACAGCAACAAGAAATCTTAACAGATACGCGTGTCTATAATGCCGGGGAAGTAGTTGAATTTGACGCCTCAACACAAAACTATGTTCGTATTCGTCTCGGTAATTCAACGCAAGCTAAAATCTATATTAATGACGAACTTTTAACGTATGCACAACAAATTGTAACGCAAAATATCGTCATCAATTTCAATAAAGAACAGTAGTCATCCTATGATGACTACTTTCTTTCATCATGAAAGGTGTTAGAAAAATGAACATTCCAAATAAAATTACCATCTCTCGAATCTTGCTTATTCCATTCTTTGTCATTGTTATGATGTTTGATTTTGGCTGGGGAACATTATCACTTTTTGGTGCAGAGATGCCAATCCATCATTTTATAGGCGCACTTATTTTTATCTTTGCTTCAACAACCGATTGGGTGGATGGTTATTACGCACGTAAGTATAATCTTGTAACGACATTTGGGAAATTTTTAGATCCCTTAGCTGACAAGTTACTTGTCTCAGCAGCCTTTATTTTAATGGTCGAGCTTAAGATGGCACCTGCTTGGGTAATTATCATTATTATTAGTCGTGAATTTGCTGTAACGGGTTTACGTTTGATTTTGGCAGGTGGAGGAGAAGTGGTAGCTGCTAATCAGCTTGGTAAAATTAAAACTTGGGCACAAATTGTAGCGATTGCTGCCGCTCTTTTACACAATACAATCTTTACATTAGTTGGTATCCCATTTGATACAATCATGCTCTATGTTGCATTGTTCTTTACACTTTGGTCAGGGTGGGATTATTTCTATCTAAATCGACGTGTATTACTTGAGTCTAAATAAGAAAGGTCTTGGGGATCATGAATGCTGAAATTCTTGCGGTTGGCTCAGAACTATTATTAGGTCAAATTACGAATACAAATGCGAGATTTATCTCAAGCCAGCTATCCGAGCTTGGCATAAACGTTTTTTATCATACCGTGGTAGGCGATAATGCAAAGCGTTTAGAACAAGCTATCGAAGTGGCAGAGTCTCGTGCAGATCTCATTATTTTTTCGGGAGGACTCGGTCCAACAAAAGATGATTTAACGAAGGAAACGATTGCACGTCATCTTGGTGTTTCTCTTGAGTTTGATGAAGTAGCATTGACGTATATTGAGCAATTTTTTGCTAAACGAGGACGTCCAATGACGGAAAATAATCGTAAACAGGCATTAATTTTAGCTGGGAGTGAAGTATTAGCTAATCACCATGGAATGGCTCCAGGTATGATCTTCACAAAAAATGATCGTACTTATATTTTATTACCAGGACCTCCAAAAGAGTTAGAACCAATGTTTCAATTTGAGGCTAAACCTAAACTTGCTGCGATGCTTAATGATGGAGGGATCATTGCATCACATGTTATGCGATTTTATGGAATTGGTGAGGCTGAGCTTGAAGTACAAGTTCAAAATATTTTAGATGCACAAACCAATCCAACAGTTGCTCCACTTGCTTCTGATGGTGAGGTAACGTTACGCGTAACAGCTAAAGCAGCAACAGAGCAGCAAGCTGGGCAGCTTATTAAGGCAAAGGTTGCAGAAATCCAAGCCCTTGTTGGTGATTATCAATATGGTGTAGATGATGATTCCCTTGCCTCAAAAACGGTAGAAATGCTACTGGATAATGAGCTAACAATTGCGGCTGCAGAAAGTTTAACTGCTGGTTTATTTCAATCTGAGCTTGCGGAAATTCCTGGGGTAGGCAATGCGCTTATAGGAGGCGTTGTTACCTATGCAGCAGATGCGAAAGTAAAACAGCTAGGCATTTCACAAGAATTAATTGATACACATGGTGTTGTGAGTGCTGAATGCGCAGCGGCAATGGCAAGTGCTGTTCGTGAGAAATTTGCTACAAATATTGGGATTGGCCTTACAGGAGAAGCAGGTCCCACTGCGCATGATCATCAGCCAGTAGGTACGGTTTGGATTGGTATTGCCATAAATGATGAGGAGCCGCTTACATATTTACTTCATTTATCAGGCATGCGTAATACGAATCGACTCCGTGCGGTGAAATTTACATGCCATTATTTAATGCAGCTTTTAGAAGAACGTGGCTACACAAAACGTTATTAAAATAGAGTAAAACATAGGAATTTGGGTAGAGGAAAACTATCCAAATTTTTATTTTGAAGAAAAAACGAATAAATGTTCGCTTTTTTCTTGCGCGTATTCTCAAAAACAAGTATAGTAGAGATAGATAAAAACAGTGAACAGTTTTCGAAGGAGGAAAATGAATGAGTGATCGTAAAGCAGCCTTAGAACAGGCTCTAAAACAAATTGAGAAGAATTTTGGTAAAGGTTCCATCATGAAACTTGGTGAAAAAACTGATTTAGAAATTGCAACATCTTCAAGTGGGTCACTAGCACTTGATGCTGCATTAGGAGTGGGTGGATATCCACGTGGACGTATTATTGAAGTATACGGTCCCGAATCGTCTGGTAAAACAACAGTTGCTCTACATGCCATTGCTGAAGTACAGGCATCAGGTGGACAAGCAGCATTTATCGACGCGGAGCATGCATTAGATCCAATCTATGCACAAAAATTAGGTGTGAATATTGATGAGCTATTATTATCACAGCCCGACACAGGTGAGCAAGCACTTGAAATTGCAGAAGCATTAGTGCGTAGTGGAGCTATTGATATTATCGTTATTGACTCGGTTGCTGCCTTAGTGCCAAAAGCTGAAATTGAAGGGGATATGGGTGACTCTCATGTCGGCTTACAAGCTCGTCTAATGTCTCAAGCTTTACGTAAACTTTCAGGTGCGATTAATAAATCAAAAACGATTGCTATTTTCATTAACCAAATTCGTGAAAAAATTGGTGTCATGTTCGGTAATCCAGAAACAACACCAGGTGGACGTGCGCTTAAATTCTACAGCTCTGTCCGTTTAGAAGTGCGTCGTGCAGAAGCTATTAAGCAAGGTAATGATATTGTTGGTAACCGTACTAAAATTAAAATTGTAAAAAATAAAGTAGCACCACCTTTCCGTACAGCTGAAGTAGATATTATGTATGGAGAAGGGATTTCTAAAGAAGGCGAGACAGTCGATTTAGGCGTGGAATTAGACATTGTGCAAAAAAGCGGTTCTTGGTATGCATATGGCGATGAGCGCTTAGGTCAAGGACGAGAAAATGCTAAACAGTATTTAAAAGAAAATACTGCTGTCCTAGAAGACATAGCAAATAAAATCCGAGCTTCTTATGGTATTGCGGCTTCTTCTTATACAATTGCGGCCCATGATGATGAAGAAGAGATGGATGAAGAATTAATGTTACTTCTGGAAGAAGAATAATTAATGATTGCATTGTTCCCACTTTATTGAGGGGGCAATGCATTTTTTTGTCTATATTCTTAAATTTTTACACATAATAAGAGAGAGGCTATGTGTTTATTTCTTATGTACTGTTTTTTTATTAATTGTATTTAACATGAAAAAGTTTCTAGTGAAATAGTAATAGGGAAAAAATTCACTGAATGGATAGGACTTACTTTTTTTGGCTTAGATGGCGAACAGACGCCGGACTATCCTTGACAGAGCTTGAGGCTAGCTATACAATTAAATATGTATAATTTCTGAATTATGACTTTAAATAGGCAGTACATTTTATCCTCATTTAGCAAATGTTTTATAGTGAAATATCCTTTAAAATGGATGTCTAAACGCCTACTGGATGAAGATAATGCCTTTGGCCAATGAAACGGGTTTTGCATAAATTCTAACAAAACCTGGTGCATTTTAGCTAAGGCGACATAGATGTATGCGCCGACTGAAACTGTAATACCCAAATAGCAAGAGGAGGTGTTCATATGGATGGAATTACTATCATCTCCGCTTTGCTTGGACTCATCGTTGGTGCCGCTGTTAGCTATATCTACATGAAAAAAGTGAATGACTCAAAAATCACTGGTGCTAAACATGTCGCTGAAACAATCGTTGAAGAAGGAAAACGAGAAGCGGAGGCAATGAAGAAAGAAGCACTACTTGAAGCCAAAGATGAAACTCACAAATTTCGTACTGAAGCTGAAAATGACATTCGTGAACGTCGTTTAGAACTTCAAAAACAAGAGAACCGTTTATTGCAAAGAGAAGAGAATCTTGATCGCAAAGATGATGCTCTAAATAAGAGAGAAGCTGGCTTAGAGCGCAAAGAACAAGCTCTAGCTGAAAGACAACAGCATATTGAACAGATGGAGAGCAAAGTGGACGAGCTCATGGCATCACAAAAAACAGAGCTAGAACGTATTTCTGCTTTGACTAGGGATGAAGCTAAATCAATTATCCTCAATGAAGTAGAAAAAGAGTTATCAACTGATATTGCTGTGATGACGAAAGAAGCTGAAACACGTGCGAAAGAAGACTCAGATAAAAAAGCACGTGAAATTTTATCATTAGCACTACAACGCTTTGCTGCAGATCACGTAGCAGAAACAACTGTATCTGTTGTGAACTTGCCAAATGATGAAATGAAGGGACGTATTATTGGTCGTGAAGGCCGTAATATCCGTACATTGGAAACGTTAACAGGAATTGATTTAATTATTGATGATACGCCAGAAGCGGTTATATTATCAGGCTTTGATCCAATTCGCCGTGAAACAGCTCGACTTGCACTTGAAAAACTTGTACAGGATGGTCGTATTCACCCAGCTCGTATTGAGGAAATGGTGGAAAAAGCTCGACGTGAAGTGGATGAACAAATCCGCGAAACAGGTGAGCAAACTACATTTGAAATTGGTATTCATAACTTACATCCAGATTTAATGAAAATTTTAGGCCGCATGAAATATCGTACAAGCTATGGACAAAATGTTCTAAAACATTCAATTGAAGTCGCACATTTAGCAGGATTACTTGCTGCTGAACTTGGTGAAGATGTAGCATTGGCTCGGCGTGCAGGCTTATTACATGATATTGGAAAAGCAATCGATCATGAAGTTGAAGGAAGCCACGTTGAAATTGGTGTGGAATTAGCAACAAAGTATAAGGAACACCCAGTTGTCATTAATAGTATTGCTTCGCATCATGGTGATACTGAAGCAACATCTGTTATTGCGGTATTAGTCGCTGCAGCTGATGCATTATCAGCAGCTCGTCCAGGTGCACGTAGTGAAACACTTGAAAACTATATCCGCAGACTTGAAAAGTTAGAGGAAATTTCAGAAAGCTATGATGGCGTAGAAAAGTCTTATGCAATTCAAGCTGGACGTGAAATTCGTATTATTGTACAACCTGAAAAAATTGATGATTTAGCATCTCATCGTCTTGCGCGTGATATTCGCAAACGTATTGAGGAAGAACTCGATTACCCAGGTCATATTAAAGTAACAGTTATTCGCGAAACACGTGCTGTGGAATACGCGAAATAAATAATAAAATAATAGGCATCCCTTGACCAAGATCAGGGGATGCCTTTTTGTATGTGAAGAAAATTCGATGTGATCTACTGAGTAAGAATAAATGGATGATTCCAACAATATAGTATGGAATAAAGCATAGTGAACTAGCCTCAACATGAATACCCTTTTAAAAATTAATCAGCCTAGTTATACTCCATTTTTACAACTGGTTTATGTTTTGACAAGGAGTGAAGAGCTTTGAAAGAAACAATCACATTACAAGATATATTGAAAATAGTAAGAGAAAACTTTCTTTTTATCATAAGTTTTACACTTTTTGCAGCGTTGGTTACGGCCTTTATTAGCATTTTTGTGTTAAAACCTACCTATGAGGCAGAAACGCAAATTTTAGTTAATCAAAAAAATATAGAGCAACCACATTTAGGTGTACAACAGGTTGAAACAGATCTCCGACTTATTAATACGTATAACATTATCATAACAAGTTCTGCTATTTTATCTAAAGTTATAAATAAGCTAGATTTGGATGTCACACCTGAAGTTTTAATGGATCAAATTACTGTATCCAGTGCCAATAACTCACAAGTTGTCAATATTAATGTTGTAGACAAGCAAGCAGAGTTGGCTGTGGATATTGCCAATACAATAGCAGATGTGTTTCAAGAGGAGATTCAAGTTTTAATGACGGTTGATAATGTTAATATTTTGTCAGTTGCACAATTAGATAAGGAACCTGTACCGATTGCGCCAAATAAAACCCTTTATATAGTAGCAGCCTCGTTTATTGGTTTTGTTATAAGTGCTGCTCTCATAATCATAATAGAGAGCTTAGATACTACAATCAAGACGGAGCAAGATATCGAAGAGCTAGTAGGGCTACCAATTATTGGCTTGATTAGTCAAATTAGTGATGCTCACCATAAAAGCACTAGGGTAAAATCTCATAAAACGAGGAGAGGATCATAATGTTTTGGAAAAAAAAGAAAAAGAAGAAGTTAGTGAAAATGGCAAGAAAACTTGTGACGATTGCCAATGGCCATTCTTTTATTTCAGAACAATTTCGAACAATCCGAACAAATATTACTTTTTCAATGCCTGATAGAGAGATTAAAACAATATTAGTGACATCTGCAACACCAGGTGAAGGAAAGTCAACCAATGCAGCCAATATAGGAGTTGTTTTCGCACAAGAAGGAAAACGAGTCGTCATCGTAGATGCAGATTTGCGAAAACCAACAATGCATTATACGTTTCTATTGCAAAATGCTAGAGGACTATCAAATTTACTAACAAGGCATTTTACAATTTCCGAAGTCGTCAATAATACAGATATTGCTAATCTATATGTCTTGACAAGTGGGCCTATCCCCCCCAATCCAGCAGAGTTACTAGCTTCTACCTTAATGGGGAGTGTAATGGAGGAACTAAAGAAAGGGTTTGACATCATTATTTTTGATGCGCCACCACTGCTATCTGTAACAGATGCTCAAATTTTGTCCAATAAATGTGATGGTACATTATTAATTGTGAACAGTGGAGTTGCAGAAAATGAAAATGTGTTAAAAGCAAAGTCATACCTTGAAGCCTCAAAAGCAAATATTTTAGGCGTAGTATTAAATAACTATAAAATGCCACTCCATCAATATTATGAGCAATATTATCGTTAATTCAAGTATCTAGACAGGGAAGTGAAGTACAGTGATTGATATGCACAGTCATATATTATTTGATGTCGATGATGGTCCGAAAACGATTGAAGAGACACTTTGTTTATTTGAGCAGGCCGTTTTGGAGGGGATTTCAACGATTGTTTCCACTTCGCATGCTTTACATCCATTGTATAATGTCCCCTTTGATGTCGTGAATGAGCAAATTGTACAGTTGCAAATGACAATTGATCAACGTAACATGCCGTTAAAACTTTACACGGGACAAGAGGTACGCTTGGCAGGTAACATTCTAGAATTGTATGAAAAAAAACAAATACATACATTAGCAAATTCCAATTATTTGCTGTTGGAACTTCCCTCTAATCATATTCCCAAATTTACAAAGGATATCATTTACTCATTATTAACAGCAGGCATAACACCAATTATTGCACACCCAGAGCGAAATAGAGTCATTTCAGAAAATCCAAGTCATTTGGAACAAATTATACGCGAGGGGGCACTTGCACAAATTACATCAGGAAGTTTAGCAGGATTGTTTGGAAAAACCATCCAAAAACTTTCGCTAAATTTAGTGCGCTCGAATCTTATCCATACATATGGTTCGGATGTGCATAACTTAAGTACACGTCCTTTCTTATTTGAAAAGGGACTTAGATTTTTAGAAAAACAAAAAGATTTGGATATGGTAGATTTTTTGCTTGAAAATAACGAACGAATCATTAATAATCAGCCATTAATTGTATATGAACCAGATGATACTTTCACAAAAAAATGGTGGAAGTTTTTTTAAAATGGGAAAGCATCTTTAAGTTGTAAGGATATAAAAGGTAGCAAAAAGTAGCTGAAGTGCTAGAGACATTCAGTGTTTAAGGGGGGGCATATGGGATGCGAGTTGTTTTTATGAGGAGTAACCCTGTTTCTCCAGATCCAAGGGTTGAAAAGGAGGCACATTGTCTTGCAAAAAATAATTGGAATGTTCACATTTTAGCATGGGATAGAGATAAGAAATATAAAATAAAGGACCAACTGTTAGAAGGTGAACATGCAATTCGTATTACAAGGTTTGGTATTCCGGCAACATTTGGAGGAGGTTTGAAAAAGAACTTAGTTCCATTTATAAAATTTCAACTTAAACTTTTTCGATGGTTACTTCGCCATAAAAATACGTATGATATGATTCACGCTTGTGATTTTGATACAGCGCTAATAGGTACAATATGTGGGAAATTACTTCGTAAAAAAGTAATCTACGACGTATTTGATTCGTATACATCACCATTTTATGGACCAGAGAGTATTGGAAAGGTCATTACTAGTATAGATATACGTCTTATGAATAGTGTAGATGCAGTCATTATATGTACAGAAAAGCGCAAAGAACAGATTGCTAAAGCTTCACCTAAAAAAATAGAGGTCATTTATAATACTCCACGTTATATAGATTCAAATAATTGCTTAGATTTGAATCCGAAAAAAGTAAAAATAGTTTATGTAGGTATACTTACTGAAAATCGATTGATTAGTGAATTGGTTGAAGTAGTAAAGAATACACCAAGTTATGAGCTGCATATTGGCGGATTTGGTAAGTTAGCTGATACTTTGCTGCAAACTTCGAAAATGCATGACAATATCCACTTTTATGGTAAGTTACCCTATGAAAAAACAATAGAGTTAGAAAATAGTTGTGACATTATGACGGCTATTTATGATCCTACTATTTCTAACCATTATTATGCGGCACCCAATAAATTCTATGAAGCATTAATGCTTGGTAAGCCTTTGATTATGGTGAAAAATACGGGAATGTCAGAAGTAGTTGCAACAAATAATTTTGGAGAACTTATTGATTACAATAGAGAGAGTTTACAAAAAGGAATTGAGAATTTGGTAAAGCGTAGAAAAGAATGGCCAGAAATTTCTCGTGAAATGAAGGCACTGTACGAAGAAGGTTATAGCTGGGCGAAAATGGAGAAACGGATAACAGATTTATACAGTAATTTATAAAAGCTATGCGGAGCGTGAGCAGCAAAGGGAATGGCTCGTAGGGCTATCGATCCGTTTTTTATCCACAAACGTAAGAGCAAAATGAAAATTTACAGTAGTATTTTTAGGGGGACTAATATGAAAATATTATTTGTTGCACAAAATTTTCACATGGGTGGTATCCAAAAGGCGCTAATTAATATGTTAAAAGAAATATACCTCTACGAGAAATATGAGATAGATGTTTTCACATTTAGTGGAGGGGAATTAATGAACGATATTCCCTCCAATGTGAAGGTAAATACAGGGAACTTACTGTTACAACTAATTGCTACACCTTTTGCTGAAGTGAAAAAAAGAAATAACGTATGGCATATTATTTTACGTATTGTGTGTATGATAGTTGTTCGATTAATAGGTTCCCACAATTTCTATTCGATTCTTTTAAAAAAACATCGCAATAATTGTCATTATGATATTGCCATTTCTTATTTTAATGATGTACCCAATCAATATTTCAATAAAGGGACCAATTTATTTGTAGATCAATTTGTGATAGCAGATCGTAAGTTCGCATGGATTCATACAGATCCCATTAAAGCGAATTTTAATTATGAAGCTTGTGTCAAAACCTATAAAAATTTTGATCGATTGTTATGTGTTTCAGAAGCATGTAAGGAAAATTTAATAAATTTCCTTCCAGAATATCAACATAAAATTCAAGTGGTTTATAATTTTTTTCCAATCGAAGAGATTAAAGAACTGGCATGTCAATATACACCGTTTCTTAAATGCGAGTTGGATTTAATATCTGTTGGGCGAATTGAAAATAGTACAAAAAGGTTCGACCTGATTCCACATCTGTGTAAGTTGTTAAAGGAAGCTTCTATAAATAATTTTCGCTGGCGCATTTTAGGTGATGGACCAGATCTACTTTCGAATCAGCAATTAGCTTTGCAACTAGGTGTAGAGGATGTAGTTGAATTTGTAGGGGAAATGAAAAATCCCTATCCATTTATAAAATGTAGTGATGTATTCATTTTAACATCAGCCTACGAAGGCTATCCAATGGTCATAGGGGAGGCATTAATTGTACAAACGCCTGTTATTACAACAGACTTTGCCGCAGCAGGTGAACAAATTTGTCATGGTCATAACGGATTAATAACAGGCTTTAACATGAAAGACATCTTTCACGTCATTTCTAGTGTTATGAAAAATACAGAATTACTACACAATATGAAAAATTACATAGAAGAAAATCACTACACAAACGAAAAAGCTCAAGAGCAACTAGTATTGGAGTTTGATGCTACATGATAGTGGAATCTAAGAAATTTAGTGTGCTCATTTGTATAATTTCAAGTATCTTTGTCGTATTCAAAATATATACAGGTCAAAATCTATTTCTCTGGCTCTTCTTCCTTTTAACCAGTATAGCGATGCTGCTAGATAAGCAGCAGCATCGAATTGACTATTTATTGTTTTTTATTTCGTGGGTTTATGTCATTAAATTCGATATATCAGGATATTCATTACTTGTTGTACTTAGTTCTTTCTATATTTTGTTAAGTATTCTGACGCTCTTTTTACAAAAGCAAGGTATTTCAAAACGACTGTTATTCACCTATTTTTTATTTGCATTTTATACGGTGGCCGTAACGTTAGTTAGTGGTGGTAATCTTATTGCAGTTTTAGGCTTTGTGTTGAATTATAGTGTGCTCTTTTGTGCAATATTGACCCTCAATGATAAGGCATATTTCAGAAGGTATACGTATATCTATACATCGGGTTTACTAGCTGCTTCAATCGTGCGCTTGATCAGTTATTCCGTTCCAGAAATCGATCATTTTATAGAATCAATGACCATTGTGAATACAGTGAAGACAATGAACTCGATTAGTACAAGATTTACGGGTTTAGATTTAGATCCAAATTACTTTAGTTTGCAAATATTAATAGCTATGGCTTGTTTATTAGTGCTTTTTAATCTGGATGGAAAAAAGGAAAAAAAGTCAATTGTATTACTCGTGATATTAGCTTTTTTTGGCATACTGACATATTCCAAAATGTTTATTATTACATTAGTCGTTTTTATTATGATGACATTTATTGTCTTCATTAAAAATAATGTGAAGACAGCTATTAAATTTTCGTCTTTTATCGTGATTATTTGTGGGGTTGCTCTCTATTTTTTTTACGAGAAGTTATTTGAAATTTATTGGATTCGGTTTTTTGGGTCAGGAATATCGACAGATGCCATTACCACTGGTCGAGTGAGTAGTTGGGGCCTATTTATAAATGAAATCTTTCAAAACACGAAAGTATTTGTTTTGGGAGCAGGATTTGGCACAAGCTTTGCGAAGGTGAAAATGGCACATACAATGTACTTATCAACCCCTTATTATATAGGTTTAATTGGAGTGGCCTTGTCAGTATTATACATTTCTAGCCTCTATAAAGTACTTAGAGGGAATGTTGGAAGTATGAATACACCAGGCTTTCAAATCCTCTCAATTAACGCTATTCCTCTCTATATCGTATTAGTAGCGAATATAGGACTTGATTCATTTGTCATGGATTATTTTCCATATCATATTTTATTAATTATGTTTGCACTGACTATGAGTAAAAGTAAGGGAACTACTATGAATGAGAGGTGAGGTGAGTGCCATTTTTAAGCATTATTGTCCCCGTCTATAATACAGAACCTTACTTAAAAATGTGTCTTGATAGTATTTTGAGACAGGATTTCGTAGATTTTGAGTTGATATTAGTAAATGATGGCTCGACTGATAACTGCTCGGTAATCTGCGATGAATATGCCGAATCTGATACAAGAATTACCGTCATTCATAAAGCAAATAGTGGTGCTGTCAGTGCCCGTAAAGCAGGGCTAAGGGTCGCCAAAGGACAGTATGTTGGTTATGTAGATAGTGATGATTGGATAGAAGTTGATATGTATAAATCATTATGTAATACTGCACGTATTTTTGATGTAGATATTGTTATTTGTGACATTATAGAAAATTATCCACTCCAAGAAGTGAAGAGATCACAGCTTGTCGCGCCCGGTTTGTACAGGAAGGATAGGATGGAAAAAGAAGTATATCCGATTATGCTATATTCGGGCGAGTATTACCGTTTTGGATTATATCCATCTTTATCTAATAAAATATTTAAAAGAGACCTATTAGAGAAAAATCTATTTGATGTGGATGATCAAATTTGCATGGGGGACGATGCTGCTTGTACATATCCTAGCTTACTTGATGCAGAAAGTATTTATATATTAGAAAATCAGTATCTCTACCATTACCGTCAGCATTCTTCTTCCATGACAACTAGTTATGATCAGTTGTTTTTTAAAAAAATACTTGTGTTATATGAACATTTGAAAGCTTTAAAGTACAGGAAAGCAGACCAGGTTCCTAATTTTGCTGAACAACTTCAGTATTATTTTACTTATTTAGTGATGGCAGCGGTGAATAATGAATTGAATAGATTCAACCATAAGCGTTTACATGAAAAGCGTACCTTTATTAAGAAAATGTTGATTCATGAAGCGTTTCATGGATCGTTGCATGCGATTCGAGTGACAAATATGCCGCTCAAATTAAAGGTCTATACTTGGCTATTAAAGAAAAAACAAATTCTTTTACTTTTTATGTTGAATAGGCTTAATCGGCGGATCAGTGATTGCAAAGGTTTAATTCCTACTTTTACTAAAAGAAAAGGTGCTTATCAGCATGAGAACTAAGAGAGTAGTTTTAAATTTAATGTCTAATGTATTGCTACAAGTTGTTGCAGCGGTTATTAATTTCATTTTACCTCGACTATTTATGACAACATACGGCTCTGCTACAAACGGGCTTGTTTCGTCGATTAAGCAATTTTTAAGTTACTTAAAAATAGTAGAAGCTGGGGTTGGTAATGCATCTATAGTGGCACTTTATAAGCCACTAGCCAAGGGTGATAAAGACCAAATAAATGGAATTCTTTCAGCGACTAATCGTTTTTATAGACGCTCGGGTTATGTCTTTGTTGGATTAGTCGCCATTTTGTCCATTTGTTATCCGTTATTAGTAGGAGATGAAGTGAATACGCGTACGGCTCTTTACATGGTACTTATTTTGGGAATTAGTGGCGTGTGGGAGTATTTTTTTATAGGGAAATATTTAGTTCTACTGTCGGCAGATCAAAAAAGCTATGTTATTTTTCGCATTCAAACAATGTTGCTTTTTGCGAGTGCATTATTGTCAGTTACTTTAATAGCATTTGGTTTTTCCATCGTCATTGTTGTTGCTAGTTCAAGTGCCTTATTATTACTGGATGTTCTTTTTTTAAGGTTGTATGTTAAAAAGAAATATCCATATTTCGATTGTAAAAAACAAGCTAATACGTTAGCAATTAAAGACAAATGGGATGCTTTAATTCATCAAATTGCCTCGTTAGTGGTATTTAACACACCGTTTATTTTAATAACGATTTTTCTGGGCTTAACAGAAGTCAGTGTATTTACAGTTTATAGTATGGTGTTTAATGCAGTCACATTGTTTATATCTACTTTTTCAGGGGCGATATTAGCAGCTTTTGGCGACATTCTTGTCAAAGAGGATAAGGACGTTCTTCGAAAATATTTTCATCATTTTGAATATATTTTTTATGGCATCATTGCTTTTAGTTACACATGTACAGCTATTTTAATATTGCCATTTATAAGGATTTATACAGCAGGTATTGAAGATGCCAATTACATAAGGCCCTGGTTGGCAATATTGTTTGTCATTGTAGGAGTAGCGAACACAATTCGGATTCCTGCAAATACGTTAGTGAACGCTGCAGGACATTTTAGAGAGACGAAAAAGCGTGCCATTATGGAAGCATTAATTAACCTAGTAGTTTCTCTTGTTTTTGTACAGTATTTCGGCGCAGAAGGAATATTACTGGGAGGAATTTGTTCATACGGGTATCGTACTTATGATTTAATCATTTATTCTTCAAAAAAGATTTTACACAATTCACCTAAAGATACTGCCAAAAAAATTGTGCAAAATAGTATCTTTGCACTTACTGCAGCGACACCATTTATATTTTTTATCGAGCTCCATATTACATCTGCAGGTTCATGGCTTTTAGCCGCTATATGTATTTCCTTGTGGACGATGTTTATTTTATTAGTAGGTAATTTTATTATTGAGCCTCAAACAATGCGAGATATTTTGGTGCAATTAAAGCGAACAATTACCGATAGTAAATAATTTTATCCCTGCATTTAGTAAGGTAAGTAGCATAATTGAAAGGCAAATTGATTCCTTTGAAATGGCAGGTGAGGGTGATGAAGCGAGAAATCAAAGAAATATATTTACTACGATTCGTTGCTTGCTTAGGGATTGTGTTAATGCATAGTGTTACGTTGGCATTGAACATGAATGACATAGAAGAAGGTCCACTATTTGTAATCCTGACATCTATTCAGCTGATCTTTATGTTCGGGACCCCTCTTTTTATATTTATCTCAGAGTTTGTCATTGCCTATTCCTATTCAGATCGTTTGCCGAAAAAGTTTTATGTAAAACGTTATAAATATATGTTAACTCCATTTCTTTTTATTGGACTACTTGATGCCGTCCTTAAATCAATCGAATCGCCTTCTATTGAATTTGCCAAAAAACTACTATTAAATTATTTGGAAGGTGATTTTCATGGTTATTTTATCGTGATCATTTTTCAGTTTTATATCATTCATCCATTTTTTGTGAAATTTATTGCCTCAAGATACCCTGCCTATAAAGTAATAATGACTGCTTTTATCATTAATTTTGGTTACTTAGCCTTTTTTAATTTTTTGGATCCATTTAAGTATTTTCCTGATTTAGCGTATACTAGTTTACAATGGGATTTTTTTAATAAGATGCCATTTCCTGCGTGGATTGCTTATTTTGCAGTAGCTTATTACTGTGGAAAAAATTATGATAATTTTCTATCGTGGTTACAGCGTTTTCGTTTTCTGTTACTAGCAGTATTACTAATCACAGTAAGTCTTTTGCTAACCACTCAATTATCAGGTATTATTACGGAAGTTCATTCAAAGAGAATAGACGTTATCCTTTATACATTCAGTGTAGCTTTTCTGTTATTTTTCATCGCGAGTAACAGAAGAAAAATGCCGAAATTTATCATTTTTATTAGTCGTTATTCCTTCGGTATATATTTATTACATCCCCTAGTTAATAGCCTACTTAAAAATTTTTTAACGAATTTTATCGAAACATTAAGTGTATTTTCTGTCATTGCCATTTCATTTATTGTCAGTCTCAGTTGCTCCATTTGTATAACATATATAATGAGTAAATGGAAATTCGGCGCTTTTTTTATAGGGCAACTCAATACCAATGGGGCCTCATCTAATAAAAAAGATGCACAATTTCCCATCCAGCAATCCTAGATAAACCGGTGCTAATCAATAAGATAATAGTATTTAAACGTGTAAATTGAGTAAGGCTTGCGTTTTTACTTTGCGATTGCCAAAGCAAAGATGGTAAACTAAAAGATGTTATTTAGAGAAAGTGTGGTCTTGCATAATGAAAGTTCTATTTATTGGTGATATTGTTGGTTCAATTGGTCGAGATGCGGTGGAAAAATATTTACCTCGCTTAAAAAAGAAGTATAATCCAGATGTTGTGATTGCAAATGGGGAAAATGCTGCGGCAGGACGAGGGATTACTCGTAATGTTTATAATAGCTTGCTACAAATGGGTGTAGATGTTATTACAATGGGTAATCATACATGGGATAATAAAGATATTTTTGATTTTATTGATGACGCGGATTACTTAATCCGTCCGGCAAACTTTTCAAGTGAAGCACCTGGTAAAGGTATGGTCCAGATTTCTAAAAAGGGTGTGACATTATCTGTCATTAATTTACATGGTCGCGTATTTTTACCACCACATGAGGATCCATTTGCAATGGCAGATCAATTGATTGCAGAGGCTCGACAAATATCTCCACTTGTCTTCGTGGATTTTCATGCTGAAGCGACTAGTGAAAAAATCGCCCTTGGTTGGCATTTAGATGGAAAGGCTTCAGCGGTTGTTGGGACACATACACATGTGCAAACAGCAGATGCAAGAATTTACCCGCAAGGTACAGCTTATATCACGGATGTTGGTATGACAGGGCCGTATGATGAAATTTTAGGTATGACGAAGGAAAGTGTCATCTATAAATTCCAAACAAACATGCCATCTCGTTTTGAAGTTCCGAAAAAAGGGCGAGAGGTTTTAAGTGGTTTCTTTGTAGAGATGGACGATCGAACAGGAAAGGCTATTGCCTGTGAACGCATTTATATAAATGAAGACTATCCATTTCAAGGGTAGATAAGTCGAAGAATGTTTTTTTACGTTTCTTTTACGGGGATATAGGTTTCTTTGTCAAACTAGTCTATTTCCGTTTTGCGGAGCATAAAATGTGCTACGGACAATAACTTGAGGTCCAAAAAGGGGGACATGAGTTGTTGAGCGTAAACACTATTCGCGAAACGGGGAGGAATAATTGTGGATTCATTAAAAGTATCATCACGCTCTAATCCAAATTCAGTTGCAGGTGCATTAGTCGCGGTAATCAGAGAAAAAGGGCAGGCAGAAATGCAAGCAGTTGGGGCAGGTGCACTTAACCAAGCCGTGAAAGCAGTGGCCATCGCACGCGGATTTGTAGCGCCAAGTGGCACAGATTTAATTTGCGCGCCGGCGTTTGCCGATATTTTGATTGCTGGAGAAGAACGAACAGCATTAAAGCTGTTAGTGGAAAAACGTATTCGATAAAAAAGTAATGAAGTAAAATGCTCTGTCACATACTATTGTGGCGGAGCATTTTTTCGTTTTCCTGTTTTACATATGATAGATGTCACTTGAAATAGGGGCGTGATTTTGCTTAGATTTGAAAATTACAACTTTATGAACAGGATTTTCAGTCAAAGGTCTGATTTTCGCCTAAATCGTGGAGAAACAATAGTCCAGACGGTTTCTTCGTGTTAAACTTATGAAGGAAAAATAATAGTACACATTGGATTTAAGGAGTTGTTGACATGTTACATCAGCTTTCATGGAAAGTCGGTGGGCAACAGGGTGAAGGGATTGAGAGTACAGGTGAGATTTTCTCAATGGCAATGAATCGTCTAGGTTATTTCCTATACGGTTATCGTCACTTCTCTTCTCGAATTAAAGGTGGCCATACGAATAATAAAATTACAGTTCGTCCAACAGAAGTACGTTCAATTGCGGATGATTTAGATATTTTAGTGGCATTCGATCAAGAAACAATTGATGTCAATTATAAAGAGCTTACAGAAAAGGGTATTATTTTAGCCGATGCAAAATTTGATCCTGTTAAACCAGAGGATTCAAAAGCACCATTATTTGCAGTACCGTTCACAGAAGTAGCAGCAGAGCTTGGTACTTCGTTAATGAAAAACATGGTGGCTATCGGAGCAACTGCGTCATTGCTAAATCTAGAAGATGCAGTATTCCAAAATGTTGTCGATGATATTTTTGGTAAAAAGGGCGAAGAAGTCGTTCAAAAAAATATGGAAGCCATTACACGTGGTCGTCAAATTATGAATGAGCTTTTAGTTGATCGTATAGGCGAATGGGAGCTTGCACCTGCGGATGGAAAACGTCGTATGTTTATGATTGGGAACGACGCAATAGCACTTGGCGCAATAGCTGCTGGGACACGCTTTATGGCAGCATACCCAATTACACCTGCTTCTGAAATCATGGAATACTTGATTAAAAAATTACCGAAATTCGGTGGTACGGTAATCCAAACGGAAGATGAGATTGCAGCAGCAACAATGGCTATTGGCGCTAACTTTGGTGGCGTACGTTCCTTTACCGCTTCAGCTGGTCCTGGTCTTTCATTGATGATGGAAGCAATCGGTCTTTCAGGTATGACAGAGCAACCTTTAGTAGTAGTGGATACACAACGTGGAGGCCCTTCAACTGGGTTACCAACTAAGCAAGAACAATCTGACTTGATGGCTATGCTTTACGGTACACATGGAGAAATTCCTAAGGTAGTCATTGCACCTTCTACAATGGAGGAAGCTTTCTTTGATACGATCCAAGCATTTAACATTGCAGAGGAATTACAATTACCAGTAATCTTAATGACAGATCTACAATTATCTTTAGGAAAACAATCTGTAGAGCCATTTGATTATAATAAAATTGAAATTCGTCGCGGTAAAATTGTGATGGATGATCTTGAGGAAGCGGCAGATAAAGCCTACTTCAAGCGCTATGAAGATACAGAAGATGGGATTTCACCTCGTGTATTACCGGGTACATTACATGGTATTCACCACGTTACAGGTGTTGAACATGATGAAACAGGGAAGCCATCTGAGGCAACGGGTAATCGCCAAACTCAAATGGATAAACGCTTCCGTAAATTAGAGAGTTTGAAATTTGATAACCCAGTCTTTGTCAATGCACCACATGAGGAAGCCGATATTTTATTAGTAGGCTTTAACTCAACAAGAGGTGCTATTGAAGAAGTGCAAGAGCGACTGAATGCGCAAGGAATGAAAGTGAATCATGCACATATTCGATTAATTCACCCATTCCCATCTGCAGAAATAGCACCTCTTGTTGCACAAGCGAAAAAGGTGATCGTTGTAGAAAATAACTATACAGGTCAATTAGCTAATATTATGAAGATGAATGTTGGTGGTCACGATAAAATCGTGACAATCACTAAATATAACGGTACACCATTCTTGCCAGGTGAATTAGAAAATCGTGTGAAGGAGTTGACTCGCTAATGGCAACATTTAAGGATTTTCGTAATACAGTGAAACCAAACTGGTGCCCAGGCTGTGGAGACTTCTCAGTACAAGCAGCTATCCAACGTGCTGCTGCAAATGTCGGCATTGAACCAAATGAACTTGCTGTCATTTCAGGAATTGGTTGTTCAGGTCGAATTTCAGGATATATCAATTCTTATGGATTCCATGGTATTCATGGCCGTGCACTTCCGATTGCACAGGGATTGAAAATGGCTAATCGTGATTTACATGTTATCGCTTCTGGTGGTGATGGTGATGGATTTGCTATTGGTATGGGGCATACAATTCATGCCATCCGCCGTAATATTGATATAACTTATATTGTAATGGATAACCAAATTTATGGTTTAACAAAAGGTCAAACATCTCCACGTTCAGCTGCTGGATTTATTACAAAATCTACACCAGGTGGAGCGATTGAGCCATCATTGAAACCATTAGAGGTAGCGTTAACAAGTGGTGCAACATTTGTGGCACAGGGCTTCTCTACAGATATTAAAGAATTAACAGCACTAATTGAAGCTGGTATTAACCATAAAGGTTTCTCATTTATCAATGTCTTTTCACCTTGTGTAACGTATAACAAAGTGAACACATATGATTGGTTTAAAGAAAATTTAACAAAATTAGCAGATGTTGAAGGTTATGATCACTCAGATCGTGGTATGGCAATGCGTACAGTGATGGAACACGAGGGCTTAGTAACAGGCATTATTTATCATGATACTGAAACAACGTCGTATCAAGAAAAAGTACCTGGCTACTCTGAGTTACCATTAACAGATATCGATATCAAAATGAGCGAAAATGATTTTAATGATTTAGTAAAAGAATTTATGTAAATTTGATAGGGTCGAAGCATTTGGAATGAAGTCATTCCAAATGCTTTTTTTATGCTTTAGTAATCGATCGCAAGTAAGTAATTGTTATGGAATCCTTATAAAATCCTTATATTTATTTTTTACACTAAGGTCATCGAAAGGATGATGACTAATTATGAAAGATTTGATGTTGAAAACAAACAATCTGAATAAAGCGTTTAAAGGACAAAACATTGTAGATAATTTATCGTTAGAAATTAAACGTAATTCAGTTTATGGCTTACTTGGACCTAACGGAGCGGGAAAATCTACAACCTTAAAGATGATAACGGGCATGCTACGACCTAATGCTGGAGATATCATTTTTAATGGACATCTATGGTCACGAAAAGATTTGCAGGATATCGGGGTCTTAATTGAAACACCACCCTTGTACGATAATTTAACAGCTAAAGAGAATCTAAAAGTTCGAACGATAGCGTTAGGCATACCACAAAGTCGGATTGACGAAGTATTGGAGATTGTAGATTTAACGAATACGGGGAAAAAACGAGCAGGTCAGTTTTCTTTAGGGATGAAGCAACGATTAGGTATAGCAATTGCGCTGTTAAACAAACCGAAACTGTTAATTTTAGATGAGCCGACAAATGGTTTGGATCCAATCGGTATACAAGAGCTTCGTAAGCTCATTCGCTCCTTTCCAGAACAAGGTATCACTGTTATATTGTCTAGTCATATTTTGCCTGAGGTAGAACAAGTCGTGGATGATATTGGCATTATTGCTGGTGGCAAGCTTGGCTATCAGGGACCAGCTCCACAAGGTCATGAATTAGAGTCACTCTTCATGCAGGTTGTCACTGCCAACAGAAAGGCAGGTCATTAGTATGTTAGCCATCATGAAAGCAGAACAATTAAAATGGAAGCGAACTTTTATTCCCAAACTACTTTGGCTTACGCCACTTATAACCTTACTTATAGGCGCTGTACTTATGGGAGGGGAGTATTTTCAAACAGGAGCTTATAACTGGTGGTATACGATGCTTCTGCCAGGTGCACTGACGATTTGCTGTGCCTTAGTGATCGAAAAAGATAAGAAGTTGAAATACCATAGTATACTTGCACTACCACTTGGCCTCAAAAAGGTTTGGTTGGGAAAAATACTTTCATCAGGTGTATGGCTTTTCATTATCACTAGTATGTTCTTTGGAGGAATTACAGTAGGGGGCTGGCTATTTGGTCATAGCTTACCAATAACAAGCAGCTTATTAAGTTCTCTAGTTATTTTCGTAACGTTTTTGTGGCAAATTCCTTTATGTCTTTTTTTGGCAGCTAAATTAGGAACCTATTTGGCTATTTTGCTCAATGTAGTTGCCAATATCGTAGGGATTGTAGTATTTGCTGATGGAGAGCTATGGTATTGCTATCCTTTTGCAATTGGTGCACGTCTATTATGCTCAACTCTCGGTATATTACCAAATGGTCTACCAGTACCTGAGGGTAGTTCTTTACTCAATAACGATGTTATATTTCCTGGATTATTGATAACGATCACTTGGTTTATCATAATCACTTCACTCACGACAAAGTGGTTTCAAAAAAGGGAGGCCAAATAGCAAATGGACATGTTACGATTATTGAGAGCGGAAAGTCTTAAAACAAGACGAACTCCATTACTACTTACACATCTACTTGTCCCCATTGCTATTTCTGGATTGTTTTTAGCTTACTATTCCTATTCACCATGGGATTTTCACGGAAAAGTAACTGCCTATTTTCAAGGCCTAGCGTGTGGACTACCTATGATTATAGGATTAGTATGTGCAATGGCATCCGATCAGGAGGCGAAGGCAGGTCACTATCAAAGCATGCTAGTCTCAACAAAAATAAAAATAAAGGCATACTTGAGTAAGCTTATATTATTATTGATGTATAGCTTTGGAGCCATCTTTATGTCTGTAGCTATTTTTAGTATGGGCTTTAGAGAATTATTACATGAAGTAGATTTTGACTATTTATTTTATAGTGTTGCTGCCTGTATTTTATTCAGCAGTCATATTATTTTTTATATTTTACATTTATTTGTAAGCTTCCAATTTGGAAAAGGTGCTTCAATTGGTTTAGGCATTGTGGAAGCCCTGCTGGTCGCTTTGTTGCTTACTGGTTTAGGTGATGCTATTTGGCCCTTTTTACCGTATGGATGGAGCGGTCACTTTGTTTCTTTATGGATTTTAACTTCGGCGGGCACAAATTTAACATTGCTCGAAGGAAGTATCCAAACTAGTATAATATGGTGCTTAGGTGGAAGCATACTAGCTTTTGCATTATCTTGCCTATGGTTTTGGAGATGGGAAGGTAGAGCAGCTGAATAGTAGGAATGGATGGTTGAGGATAAATTATGGCAAATATATTAGTAGTTGATGATGAAATTGATATTTTAATGCTGGTTAAAAATGCACTACATAAAGATAATCATTTAGTAAATATTGTGTTTAATTCGACAGAGGTAGAGAAGATGGATCTAGGCTTTTTTGATCTAATCTTACTTGATGTGATGATGCCTGCTATTGATGGCTATACGCTATGTAGGCAAATTCGCCATGCTGTAGATTGTCCGATTCTTTTTCTTACCGCTAAAACCTTAGAGGAAGATATTATGTTTGGTCTTGGCTTAGGTGCAGATGACTATTTAATCAAACCTTTTAGTATTGGCGAACTACGGGCAAGGGTAAATGCTCATATTCGACGTGAAAATAGAGAGAAACGGAATGTTCTTTATCATGGTAAAGTTCATTTTAATCTTTCTGGTAAAGAACTATTTGTTCAAAATGAGAGGATTCCGTTAACCAAAAGTGAGTATGAAATATGTGAATTTTTAGCACGTCATCGCGGGCAAGTTTTTTCTAAAGATCAAATATACGAAACGATTTTTGGGTTTGATGGCAAAAGTGACAGTACAGCGATAACAGAGCATATTAAAAATATTCGTTCAAAGCTGCATGCATTTGATATAGAAGTCATTGATACGGTTTGGGGGATTGGCTATAAGTGGAAACCGTAAAACCGAGGAAAGGAACACGTCTGCATACATTTTTTCTGAGATATTTATTTTTTCTTTGCATTGGCATCATTCTTTTAGTGGCACTATTAATAGGTCTATTTATGTTTGCCTTTTCAGCTAGTATTATTTTACCAGCAAATTATGCAGAGACACAAATCACGTTAGCAAAAGATCGAATTGCTACAAGCAGCTCAGTAACGGATGAGATGATCCCTGATCTTGTAGAATATGCAGTGGTTTCAAATCAGGGAGAGTTTATTTCAGGCAATTTAACAAAAGAAGAGGCTTCCTATGCATGGCAGTTAAAACAAAAGGGAGAGAAGCAAGGAAGTTCTCAATTTTATGCATTTATTGAGCGCGAACAAGAAATATGTATTTTACGCTATAGTTTAGTACCTGAGTATCGCTCTGCCATCATAAGAAATTATTTACCTAATCCGCAATTAACGGTTTTATTAGTTTTTATTATTGGAGTTGTTGTACAAGCAGCGGTACTTGCTGTTCATTTTGGCAGAAGACTAAAACAAAAAATGATGGGCTTACAAGAAGCTATTGAAAAAATACAACATCAAAATTTGGCATTTCATTTACAACCGTCTGGAATCCAAGAAATTGATGATATTGCTCTTTCCTTCGAACAAATGAAGGAAGCATTAAATACTTCTTTGACACAGCAATGGCGGGCAGAAAGATTGCGCAGAGAACAAATATCAGCACTGGCACATGACCTGAAAACACCATTGACGATTATTCGGGGAAATGCCGAACTTTTATTGGACACCGCCCAAGATGAAATGCAAAAAGAATTTAACCATTATATATTAAAAAATACGGTTGAAATTGAAAAATTCACAAAGCAATTAATGGATCTTTCGAATGTGGAGCAAGGTATTGTCACCTCAAAATCAAATGTCGCCATGCATTCTTTTATTCAACAGGTTGAACAACAAATGAAAGCTCTTGCTTTAGAAAAAAATCTTGAAGTTACTGTAGAAATGGTCAGGCTACCTACTTCCATTATGATAGAGGAAGAGCTTTTTTATCGGGCTCTATTAAATGTGATTGTCAATGCGGTTGAGCACACACCAAATAACGGGAAAGTCACTTTATCTATTGAAGGAAAGGTGAATGTTATTCATTTTACTGTGAAAGATAGTGGTACAGGTTTTTCAGCAAAAGATTTAAAAGAGGCTACCAAACAATTTTATCGTGGAGACCCAAGTAGAAATACAACAGATCATCATGGTATGGGTCTTTATATTGCAGAGTCAGTTATTAAAAAGCATGATGGGGTAATAACACTCGCTAATGATTCGATAACGGGTGGAGGAAAAGTGACAGTCACTATTCCTGTTATGAGGATGGAGTAACAGTTTATTTTTTCCAATTTACTGCGGTTAGAAATCAAAGTCATTGCTCTAATGAAGTCCTTCATGTTACCCTAGTAATAAATTTAGTCCTTTTTATTGGAAGTAAGGTTTTACAACTAACTATCCTTATAAAGGGCTTTTTTTATAGAAAAAAGTTTTAAGGGTACTTAAATGGAGGAGTTTTTTTTATGGCAGAAAGAGGTAGACCAAAAGGCGCAAGTGGAGAAGAAAGTCGCGCATTATTACTTGAAATTGCAGCGAAAGAGTTTGCGCAGCATGGATATCATGAAACGAAGGTGAGTACTATAGTAAAAAGTGCATCATTAAGTCAGCCTACTTTTTACCTGTATTTTAAAAATAAAGAGTCCATTTTTGAAGAATTAGAGAATCTTTTTCGTTTACGAATGATGGATTTAGCCAAAAAAAGCCGCTTACAGCCTGCATTAGAGCAAGCAACAGTAAAATCACGTATTATCCATAATGTTAAGGAATTATTAGCGTTTTTTGCTAAAAACCCAAATTTAACAAGAATTGGATTATATTTATCGACAAAGGCTGATGAAATAAAGGCACAAATAGTCAAGCAAATTAAAGAGAATCTGGATTATGAAGTAGATGCTGGCTATTTTCGGAAAGATTTAGATACACATATAGTTGCAGAGAGCTTAATAGGTATTATTGAGCGATTAACATTTGTTCAATTACTGCCAAAGCAAAAAAAGCCAGAAGAGATAGCCACTGATATTGTGAATTTATTAATAGATGGTATGCTGGATAGGGGAAGTCATGACTAATAATCAACCACTTCATAATTTTAAAAAAAGAAAATACTGATTTTTTCTTTTTTTAAAGTTGAATATTACTTTTGAGTAATATAATATTAGAAATAGGTAGTGATTACCATTAGTATTTCAAATGGTTCACTCAATTAAAGAAGAAAAGAGGAGGTGAATGTAATGATGTATCCACCAATGCCATATGTAGGAGATAAAGGTGGCCGTATTACTGTTAAGTAATTATTACTTAAGGGTCTGGCTTATTTAGTCAGACCTTAATCTTTTAAAATTTTAAAAGGAAAGACTGCTTAATATGCTTGAACAGAGTATAAGTTAGAAAATGTAACTTTCTACTACAGAAAAGAAGGTATAGAGCAATTGATTGGTCAATTAGCAACTGCAGATGGATTAGTGAAATTTCAGGGGACAAGTAGATTCAGAAATACAAAGGTATCATTCATCTATGCGGGGTGTTTTTGGAAAGATTTAGTTACACATATGGGTTTCAGAGTGTTTTAGTGAATTGATTGAATGATTAGCATTCATTCAATTGTTGCCAAAGTAAAAAAGCCAAGAGATAGATAATTTAACTTTAGTAATAGAAGAGATATTTACTAGAGAAAATAGAGGAAATATAACTATATAAAAGAAAATGATTTTTCTTTTTTTAAGTTGAATATTACTTTTGAGTAATATAAATTGCTTATTGTTATTTTATATCAAGATGTAGAAAGAAGGATCTATGAGTACCAAAATAACATCTCTGTTAACGTTCATCCAGATTTTTAGGATTAAATCAAACCTTCTAAGCTACTGTAAAAATCGATGGGGCTTTAAATAGACTTAGTGAATGAGTGACACCATTAAGAAGGGAGATTGTACAGGGGATTGATGTTTAATGTGTAAAATTAAACCAAAATAGTCGCAATTTGCTTTTATAGCAATTTGAAATTTTTAAATAATATAATTATCGTATATGTTTGTTATTCGCATATGCATTAGAACATGATTGATGTAAGAGAGTGTTCCTATTCTTTTTCAATCAAATGGTAGAAGTAAAATGTATAGAAAGAGGAGAATGCTATGAGAAAATGGCAGCAGGCAGTATCGGTATTTGTCATCTATTTGTTAATGGCACAGATTGTAGTTGGTAGTTTCCCAGTGTATGCTGAAACGAATGATCATGAACAGCCCATACTAACTGTCACACTCACAACAGATGGAGAGCCTTATATAGATGGTGACATTGCTTCAAGTCCTGTTACTATTCAAGCGACAACAACTACAGTCGATAGTGCTAGTCTACAGGTAGAGACTTCTAACGACAAAGGAAATACATGGACAGTATTCAATACTTTAACGCCACTTGTTTTAACAGATGCAGGGGACTATCATATTTGGTTTAGAATCATTGGGCAATCCTCCATTAGTAAGCATGTAATTCGCATCGCAGAACAAAAGTCATCGTTATTGTCAGCAGGTAACTCTATTATTTATGTGGACGCAACTGCTACTGTTGGGAATAATGATGGTACAAGTTGGGACAATGCATTTCAAGATTTACAATCCGCTTTACATAGCGCACAAAGTGGACAGCAAATTTGGATTGCCCAAGGAACATACACACCAACTAGAAAAATGGATGTAAATGATTCACGCAGTGTAGCATTCCGAATGAGAAATGGTGTGGAAATTTATGGCGGTTTTAAAGGTGATGAAGAAACATTAGCGCAGCGAGATTTTAACACATACAAAACTATACTAAGTGGAGCACTTCCTAGTGGAGAAAATGCCTATCATGTATTTTATCATCGATATGACCCTGATGTAAGTGTATTAAATGAAACAGCCATTCTCGATGGTGTCACCATTACGGGAGGTCTTGCTAATAAGGGGACGCATATGTATGGTGGTGGGATGTACAATAGCGATGGCAATAACCCACTCTTAAGAAATGTCCTATTTACCGGGAATAAGGCACAGGGAGATGGTGGAGGCTATGGAGGGGCTATGTATAATACTAGAGGGAGTAACCCGATTTTAACAAATGTTCTATTTAGCGGAAATGAAGCGTACCTAGGTGGCGCTATCTACAATGCTAGTAGTAGTCCAAGATTAAGTGGTGTCAAATTTGATGGAAATAAAGCGACTGGCTATGGAGGCGCTATCTATAATGGTGGTAGCAGTAGTCCGACTTTAACAAATATAACATTTACTAGCAATGAAGCAGTATACGGAGGTGGTATATATAACGGTAACGTGAGTAATCCTATCTTAACGGAAGTTGAATTTAATAGAAATAAGGCAACTCAACATGGTGGTGGGATGTACAATTATGCCAGTAATCCAACTTTAACAAACGTAACCTTTAATGAAAATGAAGCTACTTTTTATGGAGGTGCTCTATACAATGATGCTAGCAGTCCCAACTTAATGGAGGTAACATTTAGTGGGAATAAGGCGGAGTATGGAGGAGGGATGTTTAATACTGGTAGCAATAGTAGTCCACTATTGAAAAATGTGCTATTCAATAAAAATCAGGCAAGTCAGTTAGGTGGAGGGATGTTTAATACGAACTATAGTATCCCAAGCTTAACCGATGTGACGTTTGATCAAAACAATGCAATCAATGGGGGCGGCATGCACAATACCAATAGTAGCCCGATGATGACAACTGTTACATTTCGTGAAAATAAGGCAGGTTATGGTGGAGGGGCTATGTCTAATGATGGTGTCAGTAATCCAATTTTAACGAATATGATATTCATTGGAAATGAAGCGTATATTGGGGGCGGTATGTTCAATGATGGCAGTAGCAGCCCCAACTTAAGAAATACGTTATTTACTGACAACAAGGCAGATTTTGATGGTGCTACTATAAGTACTGACTCTCCAACTAGTAATATCATCTTAACGAATGTGACCATCAGTGGCGATGTTCCGAAATATGGAGTGGGTGCTATTTCTGGAGGTGGCTCAGCTAGTAAAATTCAAAATAGTATTATTATCGGAAATAACAAGAAAATTGCCTTTTATAATTATAAAGGTAAAGTTGAAAATAGTTTGCTCGATGTGGAAGTAGGAAAGAACATAAGAGGGAAACTATTTGATACGACTGGGACGGCTGTTGATACGCCCACTTATCTGCCAACAGATGTGTTTATGGATTCAAGCAAGAAAGATTATCGCTTAAAAGCAGATTCTCCAGCATTAGATCAAGGGAATGCTAGTTATCCTGAACTAGCAGATATAACGACAGACCTTGCTGGGAAAAAACGTGTGCAAGGATCGGCGATTGATTTAGGGGCGTATGAAGTGCCAAATAATTATTATAACATTATCTACGATGCAAATGGAGCAACGGGAGGCAGTGTGCCACAAGATGATGGGAAATATGAAGAAAATGCCCTTGTGACAGTGAAGGTTAATAGCGATAATCTTGTGAAAACAGGCTATACCTTTAAAGGCTGGAATACACAGGCAGATGGTAAAGGCACAGCATATGCAGTGGATGATACCTTCCCAATGGGTACAGAAAATATTATATTGTATGCGGAGTGGGTAGCTAACCAAACATATACAGTCAAATATGATGCAAATGGCGCAACAAGTGGTATAGTGCCACAGAATAGTCCATTATATGAGGAAAATGAAAAAGTAATGGTACAAGGAAATAGTGGAAATCTAGTAAGAACTGGCTACACATTCAAAGGCTGGAATACACAAGCAGATGGTAAGGGAATATCCTATGCCGAAAATGCAACCTTTCAAATGGGAAAAGCCGATGTCATCTTGTATGCCCAGTGGACAGCGAACCCAACTTATACAGTCATATATAATGCAAATGGTGCAACAAGTGGGACAGTGCCAAAGGATAGTACATTATATGAAGAAAATGAAACAGTAATGGTACAAGGAAATAGTGGCAATCTAGTAAGAACAGGCTATACTTTTGCGGGCTGGAATACAGTACAGGATGGTAAGGGAATAGCCTATATAGCAAATACGCCTTTAATAATAGGTGAGGCAGATATAATTTTGTATGCTCAATGGATAGCGAATTCTTCAACACCTGATGGAGGTAGTGCCAATGGTCCTTCAATGCCGGATGGAGGTAGTGCTTCTCATCCATCAACGTCTATTCAAATATCCTTCGAGACAAATGGTGGCCTATCTTTAGAGGACATGGAGATTACCTATAATACAAGAGTCAGCGATTTACCTGTACCAACAAAGGAAGGTTTTCGTTTTGACGGTTGGTATATAGATAAAGCGCTAACGATACAATGGGCTGAAGATACGCTTATGAGGGAGAATTTAACGCTCTATGCAAAATGGATAAAATTGACAGTTAAAGAACAGAAAGAACCACAGCAAAAGCCTTCCGTGATGACTTTCCAAGATATCGAAAACCATTGGGCACAGGATATGATTGAGGCATTAGCAACGCAGGGCATTATTAAAGGATATGAAGATGGTACTTTCCGACCGAATGAATCAATTAGCCGCCAGCATGTTGCCTCATTATTCACACGTGCTTTTGAATTCGAGGTGATCCGCCCAACAGCAGCCTTTTCGGATGTAGCACCAAATCATATGTACTATGATGCGATTATGACCTTACAGCAGGCAGGCATTATTGATGGAGCGGATGGAGCATTTCGTCCAACAGACAATATCACACGGGCACAATTAGCTAAAATTTTAGCAAATACACTACAGCTGAAATCAGAAGGTAAGAGTTCTTTTAAGGATGTAGATAGCAATCATTGGAGTGTTGGCTATATTGCGGCATTAGAGCGAGCAGAGATTACATTAGGGGTTAATGGCAAGTTCCACCCTGAAGCTTCTGTGACAAGAGCACAATTGGCGGTCTTTTTATACCGTGCAATGCAGCAATAAAAATGATTTTTTAGGCGTGAGGCTATCTAACAACTTCACGCCATTATACTATGATAGAGTAATATTTTTGTTAAATATTACTTTTCGATAATATAAAGTAGTGAATAGATAGTGAGGATATTTCTGATGAATCACTAAATAAAGAAGAAGGAGGGATTAGATGCAACAACCATTAAAAAAGGGGAAGCTATTGTTAGTCACTAGTGTTGTTATTATTTTATGTAGTTTAGGATTTTTACCAAATGCAGCAAAGGCA
Source organism: Lysinibacillus sp. K60 (assembly GCF_019731275.1). Taxonomy (NCBI): domain Bacteria; kingdom Bacillati; phylum Bacillota; class Bacilli; order Caryophanales; family Bacillaceae; genus Lysinibacillus; species Lysinibacillus sp. K60. The sequence continues at coordinate 30,495 of NZ_JAASJR010000010.1, read as the reverse complement.
GCAGAAATTACAGTTAATGGAGAGGTTATATCCTATATCCAGTACCTAGAAGGAGATTCTGCAGGGATTCTTCATATATATAGTGGAGATTATTTAACAAAAAATTTTACCGATAGAGATAGTTTACCGACAGATGCGAAATGGATAACATTTTTTCCAATTACTTTGCCATTAGATAATGGTATAGAATACATGTTTAGTCGTGATGGAAAATCTGTAGAAAAGCAGTATGTTCACAATTGGACTGATATTCCTTCTGATGTTAAGTGGATAACAGTAAGTAATTTTGATGGTGATATTGGGAATGGTAAAAACCCAATAACGAATCAAAAATACCGCTATAGTGTAGATGGTGTAAATGTTGTGGAAAGTGCTACCGTTCCTGCTAATGCTTTATGGGCTAATTTAAGCTACTATGAAACCATTTCTAATGGAACACATAAACGTTTAAGGTATGAAAAAGTGAATTACACATTAAAATTAAATCCAACTCCGCCAGTGATCAATTTAACAAAATCCCCTACAGGATGGACAAATGGTGATGTTACAGTTACTGCAAATATTAGTAGTGAAAGTGATTTGAAGATTCAAAAGTGGGATTATGGCATTCAAAATGAATCATATTTTAATACAGCTGGAAACTCATTAGTAGGTTCTTCTGTTAGTGTAGATCAAAATCGAACGATTACTTGGTATGCAAGGGATATTTTATTAAATTCAACTGTTCAAACGATTACTATTGATAATATCGATAAAGATGCACCAATCATTACAAGTGGCAATATGACCATAATTACCAATCAGAAATTAGAAGTTCCAATTACCATTACTGATAGTAAAAGTGGAGTGAAAACGAAGAAATGGGCATTTGGAAATCAGAATGAATCTTATTTTTTGACTGGAGGAAATACGTTCACTGAGAATAAAATTGTTGTGGATAATTTTGGGACATATACATTGTTTGCGGAAGATCATGCAGGAAATAAGTCAATCTCCACCGTGCATTTATATTCAGCGGATTTAGAGGGTTTACATTTAAATGAAGGAACGCTTTCCCCACAATTTTCTAAAGAAATACTTTCTTATGATGTCAATGTAATGAACACGGTTTCAACCATTACAGTCATACCAAATGCTATAGATTCAACTGCAACAGTTAAGGTTAATGGGAATCTAGTCAGTAGTGGTGCAACATCAGCTACAATTCCCCTTAATGTTGGAAGTAATACAATATTAATAGAAGTAACAGCTTTAAATAGCACAAAAAAGACATACCAAGTGAAAGTAACGAGGGCGCTATCAAGTAATGCTAATCTAATTAGTCTTACTTTAAGCTCAGGAATACTATCTCCTGAAATTAGCTCAGGAGATAGCAATTATACAGCAAGCGTAGAGAATGCCATTACTAGTTTAACAATAACACCAACAACAGCAGATGCTACAGCTAAAATAAAGGTGAACGGGCATGCCGTTAACAGTGGTACAGCATCAAATTCGATACCACTGAATGTAGGAGTGAATACAGTAACAATAGAAGTAACAGCAGAAGATGATACAACGCAGAGGACCTATACAATAACGATAACGAGATTCCCATCGAGTAATGCTAACCTGAGTGATCTCACTCTAAGCACGGGGTCATACCTTCCTGTATTTAATGGGGGAGATTTCACCTATACAGCAAGCGTAGAGAATGCTATTACTAGTTTAACAGTAACACCAACAGCAGCAGATGCTACAGCTAAAATAAAGGTGAACGGGCATGCCGTGAGCAGTGGCACAGCATCAAATCCGATTCCGCTGAATGTAGGACAGAATACGGTAACAATAGAAGTAACAGCAGAAGATAAAACAACGCAGACCTATACAGTAACGGTAACGAGATTCCCATCGAGTAACGCAAATTTAAAAAGTCTAACGTTGAATTATGGAATTTTGAAGCCATCATTTGATTCTCAAAGAGAAAAATATTCAGTTAATGTTGATGTAAATGTGAATAGTATAGATTTAACACCAATACTCGATGACAATGATGCAACGCTGATGATTAATGGATTACCAAGCAGCAGTGGAAAGAAAATGACAGTGTCACTAAACTTCGGGGCAAATACTATTATACTAGAAATAACAGCACCAGACGGGGTTACGAAAAAGAAATACAAAGTTGAAATATATCGTGAGCAGCTACCAGCACCCGTAGATTCACTACAAATTCCAGGAAACTCAGCGCCTGTAGAGCCAGCAGCACCAGCACCAGCAACAATAGAGCTTCCTCAGCTGGTACCTACTGATCCTAAGCAACCGCAAGAGCCCATTACAGATATTATCTTTTCAGACGTGCCCGTGCATCATTGGGCTTACACAATGATTGGTGATTTTGCTAAACGTGGATATATTACAGGGTATGCGGATGGTACTTTTAAACCAAATGATCCGATTTCTCGTCAGCATGTTGCGTTAATATTTTCCCGTATTTTTAAACTAAATCCAATACAGGAAGCACAAACATTTAAGGATATTCCACTAAATCATCGGTATTATGAAACCATCAAGTTGGTGCAACAAGCTGGTCTGTATCAAGGTATTAACGGATACTTTAAGCCAAATGAAAATATGACACGTGCTCAAATAGCGAAAGTATTAGCTATAGCATTAAACTTATCACCAACGAGCACACATACATTTAAAGATATTCCATCAACACATTGGGCACATGACTATATTATCGCTCTGGCGGCAAATGATATTGCGTTAGGGGATAGCGGTTACTTTAAACCAGAATCTTCAGTAACACGTGCCCAATTTGTAGCATTTTTATACAGAGCCTTACAACAATAATCAAATCTCCATCATGGTTCATATTTGTATAATTTTGTTAATCAACATGTGTGATTCTGGGATAAAGGGGATGTTATGAGAAGAACATGGCAACAAGTGGTTTCGTTATTTGTCATCTTGTTGTTACTTATACAACCTGTGTTTGGTAATGTGACCGTATTTGCAAATATAAGTGAGACACTTCATTTTACAATTACAACAGAATCCATCATCAGGTGACAATACCACATCCCCAAACGATAATAACTACTCTTCATTATCAACTGTAAAAATCATTTTTCATACAAATGGTGGTACAATACTTCCGCCACTAGAGATTGCTTATAATACAAGAATAAGTGATTTACCTTTACCTACCAAAGATGGATTCGCTTTGGAGGCTGGTAATGAGGATGCAGCATGTAAAATTAAGTGGGATGAAGATACAGTTATTCGAGTTTGCCAGTGTACGACCGCAAGCACTGATAAGGTTCGATGATATGGATAACCATTGGGCAAAAGAGATAGTTGAGGAACTAGCGACACTAGAGATTATCCAAGGTTATGAAGATGGCACTTTCCGTCCGAATGAACCAATTAGTCGAATGCATGTAGCAGTATTATTTGCACGCGCTTCGAGTTGAATCAATTGCTCAGCAAAAGTCTTTTCTGATATAGCACCAAATCATATCTACCATGAAGAGATCAACACGCTACAGCAAGGGGGAATTATTGATGGGATGGGTGACACATTCCGACCATTAGAAGCTATTACACGTGCACAAGTAGCAAAAATTTTAGCAAAAACATTACACTAACTTCTAAGGGTACAAGTCCATTTAGTGATGTTTCTAGTAATCATTGGAGCCGGGTTATATTGCAGCACTAGAACAGGCTGGGATTGCATTGGGGAGTAATAGTGAATTTTATCCCGAAACGCCAGTAACACGTGCCGAGCAAGCGACCTTATTATACAGGGCACTCCAATTTTAACTATCTTTTGTGTAATCTAACAGCTTCACATCGTTATGAACACAGTAAAGTCGAATATTACTTTAAGTAATATAGATTAGCGGTGAATAGATATTTTTATAATAACATTTGAAAGCTCATTAATTTAAAGAAGAAAAGTAATGGATATTACGTATAGCAACAAAGGGTAAAAATATTTTCTTTTTGTAAATAGTCCAATAGATAGAAGAAATTATAAGTTAAATTAGTCTATTATTAGAAGTAAGAAAAAACTGATTTTTCTATTTTTCTAGTTGTATATTACTTTAAAGTAATATAGAATCAAAAATAAGTAGTGATTATCATTAGCTTATCTGATGGTTGTTCACTCAATAGAGAAAAGAAAGTGAGGTGAAAAATAATGATGTTTCCTCCAATGAGTTTCCCAAAAGGCGATACAAAGCCATTCGGTAAATAATTATTACCTCAAGGTCTGACTTTTTAGTCAGACCTCATCTTTTGAAATTTAAACTGGGAAGGCTGTTTACCATGCTTGAACCAATATATGAATTAGAAAATGTAACTTTCTACTATAAAAAAGGTAAATTTAAAGCAAATAATGGCATTTCATTGACTATATATAAAGGTGAAATAATTGGGTTATTAGGCCCGAATGGTGCAGGAAAAACGACATTGATAAAGCAAATGATAGGACAGCTAGCACCAACAGAGGGATCCGTGAAATTTCATCAACAAGAAGTATCTAAGAATCCGAAGTATGTATTGAAACAGACTGCTTATTATTCACAGGAGACTTTTGCTTTATCATTTTTAAAAACATGGGAAGCCATTTATTTTACGGGTAGATTAAAGGGACTTTCCAAAAAAGAGTCGAAGCAACAGACAGATAATATTTTGCTGAGGTTAGACATGGAAGCTTATCGAGATAAGCTATTGTCAAAGCTTTCAGGTGGTCAAAGAAGACTCATTAGTTTAGGAGCAACTTTGATTGGTCAGGCATCCGTTATGATATTGGATGAGCCTACAAATGAGCTGGATCCATTAAAACGGAAATTAGTATGGGACATCATTCGTGAGCTTAACCAAAAGGGTACAACGATTATTTTAGTCACTCACAATATTCTGGAAGCTGAAAAAGTTGTTCATCGTGTAGCTGTTATAGATAACGGAAAGCTTTTAGCCATTGACCATGTCGAAAAGCTGAAGAGAAAAGTAGACCAAAGAATGCGTTTAGAAATTTATGCACAGGAGGCCTCTATTCACAATATCAAAGACAGACTGAAAGATTTTGGACAAGCAGAATTAGTAGAGGATACAAAACTCACGATGTTAATCGAGAAAAATATGGTTCGTACTATTGTTGAAATAATACAGGATGAGACATTGAACATTAACCAATACTCTCTGTTTCCACCAAGTCTAGAAGATGTCTATTCACTACTTCAAGAACAGCAAAGGAGTGAATAGTTAATGAATGCCTTTAGTCAATTCTTTGTTGAATTACTTATTTTATTTCGTATACAAATAGCCATCGTAAGGCATCAATTATTATGGATTATTGCAATGTCTTCCATTTTTCCAATAGTTACTTTAGTGTTTCTCGAATTTTTACTGGGTGAATCTAGCTCTGAACAATTGGCACGATTAATTATCGGTAATATGATTTTTAGTATTCTATTAATGGGGATGAATATTCTAGGGCAGGATATCTCGTATCAAAAATTTGGGGGCTATTTTACATATTACTCATCCCTTCCCATTCGAAAGGTTAATTTTATTTTATCTTTGTTGTTTTATGGTATTTTAACTTCCTTACCTTCGTTTATTATTGTATTTACGTTTGGTCAGCAAATTTATGGGGTCAATCTTCATTTTGAGTGGCTTCTACTACCAGTCGCTTTATTGGCGATTTTTAGTGTAGTAGGCATTGGTGTATTAATGGGGTTTTTATCTCCAAATCCTCAATTTACAAATATTGTAGCGCAATTTTTGTTGATGTTTGTTACTTTCTTAACACCTGTTATGATTGAACTGAAAGACCTTCCCATCGTTCTGCAGTGGATTTCCTACGTGTTACCAACAACATATGTAGCGAATGTATTACACGGTATGCTAACTGTTGGATGGACCAATTCTACATTCATAGATGTTCTAATCTTACTCATTTTTTCCTGTTTTTCTTATCTATTAATCAGTAAAAAAATACATTGGCGTGTTCAATAAATTATTTGAATAGGGAGTTAAATTTAAAATGAAAACTTTTGAAACTAAGTTAGAGCAGTACGCGGAATTGGTCATAAAAGTAGGGATTAATATTCAACAAGGACAGACTTTAGTGATTTCTGCCTCAATGGCTGCTGCCGATTTTGTTCGAAGGGTTTGCCGACATGCCTATCTCAATGGTGCACATTATGTTTATATAAAGTGGATTGATGAAGAGCTTGCTCGTATTGAATATGAATATATGACAGAGCAAGGCTTAACCTATACACCAGATTGGCTTGTGAAGGGGTATGAAGAAATGGCGAGTAGTGGTGCCGCTTTTCTTTATATTATTTCACCCCACCTGCAAAATATGGAGGGAATAGACCCTGTTAAGGTAGAAAAAGCAGAGTATGCTTCTGCACTTGCTTTTCGTTCTTTTACCGAAAAATTGATTAAAATGCAAGTTAGTTGGACTGTTATTGTTTATCCGACGGAGCAATGGGCAGCATCTATTTTCCCTGACTTAGAGCCCAAAAATGCTCTTGAGGAATTATGGGAAAAGTTTTTTGAAATACTTAAATTAAATGAAGAGAGCCCACTACAAGCCTGGGAAGAGCATATTAATATATTAAATAAAAGGGCCGCATTATTGAATGTAAAGTATTTCCGTTATTTACATTTCATTAGCGAAGAGACAAATTTAAAAATAGAGCTACCACAAAATCATCGTTGGGTTAATGGCTTAGAAATGAATGACAAGGGAAGCTCATTTATTTGTAATATGCCGACTGAAGAAATTTATACGACACCACTCAAAAAAGGAGTAAATGGAATAGTCAAAAATACAAAGCCATTAGTTTATGAAGGGCAGATCATTGATCAATTTACACTTACATTTAAAGATGGTGAAATTATTGATTTCTTTGCAGAAAAAGGGATGGATGCATTACAAAATATTCTTCAAAAAGACGAGGGTGCTAGATATATAGGTGAGGTTGCATTGGTTCCTCATGATTCTGCAATCTCTGCGAGCAATCTACTATTTTATCATAATTTATTTGATGAGAATGCATCCAGTCATTTAGCCATTGGGCAAGCCTATACTTCAGGCTTGAAAGAAGATGGTGCAAACCTAGAAAACATAAATAATAGTATGATCCATATTGATTTTATGATAGGCTCACAAAACTTACAGGTGAATGGAATACGAGAGGACGGTACTGCCGAAGCGATTTTAGTGAATGGTGAGTGGGTAATTAAATAAGGGGGAAGATGAATGGAAATAGTGCAGTGTAAGACTGATAAGGATTATGAAAAATTCGCTGTTTTCTTTTTGCAAAATAGAAATATATTTGACGATATGTATCCGATTTTAGATACACTTGGTAGTTTATATGTCATGATAGAGGAAACAAATCTGCTCCTCTTTCAAAATACACAGCAGGAAGTATTTGCTGCAGCAAGCTATACATTGGGTGTAAGAGAAGATCAATTTAAAAATAAACATATCGTTTTTATTGATTGCGCACTACTAAAGAAAGAATATCAAAATAGTCGATCCTTTGTTAAGGGTTTTCTACAAATGCTAAAACATATATTAGAAGAACACCCAGAAGTGAAAGAAGTCCAATTTTATGCTTATCGCCATCATGGCTATATTCACCGTCTTTATAAAAAGTTTGCCACTATTATAGATGAAAAAGAAGGATATTTTGGAATGCAAGATGTCTTCTCTGTGGAATTTCACAAATTGACTACTTTTTTAGAGGAATTTAATAAAAAACAAACCATTTAAATGGAATGGATAAAGGGCTATTTCGGGCAATGTTTCTATAAAAAATGCTACAATAAAAGAAAAAAAGAGGCGATGTACGTGAATAACGTCATTGATTTTATTGCAAAAAAAAAGGAACGTGAAGACCGAAAGCGTGCTCAGGATTTAGAACGTTATGTAGCTACACAATGTAATTTTCAACACCCTGAAAATATTGATGCTCTTGTAGAGGACAAATTGATTGAGGTTAAAGATCATACGTTATTTCTTGGCTTTCTATCCATTTTAAAGGATGAGCAAATAGAACCGTTAGATATTTTTCAAGATGTCTTTTCATTAGAGCCCCCTCGTTTTGAAATGTCCTACAATATGAGATGGTGGTCAGTTGTGCAATTGGCATTTACATTTTTAACAATTCTCAAGGAAAATGAGCCGCATACCTATGCTGATTTTTTAGGTCTCTCCAAATAACCTAAGTATGTGTACGTCTGTAAAGCAAATGTACACATACTTAGGTTTTTCCGTATCTACCCTCGCTAGCTTTACAAGCCTACTATATTTATTCATTAAATTCATAGATTTTTATAATTCCTCAATAATTTTTACTAAATATTCTTAACAACTCCATACTTGCTTAATGTTTGTTTTGTAACATAACGTTTGTAAGCAAATAAAAATAAAGCAAAACAAATGGAGGGTCCAACACATGGCAATTCAAAAACTGTGGAAAAAAGGTCTAATTGGTGCATTAGCTATTTCCATGTTGGCAGCTTGTTCTGACAGTTCATCTAGTGCAAATGAGGTAAAAAAGGACTTATCGCTTGAGGACATTACAGAAAAAGCAAAGGAAGAGGGCACTGTTAATTCTGTCGGTATGCCAGATACATGGGCGAACTGGGTGGAAACCTGGGAGGAACTTGGGACCGAATATAGTATCAAACACAAGGATACGGACATGTCGAGTGCCGAGGAGTTAACGAAGTTTGAAGCAGAGAAGGATGATGCTACCGCAGATATTGGAGATGTCGGGATTGCTTTTGGACCAATCGCTAAGGACAAGGGCTTAACATTACCATACAAAACGTCTTATTGGGATGAAATACCTGAATGGGCTAAAGATGATGAAGGACACTGGATTGTTGGCTATACAGGAACCATTTCTTTCTTGACAGATAAAAATAATGTGAAGAATGCTCCAACATCATGGGAAGATCTAAAAAATGGAGATTACACAGTCAGTATTGGAGATGCATTAACAGCTAACCAAGCACAGTTTGCCATCTTAGCAGCGGCTATGGCATTTGGTGGAGATGAGTCAAACATCCAACCAGGTATAGATTTCTTTGCAGAATTAGCGAAGCAAGGACGTCTACAGGGAGATCCATCAGTAGCGAACCTAGAAAAAGGTGAAATAGATGTAGCGATCTTATGGGACTTTAATGCATTAGGTTATCGTCATCAAATTGATGAGGACCGCTTTGATGTAGTGATACCTAAAGAGGGATCTGTCACTTCTGGTTATGCAACGGTAATTAATAAATATGCCAAAAACCCACATGCTGCCATGCTCGCACGTGAATATATTTTATCTGATGCAGGTCAAGAAAATTTAGCAAAAGGCTATGCGCGTCCAATTCGAGACGGAGTAAAATTACCACAGGATGTAAAAGATTTACTATTACCCGCTGATATGTATACGAATGCACAACCTGTAAAAGATCAAAAGACATGGGAAGATACAACAAAGCAAATCCCTCAACTCTATCAAGAGCAGGTGTTAATCCATGCAAAATAACAAAGTGGTTCTCATTGTTATCGATGCATTGCGCTTTGACACAGCCTGCACACATATGGGGTTCTTGCATCATTTAGTCGAGCGTCAGGTAGCTGCTCGCTATAAGGTTTGCTCAGAGGTGCCGTCTTTATCAAGACCATTGTATGAGACGATTTTAACAGGTACACCCCCTATTGTACATGGTGTTACCAGCAATATGACAGTGCGTTTATCGAAAGGGCAAAGTGTCTTTCATATCGCAAAGGAGCATGGTTTAACTACAGCAGCCTCCGCTTATTATTGGGTGAGTGAACTTTATAATAGAGCGCCATTTAATCATATGGAGGACAGGCTACAACTCGATACACAATTACCAATTGACAACGGTATGTTCTATTTTGAGGATCATTATCCAGATAGTCATGTATTTGCTGATGCAGCATGGTTAATGGCTCAAAAGCAGCCTGATTTCCTGTATATTCATCCAATGAATGTTGATGATGATGGTCACAAATTTACGGCAGATTCTGCTCAATATCGCAATCGAGTTTTAGCGATGGATGCTTTACTGTCATTGTTTATTCCAAAGTGTATGGCGCTGGGCTATGAGGTTATCGTTACGGCTGATCATGGCATGACAAGAGATGGTAATCATGGCGGCACAACGCATGAGGATCGTCATGTCCCACTATTTGTCATTTCAGATGCTGTAAAGGCAGGTATAAAAGAAGGCATTATTTCTCAATTACAAGTTGCACCACTGTGCTGTCATTTATTAAATATCAAGCCTGCTGAAGATATGGTGCCACTCCTGTTAGAAGGTGTGTTTACAGCAAAAGAGGTTTAAATAAATAGTAGTCGCTCTTATTCTAAGGAGCGGCTATTATCCCCATAAGCCGCAAGTCATTTATAGAAAGAAGTGAGTGTGTTGATATCGAAGCGGCAATCCATTGCTTGGCTTTCGCCTTTTCTTGTATTACTATTATTGTTTTTCTTAGTACCGCTCCTATATATGCTCATTACCAGCTTTCAAAATAGTGAGGGCTTTACACTGAAGCAGTATGAATCAATTTTTACGAACGACTACATTCTTCAAGGTTTTAAAAATAGTATTACATTATCTGTTATCTCAGCTATGATTGCGTTACTTATCACCATGTTTGCAGTTTATGCCATGATGAACTTTTCAGAGCCAGTACGAGAGAAGATTTTAATACTTACGAACTTAACCTCCAATTTTTCAGGTATTCCGCTAGCATTTGCTTTTATTGTTTTACTTGGCAATAGTGGTTTATTTACACTGTTATTTGACAAATGGGATATTGATGTGTTGACATCCTTTTCATTATACAGTTGGAGCGGTTTGTTACTTATTTACATTTACTTTCAGCTGCCATTATCTCTAATGCTGCTATATCCCATTTATGATGGAATTCAGCAACAGTGGAAGGAGGCGGCAGCCCTTCTTGGGGCATCTGGCTGGCAGTTTTGGATGAAAATTGGTCTCCCTGTTATGCTCCCGGGGATTGTGGGAACCTTTAGTGTATTGTTTGCCAATGCAATGGGCGCGTATGCCTCTGCTTATGCATTAACAAGCAGTAATTATAATTTAGTGGCGATTCGTATCGGCTCCTTAATAAAAGGTGATATTTTTGCTCAGCCAGAGCTAGCCAGCGCCATTGCAGTTATATTAGCAGTGACAATGGTGACGGCCATGCTGATCAGTGAGTGGAGCATCTCTAAAACAAGGAGGAAAGTAAAATGAAAAAGCGTGGTTTGGCTGATTTCTTTTTCCTTCTGCTCGTGGGATATTTACTATTACCAGTGTTAGCAACAATGCTCTATGCATTTGCAACAAAATGGAATAAAACGATATTGCCAGAAGGACTCACACTAAAATGGCTTTCCACTTTGTTTCAGGATACCGATTTTATTCAGGCATTTGGCCGTTCAGTATTTTTAGCAGGGGGGGCAGTTAGTATCGCACTCCTTGTCATTGTGCCAGCCATTTTCGTCATCGTCCTATACTTTCCAAGATACGAAAAATGGATACAGATGGCAGTGGTGATGGTGTATTCTTTTCCAGGCATCATTTTAGCTGTAGGGCTTATACGCGTATATAGCCAAATAGGTATACCGATGATATTTGTTGTGTTAGGTGCCTATGTTGTGGGGATTCTTCCTTATATCTATCAAGGTACACGAAATAGTTTAAGAAATTTAGATGCGAGGCAGCTACTTGACGCGGCTCAATTGCTAGGCGCATCAAAAAGGCAGGCATTCACAAAAATTTTACTGCCTACTGTTTATCCAGGCTTATTTGCGGGGGCATTGTTATCCTTCTCTGTCTTATTTGGTGAGTTTGTCCTAATTAATCTTGTTGTAGGTTCTCGTTTTGAAACCGTACAAATTTATTTAATGAAAAAGCTTAGCACAAGTGGACATATTGCTAGTGCTGTTGTTTTCATCTATCTCGTACTAATGGGTCTTTTAACATTCGTCATTGCTATCGTAACGAAACGATCGAAAGGTGCTACAAATCTATGAGTTATCTTGTTATTGAAGGGCTTCATAAAAAATATGGACAAGTATCTGTTTTAACCAATATTCATATGGAAATTCAAAAAGGAGAATTTATCACACTATTAGGTCCTAGTGGCTGTGGAAAGAGTACGATTTTGCGTATTGTTGCAGGCTTAACAGATGCATCGGCAGGTAAGATTTTGATTGAAGGAAAAAATATGAGTGGCGTACAACCGAAGGATCGTCAAGTGGGTATGGTCTTTCAATCCTATGCACTTTTTCCTAATATGACGGTGCTCGAAAATGTTGCTTTTGGTTTGCGTATGCAAAAAGTTAATAAGGCAGATATAGAGCAGCGCGTACATGAAATGTTAGCGCTAGTTCATTTAAGTGAGAAAGCCAATGCTTACCCAAAAGAATTATCTGGAGGTCAACAGCAGCGTGTTGCTCTAGCTCGTGCATTAATTGTCCGTCCTAAAGTACTGCTATTAGATGAACCACTTAGTGCGCTTGATGCTCAAATTCGCAAAAAACTTCAAGCAGATTTACGAGCAATTCAACGAAAATTAAATATGACAATGATTCTAGTTACGCATGATCAGGAGGAGGCAATGGCTGTTTCGGATAGAATATTTGTCATGAATAATGGAAGCATTGCCCAAAACGGTACGCCAACGGAAATCTATATGAGACCAAATAATGAATTTATTGCTAATTTTATCGGTCATTATAATGTTTTTCCACGCCAAACTTTAGAAAAAATGCTTGGAGCATCTTTAATAGAGCAATCCACGAAATTTGCAATACGCCCTGAGGCATTACATCTCGATCAACGAGATGGAGACTTATGTCTCTCTGGGGTTGCCAAACAATCATTAATGAGCGGCAATATTATTCGTACTACATTTGAAGGAGAAATGGCGTTTGCAATGGAACAACTGCATCAACAAGGGTATTCGATTGAAATGGGAAAATCCTATAAATGTTATGTCGCACAAGAAGATGTGATTGCGCTATCATGACTTACGCTAAACTGGAAAGATTTGATTTTATTTTAAAACAATTAGATTCTGAAGGGAAAATTATTGTTGCCAATATTGCTGATGCCCTTCAGGTAGCACCAGAAACAATTCGCCGAGATTTTGATGAATTAGAGCAACAGCATTTATTATCAAGAGTTCATGGTGGGGCTATTAAATATACGAATGTACGTAATGAACCGGTATTTTTACGCAAGCTACAAATGCACAAGGACGCAAAGAGACAAATTGCTCGTATTGCAGCAAAACGCATTTGCGATGGCGATACTATTGCAGTAGATACAGGTACTACAACAGTACATATAGCCGATTTTTTACTAGCTGTGGAAGATATAACGGTTGTAACGAATTCAATTGCAGCAGCTATTCAATTTAATTTAGCCATAGAGGAACGACGCATGACAGGCAAGGTCATATTACTAGGGGGCACGGCGAATCCAAAACAATCTTCTGTGGCAGGTGCTATGACGTTAGAAATGCTAGATAATATGAATTTTGATAAGGCCTTTTTATCGTGCGGTGGTATGAGTGAGGGCATTGTTTATGATTACGATTTGGATGAATCTCTTATTTCAAAGAAAATGCTCAAGCATAGCAAAGTGAGTTATTTATTAGCCGATGCATCCAAAATCAATGGCAAATCATTTTTTCAAATCTGTCATCTTGATGAATGTACAGAAATTCTTTGCGAAAGCACTTGTCCATTAGAATGGCAGGCTTATGAGGAAAAATGGACGATATGTAATGGAGGGAAGAGCTGATGACAATTGATTATCATGTACATTTAGAAGAGGGACCTTATTCATTTCGCTGGCTAGAGCGTACATCGCAAGCACTGGAGTTTTTTCATTCGGAAGATGAAACGGAAAAAGGCTCCAAACAACAAATAACTTGTCATCTACAGCGGCTGGCACAGCGCGTGAAAAATGGCTGTTATAGTGAGGAATGGTTGGATTTATATCTCGAACAGGCAAAGCAGCTTGGCTTACGTGAGGTAGGGATTGTCGATCACTTATATCGTTTTCAAGAAACGCGTGCTTATTTTGAGCGCTTTATGAGGCTGGATGATAGTGAAATTGGAAAAATCCAGCGCTATTGGCTAGATCGTGTGATGACAGAAAATATGGATGCTTTTGTAACAACCATTCAGCAGGCAAAGGAAAAATGGCGTCAACATGGCATTACACTGAGACTTGGTATAGAGGCGGATTATTTTGTTGGTGGAGAGGAGGAATTAACGGCTTTACTAGCAGGTTATCCTTGGGATTATGTAATTGGTTCTGTTCATTTTGTTGATGGATGGGGCTTTGATAATCCGCAAACACAATATCTTTTTGAGCAAATGGATCAACCTTCTTTACAACAAAATTATGAGCGTTTTTTTAAAGTAGTAGAGAAAATGATTCTTTCCAATATGTTTGATTTTGTTGCCCATTTAGATAATTTTAAAGTATTTAATTATCAGGTGGAGAATCGTGCGTTTCTTGAAGTTTGGTATAAACGTATTGCAAAGGCACTAACGTCTACTGAAACCGCCACTGAAATCAATGCCGGCCTGTATTATCGTTACCCAGTACAGGAAATGTGCCCGGGTCCCCGTTTTTTACAAACCTTACTTGAGCATGGAGTTGCTTTTACTGTATCCTCGGATGCACATTTCCCAGATGATTTAGGTAAATATACATTTGCTAATTTAGAGCTACTAAAGGGTTATGGCGTTGAAGCCATTGTCTCCTTTGAACAGCGAGTAAAAAAAATGATGACGTTATAGGTTGAGAAAAGGGCACTAAAGCTTCAATGTAGTGCCTTTTATTCGTATTACATAAGTACAATTTAACTCGCATACAAATGATTAAATTCATATTTATAATGTGAGGCGAGTCAAATTGACATTCATTAAAGAACAACCCTTTTTACCCATTATTATACAATCGGGTCAGCATGCATATGGGGTAGCCCGCTCATTTTATGCAGCCTACCGCATGAAAAGTCTTGTCATTGAGCCAGCAAAAAAAGGGAGAACGATGCGCTCACTCCTTTTGGGAGGCTCTCAAGGAATTGCCACACAGAATAGCAGTATTCTGGATTTTCAATATGTTGAACATTTAGATGATCCTACCCGTTTTGTACAAGCTCTAGTGGGATTATCTATGCAGTGCCAACAAAAGAAATTGATTTTATTAGTTTGTGACTGCTATTATGCAGAGCTTATCATTGAAAATAAAGAGCAGCTTGAAAAGTACTTTATTTTACCTTACATTGATCAGGCTTTACTAAAAATTGTCCAAACAAAGGAGAAGTTCTACCAGCTTTGTGATAAATATCAGTTAGAATACCCCAAAACCATCATTATAAAAAAGGAACATCATCTAAATAGAGAAATTCCAATCCAGTATCCCATTATTATTAAACCCTCCAATACCGTGACCTATACGAACTGTTCCTTTCCTGAAAAGAAAAAAATATATATAGTATATGATGCAGATGAGATGCAGCACATCATTCGCTGTATTTATCGTTCTAGCTATCAAGACACCTTAATCGTTCAAGAATTTATTCCAGGCGACGATTCCTATATCCGTGTTCTAGATGTATATGTAGGAAGGGATCGAAAAGTAAAATTAATGTGTGTAAGCAATAAACTACTCGAAGATCCATCTCCACAAAACAAAGGTATTTCTTTAGCTGTTATGACCGATTATGATGAACAGCTAATGGAATCCATTCGGCATTTTTTAGAGGACATCGGCTATACGGGCTTTGCTAATTTTGATATGAAATACGATGCCAGGGACGGGAAATATAAGCTATTTGAAATGAATTTGCGAGCAGGGGCTTCAAGCTACTATGTGACCGCAAGCGGGTATAATTTAATGCAATATGTGGTGGATGATTATTTATTCCAGATTAATCATGAACGAACATATGTCCAGACGAAGCATGTATGGTCACTACTTCCTTCAAAAACGCTATTTAAATACATGAAGAATGAAAAATTAAAAATAGAAGCAAAGCGATTAATGAAAGAAGGGCAATACACGGATGCATTACTATATAAAGAAGATATGAATATAAAGCGCTGGATAAAGCTGAAATTGTATCATTCATATTTACAGGTAAAATACAGCAAGTATTTTAACAAGAGCAATAGATAGCAAATGTGAACTGATGGATAGGTCATTAAAACTTTCAGGATAGAACGCCAGAGCTGATGGATAATTACGCCTAGCTTCATATAATTAAGTCGAAACCTCGACATTTGAGGCGCAAACCTTGTAGGAAGTATCAACTATTCAGTATAATAATAAAATGGGAATTCAAGTGCATGGATTTCGTTTGAAAGGAGTTACCTGATTGCGATGAATGAGGAACAACGCTTAGCTAATCAACAAGTCAATCAACCAAAAAAAGAAGACAAGCCTGAAAAGGATTATAGTAAATATTTTGAGAGGGTCTTTACAGCTCCATCCTTAAAAGATGCTAAAAAACGTGGGAAAGAAGATGTGAAGTATCATAAGGATTTTAGCATTGCAGAAGAGTTCGCAGGAATGGGCAAAGGTCGCACCTTCTATATTCGTACTTATGGCTGCCAAATGAATGAGCATGACACAGAAGTAATGGCCGGAATTTTTATGCAGCTAGGCTACACACCAACAGAGGTGATTGAAGAGGCTGACGTTGTCTTGCTAAATACATGTGCTATTCGTGAAAATGCAGAAAACAAAGTATTTGGAGAACTTGGTTTCCTGCTGAAATATAAACGAAAAAACCCTGAGATGCTAATAGGGGTTTGTGGCTGTATGTCGCAAGAGGAATCTGTGGTTAATAAAATTTTAAGAAGCTATCCACACGTCGATATGGTGTTTGGTACACACAATATTCATCGTCTGCCAAACATTTTAAAAGAAGCCTACATGTCTAAAGAAATGGTCATAGAGGTTTGGTCTAAAGAAGGCGATGTCATTGAAAATCTGCCGAAGAAACGTCTTGGCTCCATTAAAGCTTGGGTTAATATTATGTATGGCTGCGATAAATTCTGTACGTATTGTATCGTTCCCTATACACGTGGTAAAGAGCGCAGTCGCCGACCAGAGGAAATCATTGCTGAAGTTCGTGAGCTAGCAGCAGCGGGCTACAAAGAAATTATGTTATTAGGACAAAATGTCAACGCTTACGGCAAAGATTTTGAGGATATTGATTATCGTCTTGGCGATTTAATGGATGAATTAAGAAAGATCGATATTCCGCGTATTCGATTTACAACGAGTCATCCACGTGACTTTGATGATCATTTAATCGAAGTTCTTGCAAAGCGTGGCAACTTAGTGGAGCATATTCACTTACCAGTACAATCTGGCTCGAATGACGTGCTAAAAATTATGGCGCGTAAATATACACGCGAGCATTTCCTTGGTTTAGTGGATAGAATTAAAGCGGCAATACCTGAAGTAACCTTAACAACAGATATTATCGTTGGCTATCCAAATGAAACAGAGGAGCAGTTTGAGGAAACATTGTCCTTATACCGTGAAGTGGGCTTTGACGCAGCGTTTACGTATATTTATTCGCCACGTGAAGGTACACCAGCTGCAAAAATGATTGACAATGTACCTGAAGAGGTGAAAAAAGAGCGTCTTCAACGTTTAAATGAAGTGGTGGGTGAATACTCTCGCAAAGCATTAGAGCGTTTAAATGGTCAGGTTGTCGAAGTATTAGTTGAAGGCACAAGTAAACGACGCGACGATGTGTTAGCGGGCTATACGAGGAAGAATCGTTTAGTTAACTTCAAAGCACCAGCAGAAGTAATTGGTCAATTAGTGAAAGTAAAAATAACAGAGACTACATCCTATTCACTTACTGGTGAATTTTTGGAAGTCGTAAAAAATGAAAAGGTGGAAGCATAAATGACACAAGTCTTATATACAAAAGAAGATTTAATTAAAAAATCACATGAAATTGCACATATGATTGCAAATACGCCAGAGGTTGAATTTTTCAAAAAGGCAGAAGCGCAAATTAACGAAAATCAACAAGTACGTGAACGTATTGCAAGCTTAAAAAGCTTACAAAAACAAGCGGTTAATTTCCAACACTTAGGAAAAGAAAAAGCTCTAAAAATGATTGAAGATAAAATTGCTAAAATCGAGGAAGAAATTAATGCCATCCCTGTTGTGCAACAATTTAAAGAATCACAAGGCGATGTAAATGATTTATTGCAACTTGTTTCAAATACAATTGCAAATAATGTTACAAATGAAATTATTCGCTCAACTGGTGGCGATGTGCTTCGTGGTGAAACGGGTTCATACGTAGAAAATACTCAACCAGGTAGCTGCTCTTAAAAGATTATAGAAATCAAAGCTCGAATGCTGTCATTCGAGCTTTTTTTACGTCTTCTTCTATTGAAGCATTCAGCTGCTATAATAGACCTCTCATCGAAAAGTTTTAAATGATCCATTTCATTCTCTAAAAATATATGTTCACCCAATGGGCGCTACCTGCATATGATGGAGTGAAAAGAGTCGAAGGAGGAATTGCGCTGAAACGTTTACGACAAATCGTGACGAAAGCAGTAGTTGCCAAAGGGAAGAAGAGAACGGAAGAACGTGTAACATTATCACCAACAAATAAACCGACAAGTATTTTAGGGTGCTGGGTAATCAATCACACTTGCTCTGCAAAAAGAGTCGGGAAATTTGTAGAAGTAACAGGGAAATTTGATGTCAATGTTTGGTATGCCTATAGTAATCATTCGAAAACAGCTGTGTTTTCTGAAACGATTCACTATAAAGACAAAGTGAAGCTTCACTATCGAGACGGTGAAATTAGCGTTGGTGATGATGTTCGTGTACGTGTGATACAAGAACCAAATTGTATTGAAGCGATTATCTCTCCATGTGGTACAAAGTTTGAAATTGTAGTGGAACGTGAAGTAGTTGTTGAGGTAATGGGTGAAACAACAATTTGTATTAGTGTCCATCCACTAGACTATGAAGAAGATTGGAGCCTTAATGATGAAAGTTCATCTTCATCCTCATCAAGCTCTAGTTCTAGCTCCTCTTCAAGTTCTGAAGGAGAAGGCAGGTATGTGTTAGAGTCTTCATCGTTTCCTGATGAACGACCAAGATAAGTCTAAAAAACATCATTTTTTGATACATGCGAAATGCTAGCATCTTAAAAAAGGTGAATGAAGCGTTTCGCATGTATCTTTTGTTATAATAAATATATCTATAAGGCAAGAGCGAGGTAAATAGTGATATGACAACATATACACCAATGATGCAACAGTATCTACAGGTAAAGGAAGATTACAAAGATGCCTTTTTATTTTTTAGATTAGGTGACTTTTATGAAATGTTTTTTGAGGACGCAATCAATGCCTCACAAATTTTAGAAATTACATTAACAAGCCGAGATGCAGGCGCAAAAGAACGAATACCAATGTGCGGTGTGCCGCATCATTCGGCTAAAAATTATATTGAAACACTTGTGCAAAAAGGCTATAAAGTGGCTATTTGTGAACAAACAGAAGATCCAAAGCAAGCAAAAGGTGTGGTCAAACGTGAAGTGGTTCAGCTTATCACACCAGGAACAATTATGGAAGGAAAGGCTCTTGATGGTAAATCTAATCATTTTATTGGAGCGGCAGAGCAATTAGATGACACAACATTTGGCTATGCTTATTTAGATTTATCCACAGGTGAGGCAGTAGCATCTTCTATTGAAGGCGATGGCAAAGCCTTATTAATGCAAATGCAGGCTTACGGAATTCGAGAGCTGATTGTAACGGATAGTTTGCAGCTATTATTAGCAGAGCATGCCGTCAATGCTGGTATCGTACTTTCAATTGAAGTGAATGAAATGCCCATGGACAAAGCAGCAAGTTATCTAGAAGCTGTACCAAAACCGTTACAAATTGCATGTCTTCGATTGTTAGCTTATATCGACCAAACGCAAATGAGATCTTTATCACATATTCAGGCATTCACATTTAATGAAATTAAAAATTATTTACGCATTGATTCTAGCTCAAAGCGCAATTTAGAGCTGATTCAATCGATTCGTGGTGGCGATCAAAAAGGTACCCTCTTATGGCTATTAGATGACACCGTGACAGCGATGGGTGGACGAAAATTAAAGCAATGGCTACACCAACCGCTTGCCACACGTTCAGCAATAGAGGCTAGACTAGCGATTGTTACGGATTTGTTGGAAGAATATTTTGTACGAACAGAGCTTCAAGCATCCTTAAAACAAGTATATGATTTAGAGCGTTTGGCTGGTCGTGTTGCTTTTGGCAATGTGGGTGGACGAGATTTAGCCCAATTGCGTGATTCTTTACGCCAAGTGCCAACTATTCAACAGCAGTTGATGGGGTCAAATAAAGAAACATTACAACAATTAGGTGCGGAGCTTGATACATGCTCAGATGTCGAGGCATTATTAGCAAAAGCGATTACAGATAATCCCCCTATTACCATTAAAGAAGGGGATGTTATCCGTGACGGCTATAATGAACGCTTAGACGAACTTCGCTATGCTGCTCGTAATGGTAAGGATTGGATTGCCCAACTTGAACAAGAAGAGCGTGTGAAAACGGGCATTAAAAATTTAAAAATAGGCTATAATCGCATTTTTGGTTACTATATAGAAATTACAAAATCAAATATTCATTTAGCAGATTTAACACGCTATGAGCGCAAACAAACACTGGCGAATGCGGAACGCTATATTACACAGGAACTAAAAGAAAAAGAAGCATTGATTTTAAATGCTGAAGAAGAAAGCTTAACATTGGAGTACAACCTGTTTGTAGAAATTCGTGATGTATTAAAGGCTTATATTCCGCGTGTCCAAGCACTGGCAGCAAACATTAGTGAATTGGATGTTTTACTAAGCTTTGCAAGTGTCTCAGAAAAATATCGCTTTACGAAACCGCAATTTCATGGTGGACGTGCCCTAGAAATTATAGAAGGACGCCATCCTGTCGTTGAAAAAATGCTGAACAAGCAAATGTATGTACCAAACGATTGTGTGCTAGAAGAGCAGAACAATATGATGCTTATTACAGGGCCGAATATGTCAGGTAAAAGTACTTATATGCGCCAAGTTGCATTAATTGTTGTTATGGCACAAATGGGCTGCTATGTACCCGCTGAAAAAGCGAAGCTGCCGATTACTGATCAAATTTTTACTAGGATAGGAGCGGCTGATGATTTAGCGGCAGGGCAATCTACATTTATGGTGGAGATGCTTGAATCGCAACATGCAATTACGCATGCAACAAAAAATAGCTTGATGCTATTTGATGAAATTGGACGTGGAACATCGACATATGATGGAATGAGTTTGGCACAATCGATGATGGAATATATTCATGATAAAATTGGGGCCAATACGTTATTTTCTACGCACTATCATGAATTGACAGCACTTGAAAAGGATTTGCCACGCTTACAAAATGTGCATGTTTCAGCCACTGAAAAAAATGGTACGGTCGTTTTCCTGCATAAGGTGAAAAAAGGAGCGGCTGATAAATCCTATGGTATACATGTGGCACAGCTTGCTCAATTACCTGAGGAAATTTTAGCTAGAGCACGTGTATTACTTGAGAACTTTGAGGCAGGGAAAGAAGTAGTTGCCGAAACACAGGTGATAGCTGAACAACCAGTACAGATGTCTTTATTTGCAGAGGAGGAACCGATTTCCCCAGCCGAGACAATGGTGCTAAAGAAATTGGAAAAGGTAAATATTCTAGGTACTTCACCGATGCAGGCAATGAATATTTTATATGAGCTACAGCAAGAACTAGTGAACGCTAAAAAATAAAGGAGTGATACGTTAGTGGGAAACATACAAATTATGGACGAATGGCTATCCAATAAAATCGCAGCAGGAGAGGTAGTAGAAAGGCCAGCCTCTGTTGTCAAAGAGCTAGTGGAAAATGCTATTGATGCTGGGAGTACGTCCATTGATGTTTTTTTACTAGAAGCAGGTCTCACTTCCATTCAAGTAATAGATAATGGTAGCGGTATGGATGAAGAGGATGCACTAATGTCATTCTCTCG
The DNA here is from genome assembly GCF_019731275.1 of Lysinibacillus sp. K60. Classification (NCBI taxonomy): domain Bacteria; kingdom Bacillati; phylum Bacillota; class Bacilli; order Caryophanales; family Bacillaceae; genus Lysinibacillus; species Lysinibacillus sp. K60. Next base: position 8,322 of record NZ_JAASJR010000010.1, on the reverse strand, counting down.
TCATGCTACTAGTAAAATTCATCAGGAACATGATTTATTTCGTATTCGAACACTTGGCTTCCGTGGTGAGGCTCTAGCATCCATTGCCTCTGTTTCTAAAATGACATTGATTACATCAAATGGTGAATCCGGAACACATTTAGACCTTGAAGGTGGACATATCCTCACTCATAAACCTGGTCCGTTGCGTAAAGGGACTGATTTAACAGTCTCCCAGCTATTCTTTAATACACCCGCCCGTTTAAAATATATGAAAACCATTCAAACCGAACTTGGGCATACAATAGACCTGATGAATCGCCTCGCACTTGGTAACCCACAAATAGCATTCAGATTATTGCATAATGGTCAACAATTACTGCAAACAAATGGCCGAGGAGATGTACAACAAGTGCTTGCAGCTATTTATGGAATACATAATGCCAAGAAAATGGTGCCATTCCAAGGCGAGTCACATGATTATCGAATTTCTGGCTTTGCATCCTTACCAGAGGTAACACGTGCTTCTAAAAATTATATGACTCTATTTGTCAATGGTCGTTGGGTCAAGCATTATTTAGTACAAAAGGCTATTGTAGATGCTTACCATACGTATTTACCTATCGAGCGCTTCCCAATAGTTGTTCTATATATAGAGGGTGATCCTTACTTAACAGACGTGAATGTGCATCCTGCAAAACATCAAATTCGTTTAAGTAAAGAGGCTGAGCTTTTGAAGTTAATAGAGGAAACCATTCGTGAAACAATACGCAACATTATTCGAGTTCCACAAATGGAAAAGAAAGAAAAAATAGTTAAACCAGCTACTGAACAATTAAACATATGGAAGCCTGCTCCAAAGATTGATGTGGAGAAAATGAATGCCATCGTAGAAAAATTATATGATGTCCAAACCATTCAAGAAAACAATCTTGAACAGATAGTTGAGCCTAAGCCTATTTCTACGGTTCGAGATGAAAGTTGGCAGCTTACACCACAAATAGAGGCTGAAACAATTGATGAAGTAACAATAGCTGCACAGTCGGAAATATTGGAAGAAATGCCTACAAAGGAACCCTTTCCTGAACTCGAAGTAGTGGGGCAAATACATGGCACATACATTGTCGCGCAAATGGAGGATGGTTTTTATTTAATTGATCAGCATGCTGCTCAGGAACGCATTAAATACGAATTCTTCCGTGAAAAAGTCGGTCAAGTTAATCCTCATGAACGTCAGGCATTATTGTTACCACTAACATTCCATTATGCAGCCGATGAAGCACTGATCTTACGAGAACACAGGCATGAATTAGAAGCTGTAGGCGTGTTTTTAGAGGAATTTGGACAGTCATCTTTTGTTGTACGTGAGCATCCGAGTTGGTTCCCACAAGGGGAGGAACAGGAAATCATTGAGGATTTAATTGAACAGGTGCTGACAACTAAAAAGGCTGATATCAAAAAACTACGTGAGGCAGCCGCGATTATGATGAGCTGTAAAAAGTCAATCAAAGCCAATCATTATTTAACAAAAGAGCAAATGGAAACATTGCTGCGTGATTTACGCAATGCAGATAATCCATTTACATGCCCACACGGACGTCCAGTGCTTATTCACTTTACATCATATGAAGTGGAAAAAATGTTCAAACGGGTTATGTAAGGAAGAGGGGGAAAATGGATGGGCGAATTTATTTTAGCGATTGATCAAGGAACGACAAGTTCAAGAGCCATTTTATTTGATAAAAAAGGTCAAATTGTTCATGTAGCACAAAAAGAATTTCAACAAATTTTTCCAAAGGCTGGCTGGGTAGAGCATAATGCCAATGAAATATGGGGTTCTATCTTGTCCGTTATTGCGGCAGTATTAACCGAAAGTGGCCATGAAGCAAGTGAGGTTCATGCGATTGGTATTACCAATCAGCGCGAAACAACAGTGGTGTGGGATAAACACACAGGTCAGCCGATTTACAATGCGATTGTCTGGCAATCACGCCAAACACAGGACATTGTGAATACCTTAAAAGAACAAGGACATGAAGAACATTTTCAGCAAAAGACAGGGCTTCGCTTAGATGCTTATTTTTCAGCGACAAAAATTAAATGGATCTTAGATAATGTTGAAGGTGCTCGTGAAAAGGCAGACAATGGCGATTTATTATTTGGGACGATTGATTCGTGGATTGTTTGGCGATTATCAAAGGGAAAGGCTCATGTGACCGATTACTCAAATGCAGCTCGAACAATGCTCTACAATATTCATGAATTGAAGTGGGATGAGGAACTTTGTGAGCTTTTAGCTATCCCAATTTCCATGCTTCCAGAAGTGAGAAATTCATCAGAAATATATACAGAAACGGCTCCAAGTATATTTTTTGGAGAAAAAATTCCGATAGCTGGGATTGCGGGTGATCAGCAAGCCGCACTTTTTGGACAAACTTGTTTTAGCAAAGGAATGGCTAAAAACACGTATGGCACTGGCTGCTTTATGCTATTAAATACAGGAAAGCAGGCAGTGACATCAGAAAATGGTTTATTGACAACCATTGCGTGGGGAATAGATGGGAAAGTGACCTATGCATTGGAAGGTAGCGTTTTCGTAGCAGGATCAGCTATTCAATGGCTACGCGATGGACTAAGGATGATCCGTACAGCAGAGGATTCTGAAACCTATGCTAGAAAAGTAGATCATACCGATGGGGTTTATGTTGTCCCTGCCTTTGTTGGGCTAGGTACGCCTTACTGGGATACAGATGCACGTGGCGCAATTTTTGGGTTAACACGTGGAACATCAAAAGAACATTTTATTCGAGCAACACTAGAATCATTAGCCTATCAAACGAAAGATGTACTAGACGCAATGGAAGAAGCAGCAGGTACTCCGATTGAAGTACTGCGTGTAGATGGTGGAGCTGTCAAAAATCAATTTTTAATGCAGTTCCAAAGTGATGTTTTACAGCTACAAGTAGAGCTAGCAAAATTGAATGAGTCAACAGCACTCGGTGCAGCCTATTTAGCGGGGCTGGCGACAAGCTTCTGGCCAAACCAAGAGGCTTTATCGGCATTATGGGTGAGTGGGGAAACCTATCAACCTCACATGGATGAAGAACAAGCCACAGCTCTGTACACAGGATGGCAGAAGGCTGTAGAGGCAACACGAATTTTTAAATCATAGCTATTGGGGGAGAAAGGTATGTTTTCATTTGAGCAGCGACCAAAAATTTTATATTATCTAGAGCACTATAGCTTTGACGTATTAGTAATTGGTGGCGGTATTACAGGTGCAGGAATTGCATTAGATGCCGCATCAAGAGGCCTTTCTGTTGCATTAATTGATATGCAGGATTTTTCAGCTGGTACGTCGAGCCGTTCAACCAAATTGATTCACGGTGGTTTACGTTATTTAAAGCAATTTGATGTAGGAGTTGTAGCCGAAGTAGGGCGAGAGCGTGAAATTGTTTATGATAATGCTGTACATGTCACAACGCCTGAAAAAATGCTATTACCATTATATAAAAAGGGTTCACTCGGTCCCTTCACAACATCTATGGCATTAAAGGTCTATGACCGCTTGGCAGGTGTCAAAAAACATGAACGTAGAACGATGTTAAATGCTCAGGAAACCTTGGCATTAGAGCCTTTACTCAATCAAGAGGGCTTAGTCGGCGGTGGCTATTATGTAGAATACCGTACAGATGATGCCCGCCTAACAATTGAAGTATTAAAAAAGGCTGTAGAATATGGAGCGCTTTGCCTCAATTATGCTGAAATGACGGAATTTATCTACGAAAAGAAAAAGCTTGTTGGCATTAAAGTGAGGGATCATGTGACAGGGAAAATGCTCAATGTCCATGCCGCCCAAATTGTGAATGCAACAGGTCCTTGGGTTGATGACGTACGACAAAAAGATAAAGTAGCAGATAACAAGCAATTACGTCTAACAAAGGGCGTTCATATTGTCTTCAAACAAAAGGATTTTCCGCTAAAGCAAGCTGTTTATTTTGATATTGCTGATGGTCGTATGGCCTTTGCCATTCCACGAGATGGCAAAACCTATGTAGGGACTACGGATACTGTCTATGAAGGTAATCCTGTACATCCAGTGGCAACACAGCAAGATGTGGATTATCTAATGGAGGCTGCAAAAAAGATCTTTCCAACTGCTACTATCACAAGAGACACAATTGAATCCTCTTGGGCAGGGGTCCGACCTCTGATTTATGAAAAAGGCAAGGATCCATCAGAAATTTCAAGGAAAGATGAAATTTGGACAGCGCCAAGTGGTTTAATGACGATTGCGGGTGGAAAGCTAACGGGCTATCGCCAAATGGCTGAAACGATTGTGGATAAAATTGTGAAGGCCCGTCGCTACAAGCATGCAAGTGCCTGTTTAACACGTGAGCTAGCACTTTCTGGTGCAAAGGGAATCAACGCTATTAATTTCCCTGACTATATTGCCTATAAAGCACGAGAAGGCGTACAGTATGGCTTAAATTATGACGAAGCCAAGCATCTCGTACAAAAGTATGGCACGAATGTAGATGCCTTATTCGATCGCGTGAAATTTTTACATGAACATGGCAGTACAATGCCTCTTGCCTTACATGCGATGCTACTGTATGGCATTGAAGCCGAAATGGTCTATACACCAAGCGACTTCTTTATTCGTCGGACTGGTTTATTATACTTCGATATTGAAGCAGTAAAGCTTTATAAACAGCAAGTGATTCAAGTGATGCAACAACGTTTAAATTATACGGAGGAACAAAAAAATAGGTATATTGCTGAATTAGAGCAAGCCATTAACGATGCAACAAATTTTGTGAAAGAAGGGGAGTAAGGGATGGAGCGTTATATTCAAATGTCGGATGAACAATTTGTCTTCACTCGAACATTGGAGCCTTCAACGCCATGTATTGGACATATTCACATTTTGCATGGCATGGCAGAGCACAGCGGTCGCTATTTAACCTTTGCAAAAACACTTAACGCAGCAGGCTATGTTGTGACGATGCACGATCACCGTGGGCATGGTGAAACGGCAGCATATAATGGGACATTGGGCTTTTTTGCTGAAGAAAACGGCTTTGAGCGTGTTGTAAAAGATGCTCATGAAGTGATTACACAACTTCACGTACCATACGCTAATGTACCATTTATTCTCTTTGGCCATAGTATGGGTTCCTTCATTACTAGACGCTATATTCAATTATATGGAGAGCAAGTAGACAATGTTATTCTCTGTGGCACTGGAAATGTGACAGCCTTGCATGCTGTAGGAAATCTAGTAGCTAAGGCTTTAGCTAAGGGACTAGGAAAAGAAACTGAAAGTAAGCTGTTAAATCAATTGAGCTTTGGTAGCTTTAATAAGCAATTTTCCAATCCGAAGACTGCCTATGATTGGTTATGTTCAGTACAACAAGAGGTGCAAAGGTATATCGATGATCCCTATTGTGGCTTTATTCCAACGAATCAATTTTTCGTGGATTTGACAACTGGCTTTGCCACACTAAATCGTAAAAAAGAATTAGCAAAAGTAAGAAAAGGCCTCCCTATTCTCTTGATTAGTGGCAGTAAAGATCCAGTTGGTGAACAGGGGCTAGGCGTTTACAAAGTTGCTGAACAGTTAGCAGCAGTGGGTGTAGAGGATGTAACGGTTTATTTATTCGAGGATAAACGACATGAAATTTTAAATGAAGACAATCAAGAAGCGGTCTTTCAAGTTTTATTACGGTGGTTAGAAAAATATGATAGAAACTAAACTGCAGCAGGCAGAGGTCGTAGCAATAGTGGGGCCGACTGCCTCTGGTAAAACGGCATTAAGCATTGAACTAGCCAAAAAATATAACGGTGAAGTCATTAATGGTGATTCCATGCAAGTTTATAAAGGGCTCGATATTGGGACAGCTAAAATTACCGAAGAAGAGATGGAGGGCGTTCCTCATCATTTACTAAGCTTTTTAGAGCCTACAGAATCTTTTTCGGTAGCAGATTATCAAAAATTAGTACGTGCGAAGATCGCGGAAATTCAATCTCGTCAAAAATTACCTATAATAGTAGGGGGCTCTGGCTTATATGTACAAGCTGTCCTCTATGATTTCCAATTTACTGATGAAAAAGTAGATGAAGAAGCACGAAAAGCCTACTATGAGGAATTAGCAAAGCTTGGCCCTGAGGCAATGCATGACAAATTAAAGCAACTAGACCCTCAAACAGCGGAGACAATCCATCCAAACAATACACGTCGTGTTATTCGTGCATTAGAAATGCTGGAATTAAGCGGGGTATCAAAAGCAGCTGAAGCGCAAAATCGAGGGGAAGTACCCCTTTACCAACATGTTATTTTAGGGTTAGGTCAAAACATGTCTCGTGACGTGCTATATGACCGTATTAATCGTCGTGTTGATTTAATGATGGAAAATGGTCTTCTGCAAGAGGTGAAGGGATTATGGCAGCAAAATATCCGTGGTGTGCAGTCTATACAAGCCATCGGGTATAAAGAATTATATGATTATTTAGATGGTAAATGTACCCTAGAGGAAGCCATTGATAGCTTAAAACAAAATTCCCGTCGCTATGCAAAAAGACAGCTTACTTATTTCCGTAATAAAATGGATGTCCATTTTATTACGCCTGATGATCGATTATAAGAAATAAGAAAAATTTCTAAAAATTACTAATTGATAAATTGGTAGAACATGCTACTATAGGAATGAAGAGGTAGAAAGTTAGTAGGGAGGCTATTTGATGAAATCAATCAATTTGCAAGATACGTTCTTGAACCAACTACGTAAAAACAGTGTTTTTGTAACTGTATTTCTGTTAAACGGATTTCAGTTAAAAGGGACTGTGAAATCATATGATAATTTTACAGTATTACTACTTGATGCTGAAAATAAGCAGCACCTAATCTACAAGCACGCCATTTCTACATTCGTACCAGCAAAACAAATTGAGTTTTTAGAGACAGAAGTATAATAAGTTTGTTAAACAGTTAGTGTACTCACACTGGCTGTTTTTTTTGCTACAAGCTATAATGATAGTGGAATTTTATATTTTGGAGGACAAAGTTTATGAAAACAATGGAAACAACACAATTATTAGATCTGTTAGATGCAAATGAGGACCTATATATTATCGATGTTCGTGAAGAGGATGAAGTAGCACATGGCATGATCCCAGGTGCTCAACATATTGCACTCGGAACTATCCCTGAACGTTTAGAGGAATTAGATGTAGAAAAGCCATATATTATTGTATGTAAGGCTGGGGCTCGTTCTGCCAATGCGTGTGCTTACTTAGAGGCACAAGGATTTGATGTAACCAACCTTGAAGGCGGCATGCTGGCTTATGATGGAGAATTAGAATTTAAATAAAGTGTGAGTAAAAAAGAGTTCCTTATCTTGGAATGACAACTTTCAACCCTATTAAAATTAATAGACCAGACATATTATGTGAACTGCACCCCGTCAAGTAGACAGTGGAAATAATAAAAAATGTATTAAGCGGCTTGAGTCCTGAATTCTAACGGACTCAAGCCGCTTAACCTTTTCTGATAACGATCGTAATTATAAAAATGAATATAATCATCAATCGCTAGTTTTAACTCTTCATATGAATCGTACTTATGTAAATAATATTTCTCACACTTCAATGTGCCCCAAAATGATTCAATTGGTCCGTTATCAATACATCGACCAATACGGGACATACTCTGTGTCATATTGGCAGTTTCCACAATTCGCTTAAATTCCTTTGATGTATATTGAAAACCTCGATCACTATGTATTAAGGGCTGTTCGCCTGATTGTAATGATTGAATAGCTAATTTTATTGTTTTGAAAACAAGGGAATTATTATTCGAATGACCTAACACATAACTCACAATTGAACCATCATATAAATCGATAATTGCACTTAAATAAGCTTTTTTCCCATTTCCATACTTAAACTCTGTGACATCTGTACACCATTTTTCATTTGGCTTTTTCGATGTAAATGCTCTATTTAATACGTTCTCCGCCACATGATGTGCTGGGGATTTACGATAAGGCTTGCGCTTTCTACGAATAACAGACTTCAATCCACTAATCTGCATTAAACGATAAATACGCTTTTCGTTAACCATCGTTTGATTATTTTCTTTTCGCTGACGATTGATTGTCAACGTTGTACGACGATAGCCGTAAATACCATCTACTTGTTGGTAAAGGAGATGAATGTCCTTTAAAATGGCTTCATTTTCAACTTCTCTGTTAGAAGGCTTGCGACTTAACCACTTATAGTAAGCTGCACGCGAAACATCAGCTATTTCACATAGTAAAAGAATCGAAAGTTCTTCCTCTC